>DASQVO010000248.1:0-2757 GCA_035640715.1 Streptosporangiaceae bacterium
CGCGGCTGCGCCATCCAGCCATTGCTGCACGGCTATCCGGGCCCCCGGCGTGATCTGGACGATCGTGCGCCGCCGGTCTGCCTGATCGGCAGTTCGCTCGACGAAGCCCGCACGGTCCAGGTCGGCGAGGACGCCGCTGACCGTAGAGAGTGTCAAGCCGAGCCGGGCGGCGAGAGCGCCGACGCTCAGCGGGCCGTCGCGCAACTGCTCCAGCGCGGCCACGTGCCGCGGGCCGAGCGGCGCGGCCGTCTGTGGCGTGGTCTGGTCCTGGTAGCGCCGCATCCCGCGCACCACGCGCGGGAACACGCGCATCAGGCGCAGGCATATGGCGGAGTGCCCGCCGGCGTTCGTTTCTTCGGCCACTGCATCGTCCCTTGACGATCGTTCTTTGACGCCGTCACCAGCAGTATATATTGTTGGGAAATCAAAACTATTTGGACGTGCCAACCAAATCTTGAGCTGGCATGTCCACCGCACCTCACAGGAAGGACGGCCATGACCACATCAGCAGGGCAGACCCCGGAAGCGCTGCGGGCACAGCTGGAGAACGGCTCGCTGGCCGGCAACTGGGCACTCGACCCGGCACGGTCCACTGCCGCGCTGCGGAGCAAGAGCGTGTGGGGGCTCCTCACGGTCAAGGGCGTCTTCGGCAGTATCGAGGGCGGCGGGACGGTCTCGCCGGCGGGTGAGGTGACCGGCCGGATCGCGCTTGCGACGGGGTCGCTGGACACCAAGAACAAGAAACGCGACGACCACCTTCGCTCCGATGACTTCTTCCTGACCGAAAAGTACCCCGCGATTACGTTTACCCTGGACAATCTCGTACCCGCCAGTGAGGGCGTGACAGTCTCCGGCACCCTCACCGTGCGGGAGACCAGCCGCCCGATCTCCTTCCCCGCGACCGTCACCCTGGCCGGTAACGGTGAGGTCGCGCTGGACGCAACGGTGCACGTCGACCGGTCAGAGTTCGGGGTCAGCTTCAACCAGCTGGGCATGCTCTCGATGAAGAACACGGTCACCATTCACGCTGTATTCACCAGGAACTAGGGCTGCACCGCCGGGCCGGCCACGTCGATCAGGATGCGGATGTTTCGACGGGGCGGCTGTCGTCGCTGATCCAGTGCGACCACGACCCTGGGTACAGGGCCGCGGTGTAACCGGCTATCTCGAGGGCAAGGACTTCGTGAGCCGCGGTGATGCCGGACCCGCAGTACACCGTGATCGGCCGGTCCTCCGGCACTCCGAGTGCGGCGAAACGCGCCTTGAGGTCGGCGGGCCGGCGGAACAGGCCGTCCGGCCCGATGTTCTCCTGGGTTGGCGCGCTCACCGCACCAGGGATGTGCCCCGCGACCTTGTCCACCGGCTCAGCCAGGCCGAGGTATCGTTCGCGACTACGGGCGTCGAGCAGGATGCCTGCCCGGGCCGCAGCGAAAACATCGCCGGCGTCGACCGTGGGGGCGAGTGACTCACCGATCGTGAACTTCCCTGCCTGCACCGCCGGTTCAGCAGTCGTGACCGGGAGGCCGGCCCGCGTCCACGCGGCTAGGCCGCCGTCGAGCACGTAGACCGCGCGGTGCCCGAAATAACGCAGCAGCCACCATGCCCGGGCGGCGGACATGCCTGGCCCCGCGTCGTAGCACACCACGACCGAGTCGTTATCGACACCGGCGCGGCGCATCGCCGCGGCGAAGTCCGCCGCGTCGGGCAGCGGATGCCGTCCGGCGTCCCCCGGTGTGCTGGCCAGGTCCCGCTCCATGTGCAGGAAGCGCGCGCCGGGTATGTGCCCGCGTGCGTAGGAGCCGTAATCTCCACCGGTCTCCAGAGACCACCGGATGTCCAGTACTACGGGAGAAGGATCGGCGGCTTCCAGCATGTTGTTCATGCCGGGAACATCGATGAGCGGATGGTTCATCATCGGTCACTTCGCATTCGGCGTTTGAAGGTGTTAAGCGTCACACCGATGCTCGCACACGGCATCGGCCTGGGCGGGAATGCGGCCCTGTAGCGGCTACGTTGGCCCAATCGATGAACGCCGTTGATGAATCGCTTCCGCTGGCGGTGCTGGATTTCGTCGGGATCGAGTATGGCGAGAGCGCAACCGCGTCGATCGCCGGTGCCGTGAGGATCGCCAAGGCTGTCGAGGCGGCCGGATACCGGCGTTACTGGGTCTCCGAGCACCACAATATGACCAGCCTGGCCTGCAGCGCTCCTGAGATCCTGACCGCGCACATCGGCGCGCTCACGTCACGGATCCGGGTCGGCGCCGCGGGAATCATGCTGCCGAACCACGCGCCGCTCAAGGTTGCCGAGACGTTCCGGACGCTGCTGGCCGCCTGCCCCGGCCGCATTGACCTCGCACTCGGCCGGGCGCCGGGTACCGACCCGTTGACGGCGCACGTCCTGCGCCGGGGTATGGCGACCGACCCGGCAGCTGAGTTCCCCGGGCAGGTCAGCGAACTGCTGGCGTTTCTCGGCGACGGTTTCCCAGCCGGGCACCCCTACGCCGGCCTGGTGGCCGCGCCGGTCGTCGGCGAGCGGCCAGAGCTGTTTGTGCTGGGCTCGAGCCCCTACGGGCCGCGCTTCGCCGCACTCAATGGGATGAGTGCCGTGTTCGCTCATCACATGAGCCCCGAGCTTGCATTCGAGGCGCTGCGCCAGTACCGCCGCGAGTTCACTGCGCGCGCGGGGGGCGGGTCGCCGTACTCGGCGATGTCGGTGCTCGCCTTCGCCAGCGACGACGATGAGGCGGTTCTCGAC
>DASQVO010000249.1:0-3443 GCA_035640715.1 Streptosporangiaceae bacterium
TCGACAGCATCGGCCTGCTCGGTGAGTTCCAAGGCGAGCGTGCCCTGGCCGAGTATGGTCTCTCGTGCGTCGTACGCATGCACGCTCATCGCGCCTGCGGTCGCGGCCCACTCCTGGGAAGCTTCGAAGGCGTCGGCGTAAGTGAGTGTTTGATAAATGCCCGAGTGCCTGGTGGTGGCGGGGCCGTGCCCAGGTTGGCGGCGTGCTGGTCCTGCTGAGATCGGCGGGCGCAGGCCCCGTGTTCCCGATGTGTGAAGACCAAGAAGACACCAGGGCCCGCGCGTGCCCAGGGTATGCGCGGGCCGGAGAGCGGGCCAGGGGCTATCCCAGCGACCTGACCGATGCCCAGTGGCAGGTCATCGTCCCGTACCTGCCGCCGGAGGTGCCCGGGCGGCGGGGCAGGCCGCGTATCTGGCCGCTGCGCCGGATCGTAGAGGGCATCTTGTACGTGGACCGGACCGGGTGCGCCTGGCGGTACCTGCCCGCCGATTTCCCGCCGTGGCGGACGGTGTACGGGTACTTCGCGGCCTGGCGCGATGACGGCACGCTGGCCCGGCTGCACGATGGGCTGCGCGCCCGGGCCCGGGCCGCGGCCGGGCGGGAGCCCGAGCCGACCGCGGCGGTGATCGACTCCCAGTCGGTCCGCGCCGCCGGCACCGTGCCGAAGGCCACCCGAGGGTGGGATAACGCGAAAAAAGTGAACGGCCGCAAGCGGCACATCGCCGTGGACGCGATGGGCCTGCTGCTGGCCGTGGTGATCATCGCCGCGTCCGTCCAGGACCGCGACGGTGCCCGGCCGCTTTTGTGGAACCTGCGCCGGGCCTGCCGCCGCATCCGCCTGGTCTGGGCCGACGCCGTCTACACCGGCAAGCTCACCGCCTGGGCCGCGGCCCTGAAGATGAGAATCCAGATCGTCGCCAGGCGCAACCCGCACGCCTTCGAGGTCCTGCCCCGCCGCTGGGTCGTGGAACGGACCTTCGCCTGGATCAGCAAGCACCGCCGCACCGTCCGCGACTACGAACGCCTCCCCGCCAGCCACGAAGCCATGATCTTGTGGGCCATGACCGCCCTTATGGCCCGCCGCCTCGCCCAACCAGCCCATTTATCAAACACTCACTTAGCCGGAGGCGACCCGCACAGTCCGCACGATCGCACCGGCCATCGCGGCGAGCCTGCCTCCCGGCTTCAGCGTGGCCCAGGTCAGCAGCACGACGGCTGCGCTGCCAGATCCAGGCTGGCCGTCAGCGTGAAGGTGCCGGTGCTGCCGGTATCGAACAGCCCGGAATCCGGTAGATGATCACAACCCGCGCTAATCCAGTCGGCCCCTTGCGGCCCTACTGGCCGCAAGGGCCGCCGCCGCACTGGACGGATACCGGGTCGGAGTTGTCCGCCACGACAGTGGGCCGGGCCGGCTTGCCGGGCGGCTCATAGACCGCGAACTGGTCGCCGAAGTTGAGCTGGAAGGACGCCTGCGGCTTCTCCTTGCCGTTGAGGAACCCGCCGAACCCGATCCTCATCAGGCCCATTGCCCCGCCATAGGGGGCGCCCAGCGTCACGGTCGCCGTCAGGTCGTAGAACACCAAGGCGCCGCCATTGGTGGTGCGCAGCGCGTAGATGGGGTCAGATGTGGTGGCGTACAGATCGTTCTGGGTCGATCCCTGCGGCATCGTCTTGTGATAAAACTGCTGGTCCTGCACGTCCACGAGGTTCGCCTGGGCGCTGGCGAAGCGGACGGGCTTGGCTAGGGACTTCTTGGGCTTCAGGCCACGCAGCTTGAGTTGCTGCGTCATCATCTGGTTGTAGAAGCCGTAGTTGAGGTAGTTGACGTCCTGCGACGGGAGCTTTCCAGGGGTGATCGCCAGCCGTTGTGCGTCCGCCGCCGTGACGGGTTCCGCGAATCCGTTCGCGTCGGTGGCGACCTGCGGGAGCTTCGCGCCGCTCAGCGCGAACGGTTCAAAGACCTGCATCCACTTCGCCTTGGCCGACGAACGGGTGAAGATCAGGTAGATGTACTTGCCGGCCGGGCCGCTGCTTGGCTTTTTCGCATCCTGCTGCCAGGCGCGGACCGCAAACCACGCCGGATAGTGGAGCTGCTGCGGGATGTAGAAGACCGGATGGAGGAAGCTGGCCGCGGAGTAGTTGTGGTTCGCCGGGTCGGTGGACTTCGTCCACCGGTAGGAGCCGGCGTCGAGCTGATAGCTGGACCCCGCTTCGTAGGTGGCGAGGTAACTGGGGTTGCGGAGCTGGTTAGACCGGTTGTTCACGGCGGTGTACTGGCTGAGCACCTTCTGTGCCTGCTGCTTCGTGATCACCGATGGCGGGGCCGTCGGGGCCGTTGCCCTGGCGGAATGGGATCCGCCCGACGCGCCGCAGCCGGTGATCGCGGCGGCAGCAGGAACGGCAACGGCAGTGACCGCTGCTATCAATACACGGCGCACGTGGGTTCCTCTCCTTGAACGCTGCGGTGACCGCTGATCCATCAGGTTCTCCGTCCAAAGCATTGACTGGTTCTCCATCCATGGCATTGAGGGGACTATTTGCGGGCGATGAGCTGCAGTTGGCTTCGCTACGTCCGTGCTGGTAAGGGCAGGGAGCCCTGACCACGCTAGAGACGCGTGTGACAGATGGGTCAGGTCCGGAATGTACACCCTGCGGTGCTGGCAGGTCCGGAATGCTGTGTCAGCGCCCCTGTGCCTGCGGTCTGCGGGGACGCGGGGCCGACGCCGCATCCCGCCCAGGCCAGGGCCTGCCAACCTCTCGATGCCCAGCCCGCCGGCTGCTGACGGGAGGGCTGCCTGTGGGCGTGAGCGGCGAGCGCGTCCTGGCCGATCAGCCGTCCAGGCGGGGAAGGTGACCGCGAGGTCGCCGGCGTCCCCTTCAGGTGCAGTCCGGCGAGGGCGCTTACATGCTCCATCGCGGTGCGCCGAGCCGCAGCGCGTGTGGCCCGCCCACGGCGGGATCGCTTGCTGACCAAACCCCGGTCGCGGTCCCGAAGCGCCGTTAGATCCGCCCCGGCCTCCTGCATGCAGGCAAAGCAGCCATTCTGAGGCGCAGGGCTATGCGCGGGTTTCTGGCAATTCAACCGCCGGTCATCCCTTCTCCTGGGTCCACGCCGCGCGCTCTCAGCACCCGGCGTCTGCCGATTCCAGACGACCTGCAGGTGATTGCATCCGGTGTGACATTCCGCGTTCCCCGGTGCGCCGGCGGCCGTGCCCTGACTGTGATCCAGCCGCCGCCACGTTCGCCGCGCCGCCGACGGCAACAGCGGGATACGATGCGGTCTGGCATCCCGCGATGATCGTGTCTGATGGATGGGCCGCCTGCGCGGTAACGCGGGCAGGAGGGAAGCGGTAGCGCCGATGGCCGAGAGCTGGTGGCAGAGCATCGTTCCCGGCGACGGGCGTGAACCGCCAGACGTGGATATCAGCGTGGCGCACATCGCC
>DASQVO010000250.1:0-10316 GCA_035640715.1 Streptosporangiaceae bacterium
CAGCTTTAGCCATATCACACGGGTCCCGTAACGCGCCGTCCCATACGCCTGGGCACAGCCGTTACTTTCCTGGCATGCTATTGTCCCCTTCCGGTTTCCCGTCCAGGTCAGCCATCAGACCCAGGAACCTCCCTTCGAGTCCCTCCCGGCTGAACCGGGGATATAACAGAGCGCCTCGCGGCGCAGTCGCGGCATGAGCGGTTGTGGCGGTCAGGTATGCCGGTGACTCAGGATGCGAGGGTTTGCGAGGTCACGGTTGTCGATGATGTCTGCCAGGTCCTGCGGGCCGACTTCAGCGAGGTAGATCCTCTCGGCCGCGTGGTAGCGGTCATGGTGCAGGCGGGTTGCTTCTTCGATGCCTTCGGTGGCGCGGTCGCGGGCGATGCCGCGGTGCAGCGCGGTTGAACCAGCGAGGAGGCCCGCGCGTCTGAAGGTGTGGAGAATGTCACGGTCGAGCCGAGCGTTGGAGGATGACGATGGGCGCCATGACTCAAGGGATCAGGCTACTTGCCGGGGCAGCTGTTCTGACTGGTGCAATCGCCGCTTGCACGGCAGGAGGAGCAGCAGGCGGAGGAGGAGACGGCGGCTCGGCTGCAAGCTGCACCGCGGCACTGAAGTTCCTCGGGCAAGTGTACGGCGGAACATCCTTGAGGACTCACCCGCCGTACAACAGGGTGGGGCGGATTCCCCTCTCACACATGCACGAGATCGGCAAAGGAATATTTCCGCCCTGCAATGACACTAATCATTCCCACGACCTGGCGCAATCAGTTCGGGTGGCCCGGATTGATGATGTCAATCCCGAGATAGCAGTGGCCATACTTCCCTATGGAAGTGTCTTCGTGAGATCGGGCGCCACGATTCCACGCGCACTGACGTCCGCCCCTTGGATCCACTGGGTGGAGTCCGATTGACCAGCGTGTCTTGACCGGGGTTGTTTGAAACGTCCTCACATCGGCAGAAGAGCGCGCTCGCGCGAGGTAACGGCCGGAGCACCTACTTTGTGGCCGTCACCGTCTGGATGATGAATGCGTACAGAGCGTGCCATTGCAGCGAGTGGAGTCCGGCCCCGGTAAGCAGCCGGGTAGCGCGTGCCTTGGTGCGGGCCTTGGACCGGCGACTGCTCACCAGTGTCGGCCACAAGCATGCCGAGAAGAGGTCGGTGAGGACGAGGCGGCCGCCCGGCACCAGCACCCTGGCGCATTCGGTAAGTCCTTGCTGCTGATCCGTCCAGTGGTCGAAGGAAGTGGTGCTGATTATCAGGTCAAAGGCGTCGTCGTTGAAAGGAAGCCGTTCGGCGACGCCGCCGAGGGAAACGCAGCCGCTCGTCAGCCGCGGACGCGGTGGCGATTCTGACCATTTCCGGTGCCGGGTCAATGCCGGCGAACTCGATGGTGGCGGGCAAGCGATTGGCGAGCTGCCGAAGGACGTACCCCGGTGCCGCAGCCTACATCGAGCACGCGTCGAGATGCAGGAACGTACGTCAGGGCGAGCTCCACGGCCCGATCGCTGATCTCGTGGCGAAGATGCCCGAGCTACTTCGACCTGAAAAAGTCGGAGGGCTGAGTCCGGGCGGGGTTGCGGCAGCAAGTTCTGGGCTGGCAGGCGGTACGGGCCTGGCCGGGATGGCAGCGAGTCAGGTCGTAGGGCCGAGGCTAGGCGTCAGAGGTGCGGGCGATCGTCGCGCGGGCGCGGCGGACCGAGATCCGGCCAGATTCGGGCAGCACGTCGCTGACGAACCCGTAGGCCGCGGCAAGCTCGGCGGCGTGGCTGGAGCCATCGGCGGCCTTGGCCCGGGTCCCGGCCAGCCAGTCGATGATGTCACCCCAGCCTGGCGCGGCCAGCGAGCCGCCTACGTACTGGACCGAGAGCGCGGCACACAGGTTGGCGAACGCCAGCCGCTGCCGCAACGGCCACTCACGCAGGGTGCCGAGCACGAAGGCGGCCCCGAAGACGTCTCCGGCCCCGGTGGGGTCGTGCGCGTTCACCGGGAGCGAGGGCGCCCACTCCTGCTCACCCGTCGTGGAGTCGATCGCGATCGCCCCCTGCCCGCCGCAGGTGACCACCGCGACCGGCACCCGGTCGGCCAGCGCGTGCAGCGCGTCGTGCGGGTCGTCGGCGTGGGTATACGCCATCGCCTCGACGCTGTTCGGCAGGAACGCGTGGAAGTGCTCCAGCTGCTCAAGCACGCTCGGCGGCCACTTCTCGTCGCCGTCCCAGCCGGTGTCGGCGAATAGCAGCATCCCACTGGACGACGCGGTGCCGAACCACTCACGGGGTTCGGCGTCCAGGTGCGCGAAGCCGGCCCGGGCGGGCGGGATGGTGGCCAGCAGCTCGCTGGTGGGGACCGGTGCCGGGTGCATGTGGGTCAGCATCGCCCGGTCCCGCTCGACCACCATCGAGACGGTCACCGGCGAGTGCCAGTCGGAGAACCGCCGCGAGTAGGTGAGGTCCACCCCCTCCTGCTCGGTGAGTGTAGACCAGCAGAAGTCCCCGTACACGTCGTCGCCGAACGCGGCGGCCAGGGACGTGTGCACCCCCAGGCGGCTCGCCGCGATGGCCAGGTTGGCGATGCCTCCCGGGCACGATCCCATTCCGTCGGCCTGGATCTCAGTGCCGCGGACGGGCAGGGAGCCCATCCCAGTGAAGACGACATCGAAGAAAACAGTGCCGTGTACGAATAGGTCATACGTGTCGTCCATCTCACCTCATCCGTCCGGAAGGCCTGATCACCCAGCAAGCCAGCACTGCAAGCCAGCACTGCGAACCAGGCCGGTAGGGTCGGAGCCGTGCGAGTCACCATTCTCGGTGGCGGCGGGTTCCGGGTGCCACTGATCTGCAAGGAACTGCGCGGCAGCAAGCTGGCGGTCGACGAGGTCGTGCTGTACGACACCTCGCCCGTCCGGCTCCAGGTGATCGCCGACGTGCTGGCCGGATACCAGCTGCCGCGAAGTTACCAGGTGCGCACGACCACGGACCTCGGCACCGCGCTGCGCGGCGCTGGCCTGATCTTTTCCGCGCTCCGGGTCGGCGGCCTGGACGGCCGGGTAAGAGACGAGCGGACCGCGCTCGCGCACGGCGTGCTCGGGCAGGAGACGGTCGGGGCCGGCGGACTGTCCTATGCCGCGCGGGCGGTGCCCGTCGTCGGCGCGATCGCGCGCCGCATCGCGGAACTGGCCGGCGACGCGTGGGTGATCTCGATGACCAACCCGGCGGGCATCGTCACCGAGGTGATGGCAAAGGACCTCGGCCCGAGGGTGATCGGCGTTTGCGACTCCCCGATCGCGCTGGTGCGCCGCACCTGCGCCGCGGCAGGGGCCGATCCCGGCGACTCGCTGGCCCAGGTCGCCGACCGGGTAACGGTCGACTACCTGGGACTGAACCACCTTGGCTGGCTGCGCGCGCTCACCGTCGATGGCACCGACCTGCTGCCCGGCCTGCTCGCCGATCCGGAGCGGCTGGGCATGATCGAGGAAGGCCGCCTGTTCGGCGCGGACCTGCTGCGGGCGCTCGGCGCGATCCCTAACGAGTACCTGTACTGGTACTACGCCCGGAATGAGGCGCTGCGTGATGTGCTGGCGGCAGGACAGACCCGCGGCGAGCATGTCCGCGCGAAGCAGCAGGCGTTCTATGCGGCGGCTGCGGCGGACCCCGGCAATGCTGCGCGACTGTGGGCGGACGCCAACGATGAACGCAACCGCAGCTACTTCGCTGAACTGCGGACGGGCGAACGGGCCGGCGAGCGGGACGCGGCCGACGTCGCGGCTGGCGGGTACGAATCGGTCGCGGTCGGCCTGGCGGCGGCCCTGACCGGTGCAGCGCCACGAGCGCGGCTGATCCTGAATGTGCTCAACGACGGAACCGTCCCCGCGCTCCCACCGGACGCGGTGATCGAGACCGTATGCCAGGTCGGCGAAAGCGGCGCGGTCCCAGTCACGGTACGGCCCCCGTCCGCTCATGAGCTTGGCCTCATGTGCATGGTGAAGAGCTGCGAGCGCGACATCATCACCGCCTCGATAGACGGCTCCTCCGCCGCTGCTCTGCGTGCGTTCGCGCTGCACCCCCTGGTCGGATCGCTCAGCGCCGCACGGGCCTTGGCCGCCCCGGCGCCCTAGCTTTACCAGTATACCTACCGATATTATAGACTTTTATAACGATCGATTAGTCTAGTTATCTTTAATACCCTTAATGCACCTTTCCCCAAACGGTGTCATCGCTTGTGAAGTGGAGGCCTGGTGCCTCGAACACCGCTTGTGAAGTGGAGGGCCTGATGCGCAGACAGGCGACGACGGCGGGAACGGTCCTGCTGGCAGTGACCGGGTTGGCGCTGACCGCCGCGGCGTGCAGTTCGTCGTCGGGGCCGTCCGCGGGGTCCCCAGGGAAGCCGATCACGATCACCTACTGGACGTCCAGCAGTCAGGCCGAAATCAACTGGCTGGACTCGCACTTCAACGCCACCCACTCCAGCATCAAGGTGCAGGGCCAGTACATTGCCAGCGCGGACGACACCACCGCTAAGGAAGTGGCCGCGCTGAAGACCAACACCGAGCCGAACGTCATCATCGGGCAGGACCCCTCGGCGCTGCCGCTGCTCGCCGAGAGCGGCAAGGTCGTGAGCCTGAACGGGCCGCTCGCGTCCGAGACCAGCGGGCTGTACCCGGGGATCAAGTCCGCGCTGTTCTACAAGGGCCGGCAGCTCGGCATGGCGCTCGGCGGCGTCGGCGACTACGTGCTCTTCTATAACAAGACCGACTTCGCCAAGGCTGGCATCAGCTCGCCGCCCGCCACCTGGACCCAGCTGGAGGCGGACGCGATCAAGCTGTCCGACCCGGCCAAGCACCACTACGGGTTCTACGTCCCGTGGGGGACCGCTGAGTGGATCTCCTACGAATGGGAGGGCCTGCTCTGGGCTAACGGCGGGCAGATCCTGAACTCTTCCGGCGCCAAGACGGCCTTCGACAGCCCGGCTGGAGTAGCCGCCCTGACCACCTGGGTTGACCTCGTCCGAAAGGACCACGCCGCGCCGACCACGAGCTTCGCGGAGGCAGGCAGCGACGACGGCGCGCCCGCCTTCGCCAGCGACGCGGTGTCGATGATCATCGACGGCCAGTGGGCAGTCTCGGAGTTCAACACGGCCAAGCTCCGCTACGGTGTCGCGCTGGTTCCGGCCGGCACCTCCGGGCATTCGGCCGCCAACATCGGCATCGGTGTGGCGACCGTGTTCACCCAGGGCGGCACGGCGGCGCAGAACGCGGCGATCCAGTTCGTCCAGTGGCTCGCGCAGCCCGCGCAGGGCGCTTACCTGACCGCGGAGAACGGCGGCCTGCCCAGCGCCCCGGACCAGCTTCAGCAAGCCGCGGTCAAGCAGGAGGCGGCCAGCCAGCCGACCTACCAGACCTTCGCCACCCAGCTGCAGACCGGCCAGACCCGGCCGACGGTGCCGGCCTACACGCAGATCTCGCTAGCCCTGGCGACCGAGATCCAGGATGCCTTGAAGGGCACCGTGACCCCGGCGCAGGCGCTGGCCACGGCGGCGGCGGATGGCAACCAGGCCATCGCCAGCGGCGGGTCCGGCTCCTGAGCGCCTGGATTCGCCCGCGCAGCTCGATCGCGCCGCGGGGCGGCAGTACCGCCCCGCGGCGCGGCGCACGGTCCGGCCCGGCGGGCAGCAGGGTCCGCCGGTGGGGCACCGCGTACGCCTTCGTCCTGCCGGTGCTGGGCCTGACCGTCATCTTCTCCGTCGTCCCGCTGGTCATGGTGTTCCAGCGCAGCCTGTACCGCGGCAACATCTTCGGCACCAACCTGACCTTTGCCGGCCTGGCCAACTATCGCGCGGTCTTCAGCACCGGCGGCGGCCACGCGCTCGTGGTCACGGCGGTGTTCACGGTCGGCTTCGTCGCGGCGTGCATGGTGGCGGGCTTCTGCATCGCGCTGCTGCTTGACGTCCGGCTGCCCGGGCTGAAGCAGGTGCGTGCGTTCTTCATCATCCCGATGGTGGTGCCCGCGGTGGCGACCGCGTTCATCTGGTTCACCCTGTTCCAGCCGGACACCGGCCTGTTCAACCGGGTCTTCGCCGACCTCGGCCTGCCCCAGGTCAGCCTCTCCACCCCGACCACGGCGCTGCTCGCGGTCATCGGTTTCGGCGCATGGCAGTTCTTCGGCGAGGTCGTCCTGCTTTACCTAGCGGCGCTGAAGGCGCTGCCCAGGGACGTGATCGAGGCGGCCAGCGTGGACGGGGCCGGTGCCTGGCAGCGGCTGCGGTACGTCCGCTGGCCGCTGCTGCGGCACCAGACCGCGCTGATCATTGTCATCGCCACGCTCACCGGGCTGCAGACCTTCACCCAGATCTACGTGCTCACTGACGGCGGCCCGCAGGGCGCCACGCAGACCGCGCTGTACTACGTGTACCAGGAGGCGTTCGGCCTAGGCGCCGGCGGCTCTATCGGGCTGGCCGACGCGATGGCCGTGATCTTGTTCGGCATCTCGATCGTCGTCACGATCACGCAGCTGGCCCTGGTCAGCCGGGTCCGCAGCCCCAGAACCGCCAGAACATATACAGGAGCGTGAAGCACCGGTGCGGATGAGACTGAGCGCCCGGATCGCCGTCTATGTCCTGGTGGGCGTGTCGGTGCTCGTCGTGCTCTTCCCGCTGCTGTGGATGGTCGCGGCCGCGCTGAAGACAAACGCCGAGATCATCAACCCGGACGCCCCGCTAATCCCCACCCACCTGCAGTGGTCCAACTTGCCGGCGGCGTGGAACACTGCTCCGTTCGGCAGATTCTTCATCAATACCGCGGTCTTCAGCGTGGTCACCACGGCCGGCCAGATCGTGACCGGCATGCTGGCCGGGTACGCGTTCGCGATGTTCGACTTCCCGCTCAAGCGGGTGCTCTTCTACGTGGTGCTGAGCGGGCTGATGATCCCGTTCACCGTGGTGCTTGTCCCCGTCGTCCAGTTGCTCGCGGACGTGAACTGGGTGAACACTTACCAGGGGCTGATCGTGCCGAACCTGGCCTCCGCGCTCGGCTGCTTCCTGTACCGGCAGTTCTTCCTCAGCGCGCCGCTCGAGCTCGGCGAGGCGGCGCGCATCGACGGGGCGTCCGAGTGGCGTATCTTCTTGCGCGTCTACTGCCCGCTGGCGCAGCCGATGACCGCGGCGTTCATGATCATCGCCTTCCTGCAGAACTGGAACAATTTCCTGTTCCCGCTGGTCGTCACCAGCAGCGAGAAGCTCATGATGATCTCGCAGGGGCTGACCATCTTCGAGGGCCAGATCAGCCGGGTCACCTACAACCTGCTCATGGCCGGATCACTGATCGCGGTCATCCCGGTCCTGGTCGTCGCCATGATCGCGCAGCGCCGGGTCGTCGAGGGCCTCACCCTCGGCGCCGTCCGCGCCTGAGCGCGGCGGGCCGGCTCGAATGCTGGTGGTGGGGGCCGGATGCGGGTGCCGTGACGCGGGCGGGCCTCGACTACCCTGCCGTCGCCTAGGTGTGGTGCACCGTGCGGCCACCGACGCGGTTGCGCGCCTCAAGCACGACCACGTCCTTTCCCTCGGCCACCAGTTCGCGTGCGGCGACCAGACCGGCGAGGCCCGCTCCGGCCACCACGACCTCGGCGCGGTGCATCAGTCCACCGCCACGGTGGGAGCGGCCGCGGCGAACTCGTCGGCGGCGGAAAGGCCGAAGTCGCCGTGGTCGCTGATGGACTCGTTCGCGGCCAGGGCACGGCTCGAGACCTGGCCCGATCCGGTCACCGTCCTCGTCGACGCGTTCGCCGATCTGTACCGTTCGGAGCCAGGGTTCCGCGCGCTGTGGTTCGGTTCCCACCTCACCGAGCGGATCAGGGAGACCGACCGCGAGCACAAGCGCGTCATGGCCGCCGCCGTGCACCGCATCCTCGTCGCGCAGCACCTGCTTCCCGACGACACGGCGGCCGCGACGGCCTGCTACGCCGCGTTCCTCGCCGCCGACGCCGTGACCCAGGAGGCATTCCGCGCCGGCCCCGGCGGTGCGGCCGACCTGCTCAGCGAGCTTAAGACCATGCTGCGGGCCTATCTCGACCGGCTCGCCTCCTAGCAACTGGAACTGCGGGACGCGCCCTTGCTTAGCCGGCCGACGGCGCGTCCGGGTGGGAGAGATGTGCACCGAGGAAGGCCAGTTGTGCCGGTAGGTGGCGCCGCCAGAATGCCTGGTCGTGGCGCTATCGAACGCGCGATTGTTGGCAGCGTGTGCCGCACCGTAGGAAGCGAAAATGGCCGGGGAGGACGCTGCGAATTGTCATTCACTGCCGCAGAGGTGACGAACACACAGGCGTACCGGCGCGCGTTCTACCCGCCCGGCCAGGCCACGCGGTCAGCCACCTGTACAACGCGGCGCGGCGGAGCCAGACTATGCCCATGGGGCACCGTGCCCGGTTCCTTCCGCTCGCCGGCGTATGCATCTTCCTGACCTCGCTGGCTCTAGCCGCATGCGGCCCGGCAACGTCAGCCAGGCCGGTATCGCCCGGGTTCACTGGGTACGACTGGCAGGTCGTCGCCATCAGCCACGGCGGAAAGGTAACGAGCATTCCGGCACGGATGCAGGTCGCTTTGCAGTTCTCGCCGGGTGGGCAGTTCGGCGCCAACGACAGCATCAATTTCCACAGCGGGACTTACCGCACCACCAGCGATGGCTTCACGACCAGCGCCCTGACCATCTCGGCGGCCGGCTACGCCGGGCACGACCCAGCCGTCCTGCTGGCGACCGGCGCGATCGGCTCTTTCGACAACGGCGCCCACGCCACGGTTAAGCTGACCGGAGATCGGCTCGTGGCCAGCGTCGGCTCCTACACACTGACCTGCCAGCGCCGCGGCCCCCAGGCCGACATCCCCGCCCCCGGACGGACCTAGCTAGATTTAGCGCCGCAGTGATCTTCCAGGGGTTCAGGCGGCTTTGAGCGCTCGAAGCGGCCCGTTCGGGCACCGGCGCGATAAGCGATGAGGGGAGCGCGGACAGGGCCGTCAGATTGGCTCTGAGCGCTTGATCATCTGCCCGATACGTGCCCGGGTCAGCTAACCGCGAGGCGTCTTTCCAGGTCACGGCGCGGTAGCTGTGTCCCGTGGTAAGGAGCGTCAAGGTCAGTGGACGTGACCCTCGGTGGTGACGAACATGACGATGATGCCGAGGTGGCCGAGGCTGGTGCGGGTCCGCTGGTGCAGGGAGCGGTAGGCGGGAGCGTCGGGCAGGGCGATCGCGAAGTCGTAGTCGGGATGGTCGCTGCGGGTGAGCATGGCCTTGAGGATCGCCTGGGCGAACCACACCCTCGCCTGAGCAGCGGGCGTGGCTGTTTTCGTCTCTCCGGGCCGGCGGGGGTCCGCATAGGCCGTGCCGGGGAAGCCTTTCACCTCGACGGCGAGGATGCGGCCGTCACGGGCGGCAAGGATGTCGATGCCCTGCTCTCTGCTGGGCTCTCTGCTGGCGGTGTCCGCTACCCGCTGGATCTGCCAGCCCTGGCTGACCAGGTAGCTGACGACGAAGGACTGCATCGTGGCCTCTGGCAGGCCGGCATTGGGCGGGGGCAGGGTGACCGCTGGGCCAGGTGCCTTCTGCGTGGGGTTCTCGGTGTGCTGGTGCGCTGCCGTCTGCCCGGCGGGTTGTGGTCTGCTGGTGCTGCTGCGGGCGAAGATCACCCGCTCGGCGGCCTGGTCGACGAACTGGACGCGCCAGCCAGCAGCCTGCCACGCCAGTGCTTCGGATTTGGAGTCGTTCGCCCACCAGGCCCGGTGAATGCGCGCTGAGGCGGGGAGCGGACCGACAAGCTCCTCGATATCGGCGAAGCTCATCTTTACTTCGTCAACGAGCTGACCCGCGAGATAATCGCGCAACGGGTCGTATTTTCCCACCAGGCACCTCCACAGGCTGCAGGAGCGGCAGCTCCTGCGTTGACGTTATCCCCGGGCTTCAGCGTGCGCTAGGGGCCGAATGAGGTCAGTGGAAAATTGGCGTACCGATGAGGGAATACGTCATTGATATACCAAATGCGGTAACCGCGCCTATGCTCCCTATGTGGCTGATGATTGCATGCTTCCCGGTGAGATGCATTGTGTCAGGGTGGACATGGCCAGGTGGGCGCAAGTGATTCCCGATGACGCACGACGGGGCACAGCAGCGGCTCGTCTCGCTCGTGCTGCAGCTCCGGGCGGCGCAGGCGGCGGTGCCGCCCGAGTTCGGCGCCGAGCTTGACCGCCTGATTGCCGGTCTGACGAGCGTGCATGACGAGTTGCGCGAGTACGCGCGCGGAATCCACCCGGCGATCCTCACCGAAGGTGGCCTGGC
>DASQVO010000251.1:0-6211 GCA_035640715.1 Streptosporangiaceae bacterium
ATGGCCCGTCGCCGCACCCACGTCATTTACCGGAAAGGAACCCGCCACCACCCGGCCGTCTCGGCATTCGCCGCGGCGATCCGCGAGTCGGCGGCCCGCTACCTCACCTCCGCGCAAGCCTCATGAGCGGGGGGGACCTGCTGGCCGACCGCCGCGCCGACCACAACACCTCGGCGCCGGAGCCCGCACCCGCCATCCAAGATCATTTTGGCCATTTGGCAGGGCACACCGGGTCGTCCCCCCGGGCTAGGATCGCGGCGGGGCCGTGCTGTCGCGGACGACGAGGGTGGTAGCCAGCTCAACGTGCTCGGGCTGGGCGGGGCTGCCCTCGGCGCCCATCCGGAGCATCCGGAAACCGGCCGCGGCCATGGCCGCCAGCGGCTGGCGGACGGTGGTGAGGGGCGGCGTGGCCCAGGTCGCGAGGACGTCGTCGAAGCCCACCACACTGAGGTCATCGGGGGCGCGCAGGCCGCGCTCGCCGAGTGCCTGCAGCACGCCGAACGCCTGGTTGTCGTTGCCGGCCACGATCGCGGTGGGCCGCTCGGGCAGGTCCAGCAGGCGGAGAGCCTGGATTTTCCCGCCGACATCGCTGAACTCATCCCGGCCGATAAGGGCCTCATCGACCGGGAGGCCGGATCGCAGCAGCGCCGTCCGGTACCCGTCGAGCCGCGCGTTGGCCGACCAGAATCGTTCCGGGCCGCCGATCGCCGCGATCCTCCGGTGGCCCAGTTCGGCGAGGTGGCGGGTTGCGGCCATTCCGCCCTGCCAGTTGGTCGTCCCGACGGAACGGATGCCGGTTCCCGGTTCGGTCGGCGGGTCGATGACCACGAGGGGGATGCCCGCAGCGGACAGCCGTCGCCGTCCGGCGGTACTGGGCAGGTGCAGCACGGACAGGACACCGCCGGTGCCGCGCGCTGCCGCCCGGTCGAGCCAGTGGCCGAACTCGGCGTCAGTTTCCACGGTCGTGACGATGATGCTCTGGTCAGCCTCCCGCGCCGCTTCGACGGCGCCCCGGATGAGCTCTTCCGCCCACGGCCCCTGGAGGCAGCCGATCAGCAGGTCCACGGCACCAAAGCGCAGCCCGGATGCGACACGGTAGCCGTTGCTGCGGAGCAGGCTGCCGACCCGGTCGCGGGTCCGGGCGGCGACGTCGGTGCGGCCGTTGAGAACCTTCGACACGGTGGAAACCGATACGCCAGCCTCCGCTGCGATTCCGGTGAGGGTGCTGCGGCCAGCGTCGCGCCGCATCGCCGCTCCTTTCGAAAAATCGAGCCGCCAGACGCCTAGCGTAGCTCACATACAGGCAATTCCCGCATCGGGCACTTCCCGGGAAAACTATCCTTCATCAGTCATTGACCCTGGCCATGACCCGCCCTACGGTGAGGGGAAAGCATTCGGAAAGTTTTCGAAAAATATTTGCGGAGATACCGGGCGACTAAGGACGGTGGGCATGAGTAATCCCGTAGCGCTGCAGTTGTACACCGTCCGGGAGGACCTGGCGGGCGACCGCGCGGGCATCCTGCGGCGCATCGCCGGATTCGGCTACGGGGCGGTCGAGCCATACGACGTGATCTCGGATCCGGACGGGCTGCGGGCCGATATCGACGCCGCCGGGCTCGCGGTATGCAGCGTGCACGCGCGACCGTTCGGCGAGCAGGCCGAGGCCGTCTTCAGCGGGATCGCCACAGTCGGGGCGGACACGGTGATCGTCCCGCACATGCCGCCGGAGCGCTTCGCCGACGCGGACAGTGTGGGTGAACTCGCCCGGGAACTGAACGGCATCGCGGCGCAGGCGGCCGGCCGCGGGCTGCGGCTTGGCTACCACAACCACGACTTTGAGCTCTCGTCGCTGGTCGGCGGCCGCCCGGCCCTGGAGATACTGGCGGACCAGCTTGACCCGGCCGTGCTGCTGGAGGTGGACACATACTGGGCGGCCGTTGGCGGCCAGCCAGTGCCCGATTTGCTGCGCCGCCTGGGTGAGCGCGTCCGCTACCTGCACGTCAAGGACGGCCCTGTGACGAAGACCGATCCGATGACCGCCGTCGGGACGGGCAAGATGCCGGTCGCGGAGATCCTCACGGCGAGTCCCTCCGTCGAGTGGAACGTCGTCGAACTGGATGACTGCGCGACGGACATGATGGAGGCCGTGGCCGAGAGCATCACCTGGCTGGCCAGTAAAGGGCTGGGCGGCCGGGCCGTCCCAGCGCCCCCGGAGGGCCCGGCCCCATCTGCCCCGGCGGGCCCGGCCGGGAGCCGGTGATGACGGCGGCCGCCCCGCTCGGCGTGGCCGTCGCCGGATGCGGCACGATCAGCAACCAGTACCTGCCCAACCTGACCTCGTTCCCCGATCTGCAGGTGCTGTTCTGCGCCGACCTCGACCTGGAGCGGGCCAAGAGCCAGGCCGCCGCCTACGGCGTCCCCGCAGCAGGCACCCTGGCACAGGCGCTGGAACATCCCGGCGTGGAGCTTGTCGTCAACCTGACCGTGCCGGCCGCGCACGCTGAGGTGGCCGCCGCCGCCATCGCCGCCGGCAAGCACGTCTGGAACGAGAAACCGCTGACGACCGACCCAGCCACTGGCCGCGCCCTGCTGGAGCAGGCCCGCCGGGCCGGGGTCCGGGTCGGCTGTGCGCCCGACACCGTCCTCGGCGCCGGGCTGCAGACCGCGCGGCGGCTGATCCAGGCGGGCGCGATCGGGACCCCGCAGACCGCGCTGGCCCTCATGCAGAGCCCGGGCCCGGAGAGCTGGCATCCGAGCCCGGAGTTCCTGTTCCAGCTCGGCGCGGGCCCGCTGTTCGACATCGGGCCCTATTACCTGTCGGCGCTGGCCGCCGTGTTCGGCCCGGCCTCCAGGGTCGTTGCGATCGGCCGGCAGGCCCTCACGACCCGGGTGATCGGCTCGGGCCCGAAGGCCGGAACCGAGTTCGCCGTCGAGGTGCCCACCCATGTCGGCACACTGATCGAGTACACCGGGGGAGGGGCGGCGTCCCTGCTGCTCAGCTTCGACTCACCGCTGCGCCGTCAGGGCTTCGTGGAGATCACCGGAACGGAGGCCACGATGGCCGTGCCCGATCCGAACAGGTTCGACGGCGAGATACGGATACACCGGCTCGGCGGCGACGGCTGGGAGGTGGTGGAACCGGCTGGCACATCGGCAGGGCGCGGGCTCGGCGTTCTCGACATGGCGCGCGCCCTGCGGGCCGATGAGCCGCACCGCGCCTCGGGCGAGATGGCGCTGCATGTCCTCGACGTGATGGTGGCCATCGAGCGGTCCATTACCAGCGCAGCGTTTGAGCCGGTGGATTCGGGGTTCACGATGGCAGAGCCACTGTCGGAGGACTGGGATCCGCATGCCCGCAGCATCGCCTGACCCGGCGCTTCCTGATCGGGCCCAGCCCGGGCTGGCGTCCGGGCCGTCCCCGGCCGGGATCACCGGGCCTGCCGGGGCCCGGCCGGAACTGGGCATCGGCATGGTGGGGTACGCGTTCATGGGCGCCGCCCACTCGCAGGCCTGGCGGACCGTGGCCCGCGTCTTCGACGTGCCGCTGCGGCCCAGGATGGCCGCACTGTCCGGTCGCGACGCCGGGGCAGCACGCGCCGCAGCGGAGCGGTACGGCTGGCAGTCAGCCGAAACCGACTGGCGTGCGCTGATCGCCCGCGATGACGTGCAGCTCGTCGACATCTGCGCGCCCGGCGACGTGCACGCCGAGATCGCCATCGCGGCGCTGGATGCGGGCAAGCACGTGCTGTGCGAGAAGCCGCTTGCCAATACCGTGGCGGAAGCCGAGGCGATGTGCGAGGCATCGGCCAGGGCGGCCCGGCGCGGCGTGCAGGCGATGATCGGCTTCAACTACCGCCGCGTCCCTGCCATCGCGCTGGCCCGGCAGCTGATCCGGGACGGGCGCATCGGCACGCTCCGCCATGTCCGGGCGGCCTACCTCCAGGACTGGCTGGTGGATCCGTCGTTCCCGCTGACCTGGCGGCTGCAGCGCGAGCGGGCCGGTTCCGGCGCCCTCGGCGACCTCGGCGCGCACGCGGTCGACCTCGCCCAGTACCTGGCCGGCGAGCCGCTGACCGGCGTGTCCGGGCTGACCCGTACCTTCGTCACCGAGCGCCCGCTAGCCGGGGCCGACGGGACGACGGGGACGGGCGGGATCCCGGGACAGCAGGCACCTCACGGCACGGTCACCGTCGACGACGCGGCCCTGTTCACCGGGCGCCTCGCGTCCGGCGCCCTGGCCTCGTTCGAGGCCACGCGGTTCGCCGCAGGCCGCAAGAACGCACTCCGCGTCGAGCTCAACGGCGAACGGGGCAGCCTGTCCTTCGACCTTGAGCGGCTGAACGAGCTCCAGTTTCACGACCACACCGAGCCCGCCTGGGCAGCGGGTTTCCGCCGCATCCTGGTCACCGAACCCGGGCACCCGTATCTTGACGCGTGGTGGCCACCCGGGCACACGCTCGGCTGGGAGCACACGTTCGTGCACCAGGCACGGGACCTGCTGGCGGCCATCGCCGCCGGGACCGGGCCTGAGCCCTCGTTCGCCGACGGCCTTCAGGTGCAGCGGGTTCTCGCGGCCGTCATCGACAGCGCGGCCAACGCGAGCGCGTGGACCCCAGTCCAGCCGGCCGGCGACAGGACCGGTACAGCCGCACAGCGCCCTGCCCAGCCGGTACAGGAGTGACGCTGGTACCGGCGCGCCGCACCGCGCCCAGCCCGCATGGGAGGAAAAATGCCGCATTCGTTCACCTTGTTCACCGGCCAGTGGGCGGACCTGCCACTTGAAGAGGTATGCCGGCTGGCCAGCTCCTGGGGATACGACGGGCTGGAACTGGCCTGCTGGGGAGACCACTTCGAGGTCGGCCGCGCGCTGGCGGAGGACGGCTACCTGGCCGGCCGGCACGCCCTGCTGGATAAGTACGGCCTGCGCTGCTGGGCCATCTCGAACCATCTCGTCGGGCAGGCGGTGTGCGATCTGATCGACGAGCGGCACCGGGCCATCCTCCCCGGCCGGATCTGGCAGGACGGTGACCCCGAAGGGGTACGCCAGCGGGCCGCCGCCGAGATGGCGGACACCGCCCGCGCCGCGGCCGCCTTCGGCGTCGAGGTGGTCGTGGGCTTCACCGGATCATCGATCTGGCACACCGTCGCGATGTTCCCGCCCACGCCGGAATCGATGATCGAGGAGGGGTACGCCGACTTCGCGCGGCGCTGGAATCCCATCCTCGACGTCTTCGATGCCGAAGGCGTGCACTTCGCCCACGAGGTCCACCCGACCGAGATCGCCTATGACTTCTGGACGACCCAGCGGGCGCTGGAGGCGGTGGGCCGGCGTCCCTCGTTCGGCCTCAACTTCGACCCCAGCCATTTCGTGTGGCAGGACCTGGACCCCGTCGCCTTCCTGTGGGAGTACCGGGACCGGATTTACCACGTGGACTGCAAGGAGGCACGCAAGCGGCTCGACGGCCGCAACGGCCGTCTCGGCTCTCACCTGCCCTGGGGTGACCCGCGCCGCGGCTGGGATTTCGTCTCCGCCGGCCACGGCGACGTGGCCTGGGAGGACGTCTTCCGCATGCTGAACGCGATCGGGTACGCGGGGCCGATCTCGGTCGAATGGGAGGACGCCGGGATGGACCGGCTGGCCGGCGCGCCCAGCGCACTGGAGTTCCTGCGGGGCTTCGACTACGAACCGCCGACGGCAGGTTTCGACACGGCCTTCAGCTCAGGCCCGGCCACAGACTGAGCCGCCTGGCCCGCACGGGTTGCGCGGGTCAGGTACGTAACGGGCACGGCGTCGCGACCAGCTCGCTGACCTGGAAAACGGGCCGGGGCACGGGGCTGTACGGTCACGCACCGATTGCTGTGCGCTGTACCGGGCATCCGGTACGTCATGCTGCTATCGGCAGCCGGCTGCGTCGTCAAAGCCCGGCTCGTACGAGTACGCAGTCACGGCACGGGGGAAAGGCTGGGTAACGGTGGGAATCATCACGCAGGACATGCGGAAAATTGTCGGCAGCGCCAAGCTCGCGTTCGTGGCAACAGTCTGCGAGGACGGCTCCCCGAACCTCTCTCCGAAGGGGTCGTTGCTCGTCTACGACGACGATCACCTGGTGTTCATGAATATGGCCTCGCCCGCGACGGTGGCGAACCTGCGGCGCGACCCCCGGGCTGAGGTGAATGTGATCGATTTCCTCATCAGGCGTGGCTACCGCTT
>DASQVO010000252.1:0-33504 GCA_035640715.1 Streptosporangiaceae bacterium
GCGAAGGCCGTGTGGTTCCGGGTGAGCCTGGCGGAGGACGAGGCATCCTCCCGCAGGGCAGGCGGCCCGTTCGCTGGGGCTGCCGGCGGGCTCACCGGATCCGCGTCACCCGCGGCGGAGCCGCCCGTCGAGGTGACGGCGGGCACCGGCCTGTACGAGGCCATGCCGGACCCGGTGACGCCGGCGGCGGTGAGCGCTGGCACTGGCACTGTCGCTGCCGGTGCGGGCGCTGGCGTGGGGAAAGCCGGCGCCGCCGCGGCGGATGCCCTCGAGATCGCAGGGCTGCGGCCGGACCTCGGCACGCTCAGTTACGACGAGCTGCTCAGGCACACGGTGGAGACGGCACGGGATGTCGTGACCGCCGATGCCGCCTACGCCCTCGTTGCTGACGAGGACGGTGAGCTGCGGGTCCGCGCGGCCGCCGGGGTCGGTGTCTCCGAGAACCTCTTCGCGCCGTCGGTGCCTGCGGTGTTCGCCGACGGGGCTGTGGCACGGTCACTGATGACCGTCCCGTTCCTCGTCGACGGCAGGGTGACGGGCGTCCTGGGAGCAGCCGCCGCCTCGCCGGACCGGTTCGACGGCGACGACGCCGCCAAACTGCAGGACGTTGCCGACCGGGTGGCGATGTCCCTGGAGCGGGCGCGGCTGTCCGAGCTCGAGCGGAAGCGGCGGGGCCGGATCGGCTTCCTCGCGGAGGCGAGCGAGCTGCTCGCGAGCACCCTGGATCAGGAAAAGACGATCTCGCTGATAGCCCAGCTCGTTGTCCCGCGGCTGGCGGCCTGGTGCGCGGTGCTGCTGGCGGATGACAGCGGCGCGCTGCAGCCGTCCTACATATGGCATGCCAACGAATCGCTCATCGACCCGCTGGGCTCCCTGCTGGATGCCGCCGCCCCGCCGGAGGCGCCAGAGGCGGGCCGCAGCTGGTCACTGGCGGTACCGGCCGCCTCTGGCCTCACCGAAGAAGCGGTGGCCCTGGCTTCCGACGCCGCCTGGTGCTTCCCGCTCAACGCGCGCGGGCGCAGCCTCGGCATGGTTGTCATCGGCCGCCCGCGCGGTGACAGGCTTTCGAGGGAAGCGCTCGAGCTGGCGGAGGATCTGGCCCGGCGCGCCGCGCTCGCCCTCGACAACGCGCGGCTGTACGAGCAGCAGCAGCTGACCAGTCAGGCGCTGCAGCGCAGCCTCCTGCCGCCGGAGCTGCCGCAGATTCCCGGCGTGGACCTGGCGGTGGCGCATGAGGTCGCCGGGGAGGGCAACGAGGTCGGCGGCGACTTCTACGACGTGTTTCCCGCCGGGGAGAACCGGTGGCGGTTCGCGATCGGCGACGTCTGCGGCACCGGCCCGGAAGCGGCGGCCGTCACCGGCCTGGCCCGGCATGCGCTGCGCATCCTCGCCAGGGAAGGCCATGACGTCGCCGATGTCGTCGGCCGGCTGAACCAGCTCATCCTCGAAGAGGGCCCGAGGGCGCGGTTCATCACGCTGCTGCACGGTGAGATCACGGTTCCCGGTGACTGCGCCCCGTCCGGCACCGCGCCAGACGGGGCGGTGCCAGACCGGGCCCGTCCGCCGGCCGTCCGCCTGTCGCTCGTCTCCGCGGGCCACCCGCTGCCGCTGCTGCTCCGCGCGGAAGATGCGGTCGCGCGGGACCGCAGGGCCGCCGCCTCGGCAGCCGGCCTGCTCCCGCAGCCGGCCGCCGAGCCGCAGCCCCTGCTCGGGGTGATGGGAGATCTGTCGTTCACCGCCCAGACCGTGGAGATGAGCCCGGGAGACCTGCTGCTGTGCGTGACCGACGGCATCACCGAGCGGCGGGACTCCCACCGCCTGCTCGATGACGACGACGGCCTGGCCAGGATGCTCGCCCAGTGCGGCGGCCTGAACGCGGGCGCCGTCGCGGCGCGGATCCAGCGGGCGGCCGAAGACTTCGGGACCGGTCCGCGCGCCGACGACATGGCGCTGCTCGTGCTTCGCGCCCTCTGAGGCGACGACGTTGCAGGGCGCGCGAGGCGGACAGGGCGGCCAGCCCCAGCCGGGTGCGCGGGGCAGCCGGGCCCCGGCAGGCGGACAAGGCGTGCAGGGCGCGGGCATCCTGGCCGAGTGCCGCAGGCAGCGGAGGCGAGCGCTGCGCTGGGCGGTCATCTCGGGTGTGCTCATCGTCGCGGTCCTTATCGCCACGCTGCTGGCGGCGGCCCATAACGCCTATCACGGCGCCGTCGTCTTCCTGATTCCGGTGATCATCGTGGTCAACCTGGTCCGGCTCGCGCAGTGCCTCGCGGCGCTGGGCAAGATCAGGCGGGCCGAGCGTCTTGTCCGTGACGCACAGGACCGGCTTCCCCGGGGCGACGGCCTGTCCAGCTGAGGCTGGCGTCCCAGCCGTGTCTGGTAACGGGGTGATCGCACTGGCGTGAACCAGCTTGACACCCCCTACGTGATCTAGATACCAATGATCACGCCGGATGTGCCAGCGATCAGCCGATGTGCCCGGCAATCACCCGGTGTGCCAGCGATCGGTCAGGGAGACGGGGCATGGCAGCGGACCTGGATGGACCAGGGTGTTCTCCGTTAACCCGAGCTGTTTTAGGCCGAAGTTACGCGCGCCCAGCGCATCAGGAGGTGATTGTCCAGGTCATGACCTGATCAGAAGCTCGTCGTCGCCTGCCGGTGCAAGTCCGGTCCGGGTAGTTGCCAGGGAGCCCGGTAGCAGGCTGGCGGTCTGGCCTGGAAACGGGGCCGGAGCCCAGTGTCGAAAGCCCTTTAAACGGGGGTTACCCGGCTCTCGGGTCCGCGGCCTCTGACGGCGAGCGTCGTCAGTGCGATGTGAAGTAGACGGCCACGACTATGACGATGAGGATCGCCAGCGCGGCGGTCAGTCCGATCGCGGCGGTCTTGCGCCGGTTCGCGCCCGTTAGCGCCACCTTGCCCGCCGCTCCGGGGTGGGCGTCCTCGAGCGCCTGCGCGGTGTCGTACCACTCGCTGACGACGCGGATGCCGACGATCTTGAGCGGATCGAACACTTCGGGCGGGAAGAGCCGCAGCGCCTGCGGCTGGTCCCGGGGCATGCCCGCCCCGGCCAGCCGGCCTTCACGGTCGAGGAGAAGCATGCGCGAGGTGGAGCCGGACTTTGGCCTGATCTGCCAATGATGCGTGGCCAGGCAGACCGTGGTGACGGCGTCTGCACGCCCGGTCGAGGGGAGCGGGAAGACCTGCGGCTTGCCGCGGCCAAGGACCCCATCCCCGGACAGGGTCAGGGTTCCGCTAGCCGGGTCGGCCACGAGACGCCAGTTGGCCAGGGTTGCGGACTCCTGCGGGTGCAGCTCGCCGTCCGGGCGGACCGCCCGGATCTCGATGACGCCGCTCGCGGTCAACTCGGCTCGCCCTTTCCCGGGTCGCGCTGCAGCCAGGCATCCGAGGCTAGCTGGTCGAGGGCAGGCAGCCAGCGGGCGGCTTCGAGGAGGCTGGCGAACGACATCGTCATCATGATCGCGGCACCGTAGTCCTCAAAGACCCACAGGTAGCCGACGTGCTCGCCGACCGGGCGCTCGGGTCCCTCGCCGGAAGCGTAGCGCAACCGGAGGCGGCGGCATTCGCCTGCCTTGGTCTCCATGGGGGTAACCTCGGGCGGGTAGTCACCGGGGAGCGGCGGGGCGAGCTCAGCGAGCAGATCCTCCCATGCCTCGCCGGCATTCCGGCCCGCGATGTCCACGGGACAGAATGCGGCCATGCCCTTGACCCCCTCCTCGGGGGAGGGGATGAGGATGAACCCCATGGAGGCGCCTTGCTGCTTGCGGGCGATGCCCGCGGCACGCTCCATAAGGGCGGTGAGCTGCTTCTCGCCCCCGGGAGTCTGGCAGGCGGCCCACTGCGGCCGGGACAGGAGTTCGGCGGCGGCCCGCTGGGCCCACGACCTGCTGTCGCCCTTGCCGCTGACATCGGCCTGGACCCAGAGCTGGTTGTATTCCACGACGAGGGGCGGCAGCCGGAATGGTTGCCCCGCACTCATGACAGCCACCTTAGCGACTGCGCGATCGCGTCGAAGAGGAACACGAGCGCGTCGGCCAGCGGCTCCATGGGCGTCCCGAACGCCATGACCAGGAACCCGGTCGGACGGCCCGGTATGGGCAGGAAGTAGTCCACCCTGGTTATGCCGTCTTCCGCGTACCGCCGCCGGACCGCGGGAATGTCGGCGGCGAGCTTGGTGAGCTCGGCGCTGCCGCCCTTCGCGGCCAGATCGGCGGTCAGCATGTCCAGCGGCACTTCCTGGCCCTGGTCCAGGTAGCTGATCAGGCAGGACGCGGCGAGCGGTATGCCGTCGCGCTCGGCGAGGCTGAGCAGGACGTCGATCCCGCCAGCGGACCGGGCCTCCCGGAGGGCAGAGCGGATCATCCGGGCCAGCTTGTCCCGCACCTGGGACCGCTCAGGCTCGGACAGGCCGGAGGTCTTCTGTGCGGCGATGGCGGCAGCGCGTGCGTTCTCGCGGGCATCCAGCGGGATCCGCGCCCAGCCGGGCGGCAGCAAGACGGCGAAATCGCGCGGGGGCAAGGCCGCCGTCCGGTCCGCGCCAGTCCCTGGACCGGGCCAGGACGCCCGGTCGCCCGACGTGGCGCGCGTCATCGCACCGGCACGTGGTTAAGCATCTGGCGGAACTGCCCGATCGTCTGATCGATCGCAGCGGAATCGTCGCCCTGGGTCCACGAGTAGATGTTGTACGCGTTGCCGCCGATAAATGACCCCCACTGGGCTCCGCCTTCCAGGCCGATGGTGGCGCCCGCGAGCACTTTGGGCACGATGATCCGCACCGCCCCCGGGACCTTGTCACCGAGAACGGATAGCTTCGACCAGTCTTCGGCGGCGCTGGCGCTCATAGAGAACAGCGAGACCAGGTTGCCGGGCTCCGCCCCCTTGAGGACCGTCTCGAGGCCTTTGCTCGCCTCGGTCGCGGCGTCGATGGCGCCCGCGAGCTTGCCGCCCTGCCCGGCCCAGCCGAGAACGCTGGCGACCAGGCCCGATCGGCTGCCCAGCGAGTACAGGAACCCGGGGAGGCCCTGATCGGCCATGAACGCCCGTCCGGCGCGCCCGGCGGCGACAGCCTTCCCGGCGTCTTCCGCGCCCTCGACTAGCGGCTCAAGGACCCTGGGCAGGAGGCCCTTCACCTCGGGGAGGAACTTCCCGACCTGGCCGAGGCCGTCACCCAGGCCGAGGATCGCCAGCGAGACCACGTCGAGGGCGAACGCCGTCCACGACTCCTTGCCCGTCCCGGCGGCGAAGCCGTCGAATATGGCCTGGGCCAAGGTCAGGCCGAAGGCGAGCCAACCGATGACGGCGGAGGCAGTGGCGACGAACTCCGCCCAGGCTGGTGGCAGCCAGCTCCGGGTAGTGCTGGCGCTGTCCGGCGATCACAGTGGCCTCGGTGTGGGCGGAGTGGGCGACCAGCCTGTAAGGGGGCTTCGCCAGGCGGGCGCTGAGGGCGGCCATCACCTCGCCAGCAGGAGGCTGCCCGGCCAGTGCCTGCCCGGTGAGCCCGGCCTGGGCCTGGCCGGAGCTGGTGAAAGGTACGTCGTCCAGGGGGCGCATCAGCGACTGGAAGCGGCCCGACTCCGCCCAGTCGCCCTCTTCGGTGAACCTGGTCGGCTTGCCATGCCAATAAGGGCGATGGGATGGTGATGATATGGATCGGTCGCCGTCATCTCGCTGGCTGCGGGCGGGGCTGGGCATGCTCGGAGTGGGTCTGGCAATGTTGGCGGCATCCATCGCTACCGGCGTGGCCCACTTGCCGATGGCCGTCTCCGTCACGTTCGGGGTGCTAATGGTGGTATGCGCCGTCGTGGGATTCGTCTTTACCCTGATCGGCGGCAGCAAGGACCGCGCGGAGAACCAGCGGCTGGTAGCTCAGGCCTTGGCCAAGGCCAAAGCCAAGCGTAAGTGAATGCCCTTCTCAATGCGGGACAGTAATCCGCTGAATCCGTCGCGGTGGCTGGTGGCGGCACTGGTCCCGCTGGCTTTCCTCGGCACCGGCGCCGTCGTGACCGGACTATGGCCGGCCTTCGTCCTAGCCGAGATCATGGTCGGCGGGATTATCGGGCCAGCGCTAACCGTCGTATACCTGTACCGTGTGCACGGCGCGTCCGTGCACTGGCTGTGGCCGCTCATGATCCTGATGTTCGGCCTGGCGATAGATGGAGCTCTCGCGATCTCTGCGACCCGGCATGGGCATATCCACCCGGGCGCCGCGGTCGCCGCGGTGATCGCTGGTGCGGTTGGCGTTGTCTTGCTCGAACTTGCCGTGCTTGGCGCGGCGGCAAACGGGGCGCGCTGGGTTCACGGCTTCTACGGCAGCAGGAAACAGCGGTATGAGCTGCTTGCGTCGGGCCGCGGGTCGGTGGCGTTGCGGAAGGCGTTACGGCCAAGTCAGCTCATACTTACACACTCAACTGTCAACAGTTTGCCACCCCGGCGTCAGCCGATGGGAACGGTGACGGTGACGAGGTTGCCGTCGCCGGTGTTGAGCAGGGCCCGGCCGGGCCGGACCGGTTCCCCGGTCAGGCCGTGATTCAGCCGGACCCCGATCAGGTCTCCTTCCGGAAGCGTCTGCGGGGCGATCAGGCAGCCCCGGCGGGCCCGTTTGGCCTCGACCTGCCAGCCGCCGAAGCCGGTGCCCAGGTTCTCGGAGTCACCGCCGATGACCAGCCCGTGGCCGGTGTCGGCGCCGAAGCTGATCAGCTTGCTCAGCTCCGCTTCGGCATCGCAGTCACGGTGCAGTTCCGCGTCATCGATCACTACCACCCCGTGGCCTGCGAACTCGCCGATCGCCGCGGCCAGTTCCCCGGCCTCCAGGACTGGTCCCTCGAACGCGCGGACGACCCCGGGGGCGGTGGCGAGCGCCCGCAGCGGCGACGGGCGCGGCGTCACGATGATGAGCTGGGTACCGGCGGCCAGGAACGAGCGGGCCATCGAGACCAGGACGGTGCTGCGCCCGGACTTGGCCGGGCCGCCGACGATGAATACCGGCATGCCGTCGGCGAGGTCCGGGCCGAGCGCGGTGAGCTCGTCGCCGCCGACGCCGACCATGGCCCACAGCGGGCTGGCGGGCGCCTCTGGGTCACGCAGTTCCCAGGCCTCGTCGAAGGTGATCCGGGCGGGCAGCACGTCCACCCGGAACGGGCGGGCCTGGCGGGGGACCGCCTGGTCGCGGCGCGCCGCCTCCGCCGCGATCTCGCGGATCGCCGCTGCCTGTCCCGGCCCGGAGGTGTCCGCCGACACCAGGGCGACCTGGGTCTCGATTCCCGAGCCGTTGCGGAAGGCGCGGCCGGCCGGCACGCTGTCGGGCATGTCCCGTGGCCGGAGCCCGATCATGGCGTAGTCGTCCCGGTCGGGCAGCCGGAAGGCAAGCTTGTCTTCGGTCATCGAGGCGATGCGGCCGGCGATGAGCGACCGGTCGCCGGTCATCACCAGGTGGACGCCGGCGCTCGCGCCCTCACCGAGGATCTTCGTGATCGTATCGGTAAGACTGGCGCCCGCCAGCTCGCCGAGGGAGGTGGTGAACCCCTCCCAGCGATCCAGCAACACCAGGATGTGCGGGAGTTTCTGGCCCGCGCCGGGCGCGGCGCCGGCGGCCGCGCGCTGCTCGCCGATGTCGGCGAAGCCGCCCTCGGCAAGCAGATCCTGGCGGCGGCTGACCTCCTGGCCCAGCCGGGTGATCAGCCGGGCGGCCCGTTCGGTCTGGGTGCGGGTGACCACCGCCCCGCAGTGCGGCAGGTCGGCCAGCGGCAGCAGCGCGCCGTTCCCGCAGTCGATGCCGTAGATGTGCACGTCGTCGCTGGTCTGGGTGATCGCCGCGGACGCCGCGATGGTGCGCAGGAGCTGTGACCGCCCACTGCGCGGCGCCCCGGCAGCCATCAGGTGGCCGAACCTGTCCAGGTCGATGACGGCGGGCCGCTGCTCCTGCGTCGCGGGCAGGTCGTCGGTGCCGTACGGGAACGGTACCAGGTCGCCGCCGGCGACCCGGGCGGGCGGGTAGTCGCGCCCGATGAGGTCGCCGAGCAGCAGGGTCTCGGGCAGGGCTGGGAGCCACGGGCTGTGCTGCGGCGGGATCCGCAGTCGGCCGGCGGCCCGCCGGATCGCGTCCACGAGCACCTTGAGGTCGGTGATCTCCTCGTCTTCGCCTTGGCGGGAGGGCGGCTGGGGCGCCGGGCGGCCCACGCTGGCCCAGTCGACGGGGGCCAGCCACGGTTGGGCCCCCCCCGGCGGGCCGGTGCCGGGCCGTCGGCCTCCGACCCGGCCGGCCTGAAATGGCACCAGGGAGGCGTGGCCAAGCCGAACGTAGGCGCGGCCCGGGGTCGACTTGGAGATGTGTGCCGCGTCGGGCGCCTCGATCACGTCGGCGCTCTCGTTCGGGTCGGTGACGCGCAGCGCGATCCGCAGGTTCGTGTTGGCGCGGATGTCGGCCGACACTGCCCCCGACGGCCGCTGCGTGGCCAGGATGAGGTGAATGCCGAGCGACCGGCCGCGCTGGGCGATGTTGACCAGGCCGGCGACGAAGTCCGGCAGCTCACGGACCATCGAGGCGAACTCGTCGATGACGATGAGCAGCCGGGGCAGCGGCTGCAGGCCGTGCCGGCCCCCGTCCCGTTCCTGCAGGCTGGTGTAGTCCTCGATGTCCTTGGCCCCGGCCGCCGCGAGGATGTGCTCGCGGCGGGTCAGCTCGGCGGACAGCGACACGAGCGCGCGTTCCACCAGGTGGGCGTCGAGGTCGGTGACCATGCCGACCGTGTGCGGGAGCTGGACGCAGTCCTTGAAGGCGCTGCCGCCCTTGTAGTCGACGAGCACGAACGTCATCGCGTCCGGCCGGTTCGCGACCGCCAGCGAGGCGACGATCGTCTGCAGCAGCTCGGATTTGCCCGAGCCGGTGGTGCCGGCGATCAGCCCGTGCGGCCCGTCGCGCCGGATATCGATGCCGAACGAGCCGTCGTATGACTCACCCACGATGGCCATGGTCGACCGCCCGCGGGCGTTCCAGCGCGCCGTGATCGCGTCCGCATCCGGCGGTTCGAGCCCGAGGACGTCGAGGAGCCGGCTGGAGTCCGGCAGGCCGGCGCCGTCGTCGGCGTCGCTGACGTCCCTGACCGCCGAGATCCCCCGGGCCAGCCGCATGCACCAGCCCGCGCCGACATGATCGGGCCGGACCCCGGCGATGGTCTCCTCGCTCATCTGGCGCACCCGCAGGCCGTCCGCCTCGGCCGTGGTGACGGCCTGGCACTCGGCGGGCAGCAGGCGCTCGTCGGCGTCCAGGCAGATCGCGTAGACGCCAACCTGCGGGCCCTCGCGCAGGACCTGGACCGTGCCCGGCAGCGAGCGCAGCTTGCGTGACCCATCGAAGACGACCAGGATGTCGCCCTGCCGGAACAGCCCCTCGTCCTGCCCGGACTCGCGCATGGCCCGCTGCCGCGCGGTGACCACGGCGAGCAGCTCGGCGATGCGCGCCGCCACGGTCTCGGCGTCGTTGCCGATCAGGGCGAACGGGCCGGTCGGCCCCTGGCCGCCGTCGGGTCGGCAGTGCGGCAGCCACTTCGCCCACTCCCAGCTCGCCCGGCCCGATGAGTCTGTCAGCACGTAGATCTGCAGATCGTTCGGGCTGTGCAGGGTCGCGGCCTGCGCGACCAGCCAGCGGCCGATCGCGCGGGGCGCGTCACCGGGGCCGGCGACGCCCAGCACGCCCCGCTCGCGCAGCGGGACCGTGACCGGGGCGTCCGGGATGTTCCACACGACGCGCCGCCGGTGCTCGTCCTGGGCAGGGTCGATCAGCTCCACCGCCGACGGCAGGTCCGCGGTGCCGGCCCGGAGCAGCAGGTAGTCCGGATCGGTCCGGCGCCGCTCCCACAATCGGCGGCGGGGGCCGGAGGCGATCGTCAGGACCACGGCGGGGTCTGGGCAGTCGGTGCGGCGCCGCACCCGCTCCTCGTCCAGAGCCTCCCGCGCGTCCTCCTCGATCCGTGCCCTGTGCTCGGCGTACGCGGCCACCTGCTGCGCATGGGACTTACGGCCGTGCCGGCGGTCGCTGATGTGGCTGCCGATCAGCATGACGGGGCTGAGCAGGCACATGGCCAGCATGTAGACCTGGTGAATGAAGTAGGCCATGGCCACGCCGAGCAGCACCGGCATGACGGCCATCAGGATCGGCACGGGGCGCCGTTCCGGGCGCCCCGGCGGCTGCGGCAGCTGGAAACGGGTCTGCCGCCTGGGCAGCAGCAGCCGGGGCGGCCGGTTGAAGTCGATCCCCACGCCGTCCTCGGACGGGTGCAGCGCCGCGTCCGGCGGCTCGTAGGTCGCCAGGCCCAGCAGGGTGCCGCCCACGGTGATCTGCTGCCCCGGGGACCAGATCGCCGGCCCGGTGAGCGGCTCGCGGTCCAGTTCGGCATGGACGCCGTCGTAGGGCGTGACCCGGCAGGTGCCACTGGCGTCCACCGACACGCGCAGCGCGGCGGGCGGGAGCCGAGGGTCGGCGACCGGGATGTGCGCGGCCCCGGCCTGGCCGATGTCGGCCTCGCCGAGCGTGAGGCGGTGCACGCTGCCGGCGGCGGGGCCGCCGGCGACCTGGATCTCTACCAGCCCGGTGGGCTCCGGCCGGAGGCATCCGGAAGGATCGCCCAGGCTGATGACGCAGCCGTGCCTAATCGGCGTGTCGCCCAGCGCCTGGGCCGGCGGGACCAGCCGGCCGTCCACGTACAGCGGAGTCGCCGCGGGTTCCCGCGGGCCGGGGAACGGCAGGACGTGCGCGCCCGGGTCCGCCGCCCCCGGCGCTGGCTCCCCCGGCCGGGACGCGGCGCTGCTGCCGGCACCGGAGTGCAGCAGGCGGTCAAGGTGCCCGGCGAGCACGCCGACGGGTGTCGCCGGATCCGCCTCCAGCACCACGTCGGCCTGCCGCCGTGCCGCCGGTGACACCACCGTCAGCGCCAGCCGCATCGTCGTCCTTCCCTGTGTCCCCTGGCCCGCGATGTCCTATGGCCCGGGGCCTTCACTGTCGCGACATCGCCGCCGCGCCCGCGCGCGGCGGAGCGGCTTTCCGCGGGTCACGCACGCCAAAGGGGGCCTGCCGGGCGGCAGGCCCCCTCACGTGCAGGCGTGCGGTCACCCCGCGGGGGCCGTCACTTGTGGAGGGCGGCCGAGAGCTGGGTGTCCGTCTCATGGAATGCCTTCGCGGCCGCGTTCAGGTACTGGGCCATGCCCTTCAGGCCGTCCATCATCTTGCGGGCGCCCTGGGTGAACTCCGTGTAGGACTGCTCGAACTGCTTGCTGGAGGAGTCGGTCACGTAACCGCTCTGCACCAGGTTGTTGATCATGTTCTGCAGGTTGGTGAGGTCGCCGTTGATCTGGCTCTCGCCCGCGTTGAGGCGATTCGCGGCGGCTTGCATGTCGGCGTAGGTGACGTTGACGTTTGCCACTACGGGGTCCTTCCTGTGCCTGTTCAATGGTTCGCGTTGTTCAAACGGCCCGCGGCGGTTGCTGCCGCCGCGGGCTGCACAGTGCTCCTGCGGTGCTCGCGTTATCCAGGCTCCGCGGCGGTTCTCGCCGTGACTCCGGCACCGGCCGCTCGCACGGGCCTGGGCCCGTGGTCGCTGTCCGGTTGTGAATAACGCTTGTCCGTGCGTTCCTGGCGCTTTTCATGCGTTCCTGGCGAGAGACGCTCACGCCATGCCCGGGACGCCGGCGGTACCGGCGCACCCCCGCGCTCGCCTGCCGCCCCGTGGGCGGATGCTTCCGCGGCCCTCTGCCTCCGCGGGCCCTCACAACCGGCCACAAACGCGAACGTCTGATGGTTCGTAGGCCCGGCGGGGCGGCATCCGTTCGCTGCGTGCCGCCATCGCCGACCCGGTGCCTGCCGAGATACGCCACCCCCTGTGTGCAGAATGTGCGTGGAGTGCCAATGATCGCAGCATCGCACCCGGCGGAGGTGCCCCGCAACCAGTTCCACGCCGGAAGTGTGCAATGTTGACCGTATCGTTGCAGCTCACCATGTGCATGTGTGGTTATGCTGCGGGCGTGGCTGCCGCCGGCCGGGTGACTCGCAGCAGGCCGTCGACGCAGAGCTCCGGAACGGCACGTGTGTTACTGTCGCCAGCAGTGAACAAGCCGAGGAGGTGAGACCCATTACCGCTCTATCAGGTCGGGTGCTCTCATCCAGCGGCCGTGTGGCCCGTCTGGCATAGGTGATCACGGGAGCGTCCATCGGCGTCCCGGAAGGTTCCCATGCCTGCTTCACCATCACTTCTCCCTCTTCCCGTCATCGTCACCAGGCTCCGGGCCGCCGGGTGTGTTTTCGCCGAGGACGAGGCGGAGCTGCTCATCTCCGCGGCGCGGACACCGGCCGATCTCGCGGCCATGGTGGACCAGCGGGCCGCCGGGCTGCCCCTCGAACAGGTCATCGGCTGGGCGGAGTTCTGCGGCCTGCGGATAGCCGTGGGCCCCGGGGTCTTCGTACCCCGCCGCCGCACCGAATTCCTCGTCCGCCAGGCCGCCGCCCTCGCCGGGCCGGGAGCGCTGGTCGTTGACCTGTGCTGCGGCTCGGGTGCGGTGGGCGCCGCGCTGGCCGCGGCCCTGGGCCGGATCGAGCTGCACGCTGCCGACATCGACCCCGCCGCGGTGCGGTGCGCGCGCCGCAACGTCGCCGCCGGCGGCGGCCGGGTGTATGAGGGTGACCTCTATGAGCCGCTGCCCGCTGCGCTGCGCGGCCGCGTCGGCGTCCTGGCCGCCAACGTGCCCTACGTCCCCGCCGGGGAGGTGGGGCTGCTGCCCCCTGAAGCCCGCATACACGAGCCGCGGGTGGCGCTCGACGGCGGCGCGGACGGGCTTGACGTCCTGCGGCGGGTGGCCGCCGCGGCACCACGGTGGCTGGCGCCCGGCGGCCACCTGCTGACCGAGACAACCGGGCACCAGGCACCGCAGGCCGCTGAGATCCTGGCCGGCGACGGGCTGATCCCGCGGGTGGCCAGTTCCGGTGAGCTGGACGCCACGGTCGTCATCGGGACCCGGGCCGCTCTCTAGCATGCGCCCCGCACCCGCGGCAGCAGCCGTGTACCCGCCCCGTGCTGAGGCGGCCAGCGCAGGAGGATCAGCACCTCCCGGCCGGCCGCCGCCTGCGGGCGATGATGGGGGATACTGTGCCGCTGTGACCCGCGTCGTGTTCCGCCGCTCCCGCCGTCACCTCCGTGGGCGGCTGATCGATCAGGGGACGGCGCGGCTGAACCGGACGCGGGCGCGGTCCCGAAGATAGGCGGGATCGGGGTCTAGCGCTCACCAGCCCTCGCCCGCACAATGGTTACTCGACATCGCAGCACGGTCATGATCAGGCGGCATACCGTTACCAGGTTGGTCAAAATGATGGTCAAAATCGCACCTCATGGGATAGATTCGCACCGCTACGAACGGGGACAGCGACGTCAGGTAGTGCCGCCAGGCAGGTGCAGTAGGCAGGGGAGACGCCAGTCCGATGTCCAGTGACCGTGGCACAACGATGCAGCGCGGGGGACCCAGCCTGGAGCAGGCGCCGTGGGCGGAACCCACCGCGCCGGCGGCCCGCAAGCTGCCCAGTGTGCCCCGTGAGCGCAAGCCGGCCCTGGCGGCACTGGCCGTCCTGCTGATCCTGGGCGGCGCGCTCGCCGTCGGCTACCTCATGACCAGCAGCGCCAAGCGCGTCGCCGCCATCGAGATCAGCCAGCCGGTGGGTGAGGGGCAGCAGATAACCTCCGCCGACATGCGCGAGGTCCAGATCGCCGCGAATTCCGGCATCAGCTATGTGCCCTGGTCCGAGGCGAACGGGGTGGCGCGTTCCTTTGCCAGCATCAACATCCCGGCGGGCACCTTGCTGACGCCGGACATGGCGGTATCCGCGAACACCCTGACCAACGGCAAGGACGTGCTCGGGCTGGCGCTTAAGGACGGGCAGCTTCCGGTCGGCCTCGCCGTCGGCGACCGGATCAACATCTATGAAGTGGGTAACGCGGGCGGGGGGTGCTTGGGCTCGCCGGGCAAGCTGCTGTCGAGCGGCGCGATCGTGCTGAAGATCTCCTCTCCGTCCGCCACGTCCAGCAGCGCTGTCGCGGACGTCGAGGTCGCGGTTACCCCGGCGACCTCGACGACGGTCGGCGAGGTCGCCTGCAACGCCTCGAACGGCACGATCGGCATCGCTGTCGCGCCAGGCAGCGCGCTCGCGCCGGCGGCGGGATAGCCATGGCGCTGATTGCTGTCGCGGCGGACAAGGGAGCGCCGGGGGTCACGACGACCGCCCTGGCGCTCGCCGCTGTGTGGCCACGGCCCGTGCTGCTCGCCGAATGCGACCCGGCCGGCGGGGACCTCGTCTACCGGCTTCCCGCGGCCGATGGCGGCCGGCTCGACCCGCGGCGCGGGTTGCTCAGCCTCGCTGTCGCGGCCCGCCGGGGCCTTCAGCCGCACCAGGCGTGGGAACACACCCAGAAGCTGAACGGCGGCCTCGATGTCCTGGCGGGCGTGACCAACGCGGAGCAGGGTGCCGGGCTGAACCTGCTCTGGGGGCCCGTCGGGCGGGTGCTTGCGGGCAATGCCCAGGCCGACGTGATCGCCGACTGCGGCCGGCTGGGAGTGGACGGCCCGCACTATGACCTGCTGGCCGAGGCCGCGCTGGTCGTGCTGGTCACCCGGCCCAGCCTGGGGGAGGTGGTCCGGCTGCGCGACCGCGTTGCGGCGGTGACGGCCGCCATCGGCAAGCGCGGCCGCCCCGGCGCCGGGACCGACGTGGTGGTCATCGCGGACTACAAGCAGCTCAAGACCGCCGCCGGGGAGATCGGGCACGCGCTCGGGCAGGTAAACGTACCCGCCCGGATCGCGGGCGGGCTGGCCGATGACCCCAGGGGCGCCGAGCTGCTCCGCGGCGAATGGGGCGGCAAGCTCGACAAGTCCCTGCTCATCAGGACCGCCAGGGACATCGCGGAGCATCTCGCGTCCCGGCTGCCGTCGATGCCGCAGGACGGCCCGGCCGGTGGCCAGGCGCAGGCCGGCGCCGCCGAGCCGCAAGAGTCCCCGTCCACCTGGGCTGCCGAGCCCGGGGCCCGGAACGCCGCCGCCCGGGCCGGGTATCCGCCCGAGCCGGCGGCCGGCCGGATGCCCCCGTCGGTGCCGCACGAGGCCACCGCCGCGCAGGCAGCCCGGATCCCGCTGGGGACCGGTTCCCCGCAGGCGGCGCGGGCACTGGAGCCGGCCAGCTACGAGCATCCCGCCCGGCCCGCTCAGCCGCTGCCTGCCGCGGCCCCGGTGCCCGCCGATGACAGGGCGGCCCGGGGCAGGCATGCCGGTGAGCCCTCCAACGGCCAGCAGGGGCGGTGACGGCCGTGGACCATGGTGTCGTCAAGCGCCTTCGCGGAGAGGTCGGGGACCGGCTCGCCGAGCAGCGCCGCCTGGACGCGGCGGCGGGCATCCCGCCGATGTCCGGTGAGGACGAGCGGCAGTTCGCCCGGGCGCTCATCTCGCAGGTGCTCGAAGAATTCGCCCGCGGTGAGATCACGGCGGGCCGCCCGCCCCTCAGCGCGCAGGAGGAAGAGGAACTCGCCGAGGCCATCCACGCGGCCCTGTTCGGCGTCGGCCGGCTCCAGCCGCTGCTGGAAGACCAGCAGATAGAGAACATCGACATCAACGGGTGCGACCGGGTGTTCATCGGCTATGCGGACGGCCGCGAGGTAATGGGTGAACCGGTGGCCGAGAGCGACGAGGAACTGGTCGAGCTGATCCAGGTTCTCGCCGCCTACTCGGGCCTGTCCAGCCGCCCGTTCGACACCGCCAATCCCCAGCTGGACCTGCGTCTCCCGGACGGTTCCCGGTTGTCCGCGGTCATGGACGTGACGCTCCGGCCGGCGATCTCGATCCGGCGTTCCCGGATGGGCAAGGTGTTCCTGGCCGACCTGGTGGGCAACGGCACGATGAGCCCGGAGGTCGGCTCGTTCCTCGCCGCGGCGGTCGGCGCCCGCAAGAACATCATGATCGCCGGGGCCACCAACGCCGGCAAGACGACGCTGCTGCGCGCGCTGGCGAACCAGATCCCGGCCGACGAGCGGCTCATCACCGTCGAGCGGGCCCTGGAGCTCGGCTTGGACCACTTTCCCGAGCTGCACCCCAACGTGGTCGCGTTCGAGGAGCGGCTGCCCAACATGGAGGGCCAGGGGGCGATCAGCATGGCGGATCTGGTCCGCCGCTCGCTGCGCATGAACCCCAGCCGGGTGATCGTCGGCGAGGTGCTCGGCGACGAGATCGTCACCATGCTCAACGCCATGACGCAGGGCAATGACGGCTCGCTATCGACGATCCACGCCAATTCGTCGCTCGAGGTCTTCAACCGTATCTCGACCTACGCCATTCAGGCACAGGAGCGGCTCCCGGTCGAGGCGACCCACATGCTCATCGCCGGCGCGATCGACTTCGTCGTCTTCATCCAGAAGCGGAACGAGTACACCCGCGGCGGCCGGCTGCGCCGGTTCGTGAACAGCATCCGGGAGGTGACGGGGGTGGACGGCCGGGTGCTGTCCAGCGAGGTGTTCGCGCCCGGCCCGGACGGCCGGGCCGTGCGGCATGCCCCGATCTCCTGCGTGGACGAGCTGATGCACTACGGCTACGACCCGGCGGCGACCGGGGGATGGGCATGAGTTACTCCTTGGCGTTCCCGCTGCTCGGCCTCCTGCTCGGCGGGATGATCGGGGGCGGCGTCTTCCTGCTGGTCATGGCCATCCGCGGGATGCCCGCCAAGCCGAAGAGCGCCCGGGCACGGAAGCTGGAGCAGGCGCTGCGCGACGTCGTGGGCGCGCGCGGGGCGGTCGCGCTGATCCTGGGGGTCCTCACCCTCCTCGCGACGCGGTGGGTGGTCGCCGGGGCCGGCATCGCGCTGCTCGCATTGGGCTGGCGCTCGCTGGGCGGCGCGACGTCTGAGCGCCGGGCCATGGCCCGGCTCGAGGGCCTCGCCTCGTGGACCGAGTCGCTGCGGGACACCATCGCGGGCGCGGTCGGCCTCGAGCAGGCGATCCCGGCCTCGCTGCGGGCCGCCGCGCCGTCGCTGCGTGAACCGCTGGCGCGCCTGGTGGACCGGCTGCACACCCGGATGCCGATGCCGGACGCGCTCCGCCGGTTCGCGGACGACCTGGACGATCCCGGCGCCGACCTGATCATCGCGGCGCTCATCATCAACGCCCGGCTCCGCGGGCCCGGCCTGCGTGACCTGCTCGGCGGCCTGTCCGGTTCGGTCCGCGAGGAGCTGGACATGCGCCGGAAGATCAACGCCGACCGCCGGTCCACCCGCCGCAGCGTGCAGATCGTCGTGCTGGTCGCGGTCGCCGTCGCGCTGCTGCTCGCCGTGTTCAATCACAGCTACGTGCGGGTCTACGATGGCCCCCTCGGGCAGAGCGTGCTCCTGGTGGTGGGCGCCTTCTATGCGGCGGGGTTCTTCTGGCTGCGTAGGCTCGCCCACTTCGACGCGCCGGAGCGGCTGCTCGCCGAGCCGGCCCCGGCCGGGGTGCCCGCCGAGGCGCCGGAGACGGTCGCGGCCTGGCGGGGAGGCGCGGCATGACGGCCGGGATCATCGTCGGCGCGATCATCGGGGCCGGGATCTTCCTGCTCGTGATCGCCCTGATACCGCGCAAGGTCAGCCTCGCCCGGCAGCTGGCCGCCTTCGACGCCCGGCCGTCTGCCGCTGTCCCCGGCCGCCGGATGCGCACCGAGAAGGAAAGCGAGGTCACCCGGCGGCTGGGCCTGGGGCTGGCCGCGTTCTGCAAGGAACAGGGCTGGGAGTTCCCGGCGCTGCGGAACGACCTGGCCCTGGCCGACAAGTCCTTCGAGAGCTTCCTCGCCACCAGTGTGCTGCTCGCCGTCTTCGGCTTCCTGATCGGGCCGATCCTGCTGCTGCTCATGACGGTGATCGGGATGCACGTTACGATCATCATCCCGATCTGGCTGGGGCTCGTGCTGGCGGTGATCTTCGCCGTGCTGCCCTATATCGAGGTGAAGCAGAAGGCCGCCCAGCGGCGGAAGGACTTCCGGCACGCGGTCGGGGCCTTCCTGGACCTGGTCGGGATGAATCTGGCCGGCGGCCGGGGCGTGCCCGAGGCGCTGATGGCCGCCAGCGAGATCGGCGGCGGCTGGTCCATGATGCGCATCAGGGAGGCCCTCGGTAACGCCAGGATCACCGGGCAGACCCCGTGGCAGGCCCTCGGCGCGCTGGCCGAGGAGATCCGCGTGGACGAACTGCGTGACCTCGCCGCGGCGCTCAGCCTGGTCGCCGAGGACGGGGCCAAGGTGCGGGAGTCCCTGACGGCCCGCGCGGTCAGCCTGCGCCGCCGCGAGCTGGCCGACCTGGAGGGCCAGGCGGGTGAGCGATCACAATCGATGCTGGTCGCCCAGATGTTCCTGGTCGCGGGTTTTCTGATCTTTCTCGTCTTCCCTGTCGTAGGAGTGCTGCTCGGTGTCCAAGGACATTAGTGAGTTCTCTGCCGCATTGCAGATTCGGGAGTTAGCTATGTACCACTTCAGCACCGCATTGCACACATACCTGAGAGCATTCCTCAGCGCGCGGAGAACCAAGTTGGCTGAGGCACGCCAGAACGGGGATAGGGGTGCCTCCGCGGTGGAGCTGGCCATTATCACGGCGGTCATCCTGGGCATCGCCGTGGCGCTGCTGGCCGTGATCAAGACCTTCGTGTCGTCCGAGAGCAGCCGGATTCACGGCTGACCACTCCATTGGGGAACTCAGGACATGCGTCGACAATCCCGGCTCTGGCCGCGCCTGCGGCGGGACGACCGCGGCGCCAGTGTGGTGGAGCTGGCTGTCCTGGCGCCGGGTTTCCTCATGGTGATTATGCTGATCGTCCAGTTCGGCCTGTGGTTCAACGCCCGGCAGGCGGCGCTGGCGGCTGCCCAGGCCGGAGCGCAGAAGGCACGCGAGTATGCGGTGCTGTCTCCCGGCAGCTGGCAGGCGATTGCGGAGCAGGCGTCGGTGAAGTACTACGACGACCTCAACACAAGCCTGCTCAGCAGCCTCAGCGCCAACGCCCACGGCAGCCCGGCGAATCAGGTGTATGTCACCGTCTCCGGGCCGATGGGTTATTCCGTCTTCAACCTCTTTGGCATCAAGTGGACGATCACGGAGACGGCCGGCGGCCCGGTCGAGTGCTTCCGCCCGGCGGCCCTGCCCGGGACCTGCGGATGATGACGCGCGCGGGCGAATCGGCGCCGGCCCGGCCGGCCGGCACGGGCACGGCCAGCCCGTGGCGACCGCCCCGGCGGGACCTGCGGGCAAGGTGCGGTGACCGGGGGTCCATGTCGGTCGAGCTGGTGGTCATCGCCCCCGCCCTGGTCCTCCTGTTGCTGCTGGTCGGCGCGGGCGGCCGGTGGGTCGAGTCGCACGGCGCCATCGATGGCGCCGCGCGGGACGCCGCCCGGGCCGCTTCCATCGCGCGGACGCCGGGTGACGCCGTGACGCTTGCGCAGCAGGCCGCCGACGCCGACCTGACCAGCTCCGGCTGGTGTGACGCGGGCACCACGAACGTGGGGGTCACTGGCTTCCCCGCGGGTACCCAGACCGTCCCGGGCGTCCTCGACGTGACGGTCACGGTGACCTGCAGCGTGAACATGAGCCCGTTCACCGCCCTCGGCTTCAGCGCGGCGTCGCCGGTGACCGGCACGGCTGTCGCCCCGCTCGATCCCTACATGTGCCGGAGCGCGAATTGCGGATGAGATTCGCGAGAGCCCGCCCCGGAAACGCCGCCACGTCCGGCGACCGCGGGTCGGTCGCCGTGTTCACCGTGGTCTTCGCCGTGGCCGTCGTCTTCCTGACCGCCCTCATCGTCGACGGCGGCAACGCGATGAACGCGCGGGAGCGGGCCGCCGATATCGCCGGCCAGGCCGCGCGGGCCGCGGCCGACGATATCAAACCGGCCAGCCTGCGCTCCGGGACGGTCAGCATCGACTGGGCGACCGCCTGCGGAGACGCCGATCAGGTCGTGCAGAAGTATGGTGCAGGCCTGTCCGGCACCACAGTGACGATGACCTCGTGCCAGCAATACGGGCCGGCCGGGGTGCAGGTCTCGGTGCAGGTGGTCACGAAACCATTGATCGGAGGGGGCATTCTCGGCACCTTCACCGAGTCCGCCCCGGGGACCGCCACGTCCGAATGCGGGAACGCAAACGCAGTTCAACAAGGAGTGTGCTGATGGCGCCGCCGATTCCGGGATTGAGGAAACCCGTGCAGGTGCCGGCCCGCACGCCCGGCGACGTGCTGGCCGGGGTCCTCGCGATCGCGGCACTCGCCGCACTGCTCATCGGCGTGCCGATCGCGCTGGTCACCGTCGTCGGGCTGCCATTCCCGCACACGGCGCCCGGGCTGTCCGCGCTGACCCACCAGCTCGACATCTCCACGATCCTGAAGGTGCTCTCAGTCGTCATCTGGCTGGCGTGGCTGCAGCTCGTGTGGTGCGTGATCGTCGAGATCAAGGCGGCGGTCCGCAACGTCGGGGTGCCGTCACAGGTGCCGCTGGCCGGGCCGACGCAGTCGGCGGCGCACCGGCTCGTGACCGCCGCGTTGCTGCTGTTCACCGCCAGCGCGGCATTGTCGCCCGCGTTCGCGCATGCCGGGACGCCGCGGGCCCAGCACTCGATCTCGGCCGCCCCGAGTACCCGGGGCGCGGTGCGCCAGGGCGCTCAGACGGCTCCGCCCGAGCAGGTGGCCCAGCCGTCCATCGCGCAGGCGCCGGGCGCCGAGAAGGTCTACGTCGTCAAGCCGCCGGCCGGGCGCTATCACGAGAGCTTGTGGGAGATCGCGGAGAATCATCTCGGCGACGGCCGCCGTTACAAAGAGATCTTCGAGCTGAACAAGGACCATGTGCAGCCGGACGGCTCGAAGCTGACCATCGCCAGCCTCATCCGGCCGGGCTGGATCCTGCGGATGCCACGCGACGCCTACGGCCCCGGCATCGAGGTCGTGACGCAGCCGGCCGCCGCAGGCGGAAACGCCGCGGGCCCGGGCGCCGCGGTCAACCACGCCCCGGCCGCGCAGCAGGGCGGCGCGGTCGGCGGCACCGGCGCGGGAACCACGGGTATCACGGGAACCACCGGAGGCGGCGAAACCACCGGAGCCGGCACGGCGGGCATCTCTGTCCGTCCCGGGGACGGGACCCTCGCCGCGCCGGACCAGCCGGCCCCGTCCACGCCGCAGTTCCCCTACGAGCTTTCCGCGGCCTCGCTGCTCGCGGCCGGCGTACTTGCCGCGCTCGGGCGGCGGCGGCGTGAGCAGCTGTGGCGGCGGGCGTTCGGCCAGCGGATCGCGGCGCCCGAGGGCGAGGCCGCGGTCGCCGAGAGCGCGATGCGGATCGGGGCGGACGAGCCGTCGGTCCGGCTGCTGGACACCGGGCTGCGCTACCTGTCGCGGGCGCTGGCGGCCGAGGGCAAGGCGCTGCCCACCGTGTTCGCCGCGCACATCGGGCAGGACAACCTGGACCTGTGGGTCGCTCCGGCCGACCCCAGCCCGCCGCCGCCATGGACGGCCGCCGACGACGGGCAGGTATGGCGGCTGCCGCTCGCCGCCGTTGCCCGGCTTGAGCTGGATTCCGCCAGCGGCGTGCTCGCGCCCTACCCGGGGCTCGTGTCGATCGGCACGAACGAGACCGGGCGAATCCTTGTCGACCTCGAAGTCGCGCACGGGCTGATCGCGGTGCGCGGGCCGCACCGGCCGGTGCAGGCGGCGCTGGCCGCGCTCGCCGTCGAACTCGCGACGAACCGCTGGTCGGACCGGATGCGGATCACGCTCGTCGGGTTCGGCGAGGAGCTGGTGATGCTCGCGCCCGAGCGGGTCACGGCCGTCGCCACCCTCGATGAGGCGCTGCCGGCCATGGAGGCGCGCGCCGCGGAGATCGAGCACGCGCTCGCCTCCTCCGGCAGCGACTCCGTGCTCACCGGGCGGTCCCGGACCACCGACGCGGACGCCTGGGCGCCGCACTACCTGATCATGGCGGTGCCGCCGACCCCGACGCAGCGGGAGCGGCTGCTCACGCTGGCACGGACCAGGCACCGGACCGCCGCGGGCTACGTGGTCGCCGGGGACATCCGGGGGGCCACCTGGACATGGGAGATCACCGAGGAAGGCCGCTTCAAGGCGGACGTGCTCGGCTTCGACCTGAAGGCGCAGCTGCTCCCGGCCGGCCAGTACGGCGCCGTGGTGGAGCTGTTCCGCTCGGCCACCGAGGGGGCGAGCGTCCCCCTGACCGACCCGTCGGTGGACGCCGCGCCGGCTGCGCAGCTGGTGCCCGGCTCGCGGATGCCGGTGGAGATCGGCCTGCTCGGGCCGGTGCAGATCCACGCTCCCGGCCCCATGGAGGCCGAGCGGCGCTCGCTCGCCACGGAACTCGTCGTGTACCTGGCCGCGCATCCCGCTGGCGTGCACCCCAACGTGCTGACCGGTGCGATCTGGCCGCGCGGCGTGCAGCCCGAGGTGCGTGATGCGATGCTCGCGCGGGTGCAGGCGTGGCTCGGGACCGACGACGTGGGCCGCCCCAATCTGACCACCGACGCCGGGGGGCGCCTGCGTCTGGGATCTGGCGTGCGGGTGGACTGGCTGGTGTTCCGTGCCCTGCTCGCCCAGGCAGGCCACGCGAAGGAGGCCGGCAACGCGGAGGACGAGGCGGCCACCCTGGACCGGGCGCTCGGGCTGGTCCGCGGCCAGGTGCTCGACGGGCGCGACCCGGGCCGGTACTCGTGGCTGGCCACAGACAGCTTCGAGTACGAGGCAACCGCGCTGGTCGCCGACGCGGCACACCGGCTGTCGGCCCTGCGGCTGGTCGCGGGTGACGCCCAGGGCGCGATGGACGCCGCGCGGGCCGGGCTGCGGCTGGCGTTCAACGACGAGATGCTCTGGCGCGGCCTGCTGCTGGGCGCGGCAGCGACCGGCCAGGAACATGTCCTGCGCGCGGTCGTCGGCGAGGTGTCGGCACGTGCCGCGCTGGATGAGGTGATGCCGCGAATGGCACCGGAAACCGAGGCGCTCATCGACGAGCTGCTCCCGTCCTGGCGGACCTCGGCCGCCTGACGTGGCGGCCGCCCGGTGGAGAAGACATTGGATACCGAACGGATGCGGGTGCGAGTGACCGCCCCGGCGCGGCCGGTGAGCGGGCAGACCGAACTGGGCGCTCCGGCACGCAGTAACGATTCCGGGCATGTGGCCGCTGATCAGACAGAGGATCACATAATGCTTCATCTCGGTAACAGCGGCGGCTGCATAGGCGCACGGTTCGGGTACGTTATGCGATGCTTGTCTGGGAATTGCGACAGGATCTATCAGCATGTGCCCGCAGAGAATAAGGGGAAGCGAGGCTGCGGGAGCCTGGTACGGGTGCCAGTGGAGGCATGATGCGGAAAGCATGCGTGGGGGCAGCGCTGACATGCGCGGCCCTGTTCGGCGTGGCCGCATGCGGGGGTAGCGGCAGCAGCACTACGGCGACCTTCAAGCCCGAGGGCAGCCTGCCATCGCAAGCGCCGGCGGCCGCCGCGTCCAGGGCGTCCGGGGCGCCAGGCAGTAACTCGGTCATCATGCCACCGTTCGGCAAGAACGTGCACATGGTGATGACGAACTGGCTGCCATCGAATGCCGGCGAGGCCCAGGCGGTGCTCACCGATAAGAATTATGAGCTGGCTTACCTGTACGCCGAGTACACCGGCGGCGTGAATCAGGACTGGACGGCCTACGTCAGCCCGGCGATGCAGACCGAGGTGCAGCAGGCGCTTTCCCAGCCCGACGTCACCACGGAGTCTTTCACCGGGACGATCCGCTTCTTCGATATGACGGTATTGCAGGACCCGACGGTCCCCGCCGACCTCGACGTGTCCGCCTGCTTCGACAATGCGCAGTCATCGAACACCAGCCTGCACACCGGCAAGGTCATACCCGGCAACCAGCCGGCCGATCAGCATTATTACCGCTATACCGACCAGCTCGCCAAGGACTCCAGCGGCGCATGGAAAGTGGTCGCCGTTCTTCCCCCCGTTTACTACCCGCGGGCGAAGGAGTGCAAGCCGTGAAACGCTCTATCGTAGTGATCGCCGCTATCGCTGCCGCGCTGATCGGCCCGGCCCTGGTGGCCGTGCCCGCAAGTGCCGGGAACACCACCACCACCGTCTGGTGTCCCACAGGCAGCAGCTGCGCCACCATGCTGGAACGTATGATCCACTACAGTGGTGCGAACTATTCACCGGGTGCCAACAACATGGTGGTTGACATCCCGCCGCCGCCCTGCCTGTGGGAACCGATCGGCAACGCGACGACCGGCAGTAAAGCGATCATCAAGGAATTCGGTACTAACCCGAATAATGCGGGCACTCAGTTTGAAGTTAATCAGTCGGTGCAGCAGGCCGATAATTTCCTGAAGCAGAATCCACCGCCCGCTGGTGAGTGGTACTGGCTGCCGGTCAACGATGCGGCGGGACAGGCAGGGATTAACGAGTGCCTGAAAATGCCACTGTACGTGTTCGTGCCGCCCGGGCAGCCGCTACCGGGGATTCAGCTACCGCCGCAGACGATGGCCCAGCTAGTGTTCACCCAGATGGGGATCCCCGGGGCCGGCCAGATGATGCTGAACCCCACCTCCGGGAAGACCTTCACCAACCTGCCGACCTTCGTCCGGGTGACGTTGCTCAGCAAGAACAAGAACAACAAGAACAAGAACAACATGTACGAGACCGCGCCCAACGGGCAGCCATATGTAACCGTCACCGGCAGCCTCGCCGGCACCACCGTGACCGTCTGGGCTGTCGCGTCGCGCCTGCAGGTCAGCGCGTCCGGCGGATCGGGCTACACACCCGACACCAGCAACTGCGGCTACCTGGGGTCGCGCGAGATTAACGACGCGCAGTTCGTTGCGAAGGCAGGGCCCGGCACCCCGATCGACTGCGGCGTGACGTTCCAGGCGCCGGCGACGTGGCAGATCACGGCGACCATGAACTGGCAGGCCTGCTGGGCACCGGTCGCGGGCGGCGGCCTTCCCCCGGCCAACTGCAGGCCGGTGCCCGGCGCGCAGCTCAACGGGCTGACCTGGACGCGGCGGGTCGCCGTCAACGAGATCCAGTCCGTCAACAACGGTAACAGCTGACCGTTCCGGCCCGGGCGTGGGCGCGGGCCGGGCGACCGTCGTTCGCGGTTCTAGTCGAGGGTGCCGCGCGGTGCGATCCACATATGCGGCTGGCCGGTCGTGGCTGCGATGTGCTCGAAGTCCGCGTCGTAGTGCAGGATCACCGCGCCGTGGTGCTCGGCGACCGCGGCGGTGAGCAGGTCGATCACTCCTGCGGCGCGGTGGTGCCCTCTGGCGGCCATCCGGACCTGGACGTCACGGGCTCGCTCAGCGATCGCCTCGCTGATGGGAAGCGGGACGTAGAGGGCCTTGCGGCGCTGTGCGATTGCCCGGACGTCGGTTACGTCGCGACCGGAGTAACCGGCCTCCAGGTCTACTGTTACGCAGGTGGCAGCGGCGCGGTCGGCAATCAGGCCCGCGATGATGTTGCGTACCTTCTCCTGGTTGACCCGGGCGTGCGCCGACGTGTCAATAAGGTAAAGCTGCCCGGGCTCTGCCGGTGTGGTCACCGCCGGGCCTGGCGCATGATCTCCGGATCGGTGATATCGGGGCCGATTCCCAGGGCGTAAGGATCGTCAAGGAGCTGCTCGATCCGGCGGCGCCGCTCTGCCACGAAGGCGAGTGCGGCGTTGACCGTCTCTTTCTTCGTCGTCGTGCCCAGTTCCCTAGCGGCCAGATCGAGCGCCTCATCATCGATGTCGATCATCGTCTTCATATATCCGATCATATGTCGAGGACATATGACCGGCAATACATATGTTGGACCAGAACGTGCCGGGAACTCGTGGCTCACTCACGACGCCGGGGCGGAGTCGAAGAGACGGAGCCGGTGCGCCGTCGCCGCCGCCTCAGTGCGGCTGCTGACGTTCAGCTTGGCGAGGATGTTCGAGACGTGAACACTCGCTGTCTTGGCCGAGATGAACAGCTCGCTGGCGATCTCGCGGTTGCTCCGGCCGGCCGCCACCAGGCGCAGCACCTCGAGCTCACGGGCAGTGAGGCCGAGCGGTCCGTGCGAGCTGGCAGGGATCCCGCCGTCCGCAGCCCTGTCATCGGTTGGCCGGACGCGGCGGGAGAGCCTGGCGATATCGTCGCCGAGAGGGCCGAGCCGCAGACGGTCCGCGAGCGGGGCGGCTCGCCGCAGGCGCGCGGCCGCCCCGTCGCGGTCGGCCTGAGCCATTGCCGCCTCAGCGGCGCGGAGCAGCGCCTCCGCCTGCGGGTACGGCTGTCCGACGGCTTCCCATGCGGCAGCCGCGTCGTCCCAGGCGGTCCGCGCGTCGGCGTGTGCCGGGGGGGACGCTGCCGACCCGGTTACGTGCGCTTCGGCGATCGCTGAGACGGCGGCAGCCTGTGCCGGGGTGCCTGGCCGCCTAGCCGCCGCTGGGCCGCCATCTGCCATGGAACGTTCCGCCAGCAGGATTTCCGCGGCGAAGGTCAGGCGGTAGGCCTGCTGCACAGGACCGAACGATTCCACTTTCTCCGCTTGGACGCGGAGCTGGTCGAGCAGGGTCTCTGCGCTGCCGCGCAGCGGCTCATCGCGGGTCACTGCCGCCTGCCCCAGCGCCACCGTGCAGGCACGTGCAGCCGCGGCAAGCACCGGCCATCCGTAGCGGGGACTGCTCGCGAACAGGTCGAAGCCGCCGAGCGCTCCTGCGGCGAAGGTAACAGCGCCGGCGATGTCGCCGCGCACCAGGAACAGCCGGATCTCCAGTTCGGCCAGCGGAAGCTGGTACGCGTCCTTGAACCGGGCGCCTGCCCGTACGCCGTGCGCGGCGGAAGCCAACTCGGCCGCGGTATCCACATCCCCGCGCGCCACGGCGATCAAGCCGGCGACAACCTCCAGCTCCGCGCCGTGCAGCGGCGGCGGTGACAGTTCCATCGCCCGCTCGATAACCTCGGTCGCCTCGTCCCAGCGGCCCAGGGACATCAGCGGCTCCGCGAGGTTGATTGCCAGGACCGAGCCCGAGGTGCGCGCGAGGCCGTAGCCTTGCGCACTTGCTATGCCCCGGCGGGCGACGTCGGCGGCGGCCTCATGCTCGCCCGCGCCCTGCAGCAGATGAGATTCGTTGATCGCGGCGCCCAGTAGCTCCCCATAGGCCCTTGCCTGTGCGGCGATCGAGCGTGCCTGGGCGATTAGCTCCAGGGGCTCGCTGCCCTGCCTCGCCATACCGCCCGGGCCAGCCACAGCTGCGGCCAGGGTCGTAAGGGCACAGGCCTCGCGGGCGTCATCGCCCGCCCGGCGGGCCAGCGCCAGCGCCTCCTCTGCCAGGGCGCGGTCCTGCAGGTTATGTTGTCCCTTCAATGCGCATTCGAGGAGAATTCGAGCCCTCGCGCCGGGGAAGACATCGGCCGGAACTAGCTGGAGAGCCTGATTAACGTCGTCGGGGTCAACCGGACGGCCTAGCTGATGGCCGAAGTGACTGCGGACGCCCAGCAGGACCGCAACCCGGACCGGCTCCTTCGCTGGATCCAGTTCCTTCAGAGCCGCGTTGGCGAAGGCGATCCCGCGCTCGGCCTCGCCGGCATCGTCGGCCGCTTCAACGGCCTGCTCAAGGACCTGTGCGTGCTCCGCGCCGATCCGCTGCGCCGCGTCGGGCACCCGGTCCCACAGCTCGAGGACACGCGAGAGCAAGGCAAGCCGCTCGGCATGCGCGACGGCCCGGCCCGCCTGCGCCGCCGCCTGCCAGGCGCTGATCAGCGCCCAGGTCACATTGTGCGCGGAATACCAGTGGTGGGCCATCTCGATGGCCGCGCGGCCCGGCGGAACGAGCGAGGGATCGGCGTCAATGGCCTCGGCGAACCGGGCGTGCAGGCGGCCGTGCTCGCCTGGCAGCAGGTCCTCGTGCACCGCCTCACGGATCAGGGCGTGCCTGAACACATAATCATCGGCGTCAGTGACCAGCGTGTTGGCGGTAACGGCCGGGCGCAGGGCACGAGCCAGCTCATCGGAGCCGAGGCCCGTCACGGCGGCAAGGAGCGCATGCCCGACGCGCTCGCCGCCGGCACTCGCCACCCGCAATACCTCCTGGGACTCTTCCGGTAGCCGGCGAACGCCGATAAGGAGCAGGTCACGAAGCGAGTCCGGCAGTTCGCAGTCCTCAGGGCAGCAGAGCAGCGACTCGAGGAAGAACGGGTTTCCCTCGGTGCGACGGTACAGGCGCTCCGCGTACGCGGCATCAAGGGTGCGGCCGAGTATGCGCCCAGCCAGCTCACCGGCCTCCCGCCGGGTAAGCCGGGGCAGGTCTATGCGCTCGACCCAGTCGATCCTGCCGAGCTCAGCGAGCAGCGGACGCAGCGGATGCGTCCGCTGCAACTCGTCGGAGCGGTAGGTGACGACGATGAGCACGCCGTCCAGGGCCCGCTGATTACGGACAAGGAAGGCGAGCAGGTCACGGCTGGACCGGTCGGCCCAGTGCGCGTCCTCGATCGCCAGGATCACCGGTGACTGCTCGGCGAGCCGCTCCAGCAGGACCAGCATCTGCTCGAAGAGCCGCGCTCGTGTCTCGCCCGGATCACCGTCCGACGCCGGCTCGCCAAGCTCAGGCAGCAGCCGGGCCAGCTCCCGCGTGGCCCGGCCCGGCAGCATCCCGGCAATCGTCTCGGCGCCAAGCTCGCGTACGAGATCACGCAGCACGGCCGTGAACGGCGCGAACGGCAGGCCGTCGGCGCCGAGTTCCAGGCAGCCGCCGGCCAGGAGGCGGGCGCCGGAGCCCGGCCGCCTGCCGGCGAACTCGCTGACGAGCCGGGTCTTGCCGACGCCCGCCTCACCGCCGACGAGAACGGTCGCCGGTTCGCCGTCCCGTACCCGCGCGAGCGCCGACCGCAACTGGCCGAGCTCGTCAGCTCGCCCGACAAGGACGGTACTGACCGCGCGTGCTCCCATACCCCCCAGAATGCCATCCAGATCGGACAATCCGGCTGGCTCCGCCGGGCCGTCTCGCCGGGCCGGCCCGGCGGAAGGCGCTCGCCCGCCGGCGCTCCGGGCCGGTGTGGCGGGTGCCACCACCGCCTCGTTCGGCATGCCGGTCCGAGACCCGGGCGGCCGGGACCCGGCGAGCAGCCGTTCCCCGTCCGGCGGGACGCTAGACGGCACGGTCATGGTCACGGCGCACCTCAGGCGGCGTCGCGGCCGGCCGCCGCGTTCTGCGCGGTGCCCTCCTCCAGTGGGCCGCCGCCGGGCGAAGTGCCGTCCGCCGGCCCCGGGTCAGCGCGGAATGTTCCGTCGACGTAATCGGGTATCCGCACGGTAGCGAGCAGGTCGGGAGCGCTGCTCCTGCGGAGCCGCGCCTTCCGGGCGTGGCGTGCCTGCCTGGCGCGCAGCCCGTCCTGCGCCGTGGCCTGCATATCCCGGACGTGCTGCTCGGCGATGGCGCGAATCAGATCCGGATGCATCTTCTTCCTCCTCCGTCCGCGGCGATCTGGCAATCGCCCGCACCTTCGAGGTTCGTCGTAAGGCCCCACCGGGCGCATCGGGTGAATGCCTTATCTCGGGACCTCCTGCCGCCTTAGGCCCGCAGGACGGCCCTGAGGCGGCTCAGCACCCAGCCGGCGCCGCCGGACGCCGCGCCGGCTACGCCGAATACACTGGACGTGCTGCCACATCGCGCGGCAGTTCCCCGCAGAGAACCGAGCGAGACTTTCGCATGCCCACACGTCATTTCCAGGCTGGCCCAGCCGGCGCCGGCGCGTCGCAGACCCGGGCGACACGCGACGAGATCAGGAACGTCGCGATCGTCGCCCACGTCGACCACGGCAAGACCACGCTGGTGGACGCGATGCTGTGGCAGTCCGGCGCGTTCCGCGCCGGGTCGCATGTCGCCGAGCGGGTGATGGACTCAGGCGACCTCGAGCGGGAAAAAGGCATCACGATCCTCGCCAAGAACACCGCCGTCCATCACGACGGGCTCGTCATCAACATCGTGGACACGCCCGGGCACGCGGACTTCGGCGGCGAGGTCGAGCGCGGGCTTTCCATGGTGGACGGTGTGGTGCTGCTCGTGGATGCCAGCGAGGGGCCGCTGCCGCAGACGAGGTTCGTGCTCCGCAAGACGCTGGAAGCCAAGCTGCCCGTCATCCTCGTCATCAACAAGGTCGACCGGTCGGATGCGCGGATCGCCGAGGTCGTGGACGCCTGCTATGAGCTGTTCATCGACCTCGACGCGACCGAGGAGCAGATCGAGTTCCCGATCGTCTACGCGTCCGCCCGGGAGGGGCGCGCGTCGCTGAACCGGCCGGCCAACGGTGAGCTGCCGGACTCCCCGGACCTGGAGCCGCTGTTCAGCGTGTTGCGGGAGACCATTCCCGCGCCGTCGTACGAGCCCGGCGCGCCGCTGCAGGCGCACGTCACGAACCTCGACGCATCGTCCTATCTGGGCCGGATCGCGCTCTGCCGGATATACAACGGCACGATCTCACGCGGTCAGCAGGCGGCCCTGTGCCGCCGGGACGGTTCGGTGGAGCGGGTAAAGATCTCGGAACTGTTCCTGACCGAGGCGCTCGAACGCGTGCAGGCGGATTCCGCCGGGCCGGGAGACATCGTCGCGATCGCCGGGATACCGGACATCATGATCGGCGAAACGATCGCCGACGTGGACGACCCGCGCCCGCTGCCCCTGATCACGGTGGACGAGCCCGCAATCTCCATGACGATCGGCGTGAACAACTCCCCGCTGGCCGGCCGGGAGAAGGGCACCAAAGTCACCGCGCGCCTGGTCAAGGACCGGCTCGACCGCGAACTGGTCGGCAACGTGTCGCTGCGCGTCCTGCCCACCCAGCGTCCCGATACCTGGGAGGTGCAGGGCCGGGGTGAGCTCGCGCTGGCGGTGCTCGTGGAGACCATGCGGCGGGAGGGCTACGAGCTGACCGTCGGCCGGCCGAGGGTGGTCACCCGAGAGGTGGACGGCAAGGTCCACGAGCCGGTGGAGCGGCTGGCCGTCGACGTCCCCGAGGAATACCTCGGCGCCGTCACCTCACTGCTGGCGGTCCGCAAGGGCCGGCTGGAGAGCATGACCAACCACGGCACCGGCTGGGTGCGCCTCGACTTCGTGGTGCCCTCCCGCGGGCTGATCGGCTTCCGCACGCAGTTCCTCTCCGACACCCGCGGCACCGGCATCGCCCACCACGTCTTCGAGGGGTATGAGCCATGGTCAGGGGAGCTGCGGGTCCGGCCCTCGGGGTCGCTGGTCGCCGACAGGCCCGGGAACGCCGCCGCGTACGCCATGTTCAGCCTGCAGGAGCGCGGGTCGCTCTTTGTCTCACCCGGTACCGAGGTGTACGAGGGCATGATCGTGGGGGAGAACTCGCGTTCGGACGAGATGGACGTCAACATCACCCGTGAGCGCAAGGTGACCAACGTCCGGCAGTCCACCGGCGAGGAACTGGAGCGGCTGGTGCCGCCGAGGCTGCTCAGCCTGGAGCAGGCACTGGAATTCTGTGCCGACGACGAATGCGTGGAGGTCACGCCCTCCGCCGTGCGGCTGCGCAAGACCGTGCTAGACGCCCGTGAACGCGGTCGCCTCCGGGCCAGAAAGGCCCGTGGCAGCCAGGAGGCGTAAGGCCGCGCATGCGTTAAGGCCGAGGAGGCGTAAGGCCGCGCAGGCCAGCTCTCGGCTCCCCAGGAGCCCAAGAGCGCCACCGCGTATACCCCGTCGGAGTGCACCAGGAGGCCGCTGACCGAGTACCTGGGCCCGGATGTGGATCGTACTTGCAGCCAGGGCTTATGGCATCAGCTGATGTCGTGGATGCTGTGCTCGGTCAGGTCGCGTGCGTGCCGCGCGACCGTGCGGTAGTCGGCATCGTCGTGGAGGACCGTCAAGCCGTGATGCGCTGCGGTGGCGGCGATGATGAGGTCCACTGCCGAGGCACTGCGGTGTTCGCCTGCGCGAGCCATCTGGTGCTGGACAGCAGCGATCCAGCGTCCGGCGTCTTTCGGCACGGACACGTCCGGATACAGGTCAGCGAACATCTCCGTGATCTCGTCGTATTCGGATGCGTTCCTGGCGCTGTAGAGGAATTCGGTTCGTTGCGGGTAGCAGGATCCGATCGCTTCAGCGTCGATCGCCTCGTACCAGGCGTCCTGCAAGCCGGGATCCCGGAGCAGCCGGACAAGGCCGGAGGTGTCGATCAGGTAGATCACCTGAGTTCCTTCTCGGCGCGATGCAGCCGCTCAGCATCCTCGACTGCCCCCCAGCGGCGCGCACGCTCGAAGTGCTGGCCAATGCGTGCGGCTCGTTCTTGCTTCTCGGCGTAGTAGCGCAGGGCAAGATTGACGGCTTCCTTCTTCGTCTTTGCTTTGGACAGGGCCATGGCACGGTCAAGCATGTCTTGGTCGATGTCAATCTGGGTCACAGCCATGGGATACCTTCCAGGATGTTTACCATACACAAAAAATTATACGTTACCAACATTCTATGGTGGGTCCGGTAACTCGTGTACGCCGACACCCCTCATCACCTGGCTGCTACCCATGGCGGACGACGAGGACCGGATCCGCCTCAGCGGCTATCGCCGCTGGCCAGCGTGTGGCGGGGATCCGCTTACTCTTCCCACGCTGGGACCGGAGGCAGTCCGCGGGCGGCCCTGGCTCTATCGGTCAGTTCCTGGATCAGCTCTGTCTTGGCCCAGGTGTAGCCGGCCGATGCTTCGTGGCGGACGGCCAAGTCGCGTTTCAGGGCGCCGTACCGCTGTGCGTCGGCCGGATGGGTGCGCAGATAATCACGGAGCAGCAGCTCGTTCCGGGTCGGCCATGTGCCAGCAGGGACAATGTGGAGGTGGTAGGCCCGCTTGCCGTTTTTATCGCGGCGGTAGAACAAGCGGCCGGGCATCCCGGTGTCACGATGCTGATAGCCGAGAAGCCGGAGCGTTTCATCACGGGCGGTGACCTGGGCCAGGTCTGCGGCTGCCGCCATCAGATCGATGATCGGCTTGGCGGCCAGCCCTGGCACCGCCGTACTGCCGATGTGCTCAATGGCGGTCAACAGCCCTGGCAGGCTATCTCGCAGCTCCGCGCAAGCCGCCTCAGCGTTGCCCGGCCACGCGTCGTCGTAGTCCACGACCTCGATCGCCATCGACTCGAGGCTAGCAACAGGTCCGTGCCCGGTGTGACATGATCCCGGTCGCGCGTTGGACGGCCGTCACGCCTGAGGCGCTACCTGACGTGCAGGTATACGGCGCTGCCGATGCCGACGACGAGGCAGTAGATGGCGAATGGCATCAGGGTACGGGTGTGGTCCTGAAGGTAACGGACGAAGAACCGCAGGGTCAGGAAGGCGCCGACGCCCGACAGGATGCTGCCGGCCAGCACCTGCCCGCGGATGCCGTTGCCGAGCGGGCCCATCAGGTCGGGAATCTTCAGCACGCCGGCCGCGAGGATGACGGGCGCGGACAGCAGGAACGAGAACCG
>DASQVO010000253.1:0-3829 GCA_035640715.1 Streptosporangiaceae bacterium
GTGCTCCGCCAGACGCCGCCCGGCCGGGGCGGCGAGATCCAGCTCACCGACGCGCTCAAGGTCCTCGCCCGCCAGCCGGACAGCGGCGGCGTGTACGGCGTGCTCTTCCGCGGCAGGCGCTACGACACCGGGAACAAGCTCGACTATCTGCGCACCCTGGTGCAGTTCGCCTGCGAGCGCCCCGACCTGGCCCAGGAATTCGTCCCCTGGCTCCGCAAGCACCTGGATTCGCTGCCGTGACCACCGAGGTGGGCCGCGACGCCGCCAGCGGCAGCGGGCTGATGAGCGTCGACGCGCATCTCGCCGACATCCTGTCCGCCATCAGCCCGCTGCCGCCGACCGAGCTCGGCATCACCGAGGCCGAGGGCTGCGTGCTCGCCGAGGACATCACGGCGAGCCGCCCGCTGCCGCCGTTCGACAACTCCGCGATGGACGGATACGCGCTGCACGCCGCCGACGTCGCGACCGCGTCCGCAGAAGCGCCGGTCACGCTGCCGGTCACCGGCGAGGTCGCGGCCGGGGACACCGGCGCCTACGCGGTCGCGCCCGGCACCTGCATGCGGATCACCACCGGAGCCATGCTGCCCGCCGGCGCGGATGCGGTCGTGCCGGTCGAGGACACCGACGGCGGTGTCGCCAGGGTAGCGATCCGCACGGCCGTGCAGCCGGGCCACGCAGTCCGCTTCAGCGGCGGGGACGCGCGCGAGGGCGAAGTGCTGCTTACCAGGGGCACCCGGCTCGGCCCGATGCAGATCGCCGTGCTGGCCGCCTCCGGCCGCGCGCGGGCCGAGGTCTATCCCCGCCCCCGGGTCGTGGTGCTCTCCACCGGCAACGAGCTCACCGAGCCCGGCACGCCGCTTGCGCCCGGCAGGATCTGGGACTCCAACAGCTTCATGCTCGCCGCCGCCGCCCGGGAGGCCGGCTGCCTGGCCTTCCGGCACGGCCCCATCCCCGATGACCCGCTGGAGATGCTGCCCGCGATCGAGGATCAGCTGCTGCGGGCCGACCTGCTGGTGACCAGCGGCGGGGTCAGCATGGGCGGAGAGCACGACGTGGTCAAGGAGACGCTCGGCCGGCTCGGCACCGTCCGCTTCCGCAAGGTCGCGATGCAGCCTGGCATGCCGCAGGGATTCGGGACCGTCGGGGAGGACCAGACGCCGATCTTCACCCTGCCCGGCAATCCGGTCAGCGCCTACGTGTCGTTCCAGTTGTTCGTCCGGCCGGCGCTCGGGGCGCTGCAGGGCGACCGCACGCGGCGGCTCCCCACCGCTGCGGCGACCCTGACCGGGCCGCTACGGTCATCCCCAGGCAAGCGGTCGTTCCTGCGCGGCGTCCTCGACCGGGCGGCCGGCACGGTGACGCCGCTGTCCGGGCAGGGCTCTCACCAGATAGCGACCCTCGGCAGGGCAAACGCGCTGATCATCGTCCCGGAATGGGTCGTGCAGCTGCGTGAGGGCGACGAGACCGAAGTGCTCTGCCTGCCTTGACTCGGCGCTCCCCTCGCCCTCGTTCGGCTAGGTGCGGCTCATGCCCGCTCCTTGCCGCGCCGTAATCTACGGGCATGAGCGAAGTCTCCGCCGCGCGGGAGCTGACCCACCTGGACAGGGCTGGGCAGGCCCGCATGGTCGACGTGTCGGGTAAGGACGTGACGGCGCGGGTGGCCCGGGCATCCGGCCGGGTGCTGCTGTCTGCGGAGGCCGTTGCGGCGCTGCGGTCCGGCCAGGTACCCAAGGGGGACGCCCTCGCCGTCGCCCGGATCGCCGGCATCCAGGGCGCGAAGAGGACCCCGGAACTGATTCCGCTATGCCACCCGATCGGGCTGCACGGCGTGACGGTGGACCTGGCCGTGCGGGACGACGGCGTGGATATCACAGCGACCACACGCACGGCCGACCGCACCGGCGTCGAGATGGAGGCCCTGACCTCGGTGAGCGTCGCCGCCCTCGCGCTCATCGACATGGTGAAGGCCATCGACCCGGCCGCCGTGATCACCGACGTCCGCGTGGACGAAAAAACCGGCGGCAAGAGCGGGCCATGGCAACGACCCTGACCACCCGGGATGCACTGGCGCGGGCTACGGACAGGCGACCGTACCGGCCCAGCGAGCCCGGGCCTTCAGGCCCGGCGAGCGGCCGGTGTGTCGGACCCCAGCCCGGGAAAGCTGACGGGGGGTTCCGGGGGGTCGTCCCCCCGGGCCAGCACAGCGGCCGGTGTGTCGGACCCCAGCCCGGGAAAGCTGACGGGGGGTTCCGGGGGGTCGTCCCCCCGGGCCAGCACAGGGGCCCGCGATGATACGCGCGCTCGCGGTCACCGTGTCCAACCGGGCAGCCGCCGGGATCTATCCGGACCGGTCCGGGCCGGTGCTGGTGGAGCTGCTGCGCCGCGCCGGATGCGATGTCGTGGACGGGCCGCTGGTCATCCCCGACGGCGAGCCCGTGGAGGAGGCGCTGCGTGATTCGGTCGCGGCCGGTTACGACGTCGTGGTGACCACCGGCGGCACCGGGCTCACCCCGGCCGACCTGACACCGGAGATGACGCGGCGAGTGCTCGACCGCGAGGTACCGGGGATCGCCGAGGCCATCCGGGCGGCCGGGGCCGCCTCGGGCGTGCCGACGGCGATCCTGTCCAGGGGGCTCGCCGGGCTGGCCCGCCGCACCCTGATCGTCAACCTGCCCGGTTCCACTGGCGGCGTGAAGGACGGCATGGCCGTTCTCGGGCGGGTGCTCCAGCACGCCGTGGACCAGGTAGGCGGCGGCGATCACCCGAGAACGCCCGCCGCCGGCGAGCCCGGCGGCGCGGGCGCCACTGTTGGCGATTAGCCTAATCGTCAGTGTCTTATTCAAAGCTTGGAAAGGTCGGGAATAATGCTCGCAGGCTGAAGGCGTTCGGATGGCGTACTGCGACTTGCCGGGGAATGATTGATCCGTGGGACGAATGCGCGGCTGGCCCGTCACGTTGTGCGAGCCCAGGCTACTGGAGAAACCAGTGACCCTGCGCCCTGTACGGGTCAAGGATGCACGCACCTGGCGTGAGATCCGGGTGCGGAACGCCCCGTGGCTGCGCCCATGGGAACCGACGAACCCGGAGACCCCGCTGTACAGGTCCAGCCTGGGCCCGTACGTGTCAATGGTGCGGGCGATGCGCCGTGAGGCGCGGCTCGGGCAGTCGCTGCCATGGGTGGTCACGTTCGGTGATGAGTTCGCTGGGCAGCTGACGGTCGGCAGCATCGTATGGGGCTCGGCGCGCTCGGGTCAGATCGGTTACTGGATCGACCAGAAGTTCGCGGGCCGCGGCATCATCCCGACCGCGCTGGCGATGGCGGTCGACCACAGCTTCCACATTGTCGGGCTGCACCGCCTCGAGGCGAGCATCAGGCCGGAGAACAACGCGAGCCGCCGGGTGGTGGAGAAGCTGGGGTTCCGCGAGGAGGGCATGCGGCGGCGCCAGCTGCACATCGACGGGGCGTGGCGGGACCACCTGTGCTACGCGCTGACCGCGGAGGAAGTACCCGACCGGCTCATGTCACGCTGGCGCAGCGTCGTCCTGGCGTCCAAGTCGGGGGCAGGCTGAGGGGAAACTCCCGCATCGCCGCGGATTTCCCGGATATCACCGGCCCGTCCGGCGATCTCACGACACACCGGGCCCAATCCTCGTCAACGCCCATCCCAGCCCTTACGCTGCGTCACATGAAAAGTCTCTAGCGGAAATTGCCATGCCCGCTTGGACTGCCCGCCCGTCTAGCCAGGCGACATGCTGATCCCACTGTCCGGGCGCTCACGGTCCGCCCGGCAACGACCGCGTCGAGGGGCCGAGGGGAGGACCGTTGAGC
>DASQVO010000254.1:0-4798 GCA_035640715.1 Streptosporangiaceae bacterium
CCTGACCGATGCCGCGGCCGGGATGCTGCGGCGCCTCGCGGAGCAGCACGGGCCGCTGATGTTCCACCAGTCCGGCGGGTGCTGCGACGGCAGTTCCCCGATGTGCTACCCGGCAGGCGAGTTCCGCACCGGCAACTCCGACGTGCATCTCGGCGACCTTGACATCCCGGGCATCTCCCAGCCCGTCGGCGTGTGGATGTCAGCGTCCCAGTTCGAGTACTGGAAGCACACTCACCTCACCATCGACGTCGTCCCGGGCCGGGGCAGCGGCTTTTCCCTTGAAGCGCCCGAAGGGGTACGTTTCCTCATCCGTTCCCGCCTTCTCACCGAGGATGAACTGACGGCACTCGCCGACGGCTGAGGACCCGCTCCGCAGGACGCCGCCTCGCGGCGCTTGTGCCGTGCGATCGTAAACGGCCGGCAACGCGGTACGAATGACGATGAGCCCGTGACCGAGCGGGAGAAACGGAGGCCAAGATGACTGCACGGAACGGCAGCGCGGAGTGGCGTGGCAACTTGGAGAGCGGTTCGGGAACCCTCACCGTCGGCAACGGTGTCTTCGAAGGCGCCTATTCGTATGCGTCGCGGTTCGCCGAGGGAGAGGGGACAAACCCGGAACAGCTGATCGCGGCCGCACACGCCGCCTGTTTCACGATGGCCCTCTCGAACATCCTCAGCACCGCGGGGCACGTGCCTGAGTCGGTGCGCACGAACGCGCGCGTCCAGCTGCGCAACATCGACGGCGCCCCGACGCTGGCACGCATCGACCTCGAGACCGTGGGACACGTGCCGGGCGTCGATCAGCAGCAGTTCCAGGACTACGCAGATCAGGCCAAGGCGACGTGTCCGGTGTCGCGCGCACTGGCCGGGATCCCCGAGATCGTCTTGACAGCCAAGCTCGTGTAGGCCGCTCCCGGGCGGAATGCAGACCTTGACGGGCCGGTTGCTTCAGCCCGCGTCGTAAAGAGACTGTCAGCCGAGCTCGGGGCCCGGCCTATGACGCGATGTCCTTGGCGAGCGGTGCGACCACGCCGATGATCTGGCTGATTATCTCCTCTGGGACGTCGGCTGCGCCGAGTGCGGCGACGAGATGCCCGGCAACCAGGTCGAAGTGTTCCTGACGTATCCCGCGTCCCTGGTGCACCTGCTTCATGGGGGCACCAGTGTAGGCATGGGGACCGCCGAGCGCCGCGGCGAAGAACTCCACCTGCCTGCCTTTGAGCTTGTTCATGCTGGTTCCCGCGAAGAACCCGGCGAGTTTGGCGTCACCAAGCACCCGCTCGTAGAAATCGTCGACCACGGCGACCTGGGCTGGTTCTCCGCCGATCGCATCGTAGATGCTTGTGCCTGCGGTGGTGCTCATGTGCTCAGCTCCTCATGCATGGTTGCGGTATGCGTGGGGCAGTTCCGCGCGGACCGAGGCCTGCGACGTTTTCTCGGCCCGCTCCCACTCCTCGACATTGCGCGCCATGGCCTCGAGGTAGGCGCGCAGATGTGTCCGGCAGAGGTCCCGCGTTCGCCGCTGTAACGTGGGTCCCCGGGGTCGCCGGAGACGGCGTGGGTGACGCTTAGCCAGCCCGACTGGGCAGCCATCTTCTCCAGGTCGGGCAAATCGTAGAGGCCCTCGGCGGTACGGGCGCCGAAGAAGAGATGCACGCGCGGGGGGTTCCCCATCGCAGATATCTGCTCCAGGAGTGCTTTCAGCGGGGCAAGGCCAGTGCTTCCGGCAACCATCAGGATGTCCCGCCCTGAGGTATCAAGCGTGAGCGCACCTACCGCGGGACCGAGTTTGAGGCGCGTGCCGGGACGTGCCCGCCAGGTAAGAGCAGAGCTCAGTGCGCCGCCGTCGACCATGCGGACGTGGAAATCCAGCGTCCCGTCATCACGTGGCGCGTTGGCCATGGAGTAGAAACGCCACGTTCGCGGGCAGTCCTCGGACCCGATCGCAACGGACTGGCCCGGAGCGTAAGGCAGCCGCTGAAGGGGCGCCACCCGGAAGGTGGCGATGTCAAAGGACCGCCGCTCGTGGCTGATCACTGTCGCGTCCCACCAGGGCGGGTGGTGGTCCTCGTCTTCCTTCGCCGCTTCGATCATGGTCTGGGCGACCGGGGCAAGCTGCCCTCTTCAGGGCGAATTGGCCAAAAACTCACCAGTAACGATCAAAGCTGCACGTCAGCGGTGGGGTGAGCCATCCTTCCGTCCTCTGGTGATCATGGCCGTTGCCGACGGGGAGGGTGCCAGCAGCATGGCCAGGTTCGTATAGGGCTAGCTCGGCGCGGACCGTCAGGTCACTGATGCCGCGGCCACGATGTGGTCCTCGCCATGCGTCACGGCGGGGCGTTCGGCCGGAATTCAAACAGTGGCCACCTGAAGATCAACAGAAACGCTAGAAGGCGAGCGAATCTGGCGAAGTGCATCACAACGCCATAAAGGCGACCGTGAAAGGACTTCGATGACCAACATTCCGGACAATCCGGGCGAACAGACAGGCTTTACCAGGCGGCGACTGCTGGGCTCGGCCGCCGCCGTCGGCGGCATGTCCGCCGCCGCGATGGCCCTGCCGCCCAACGTCCGCACGGCACTTGCGTCCCCGCCGCCGTCCAACGGCCGGCTGCGGGACATCGAGCACGTCGTCCTGCTCATGCAGGAGAACCGCAGTTTCGACCACTACTACGGCACGCTGTCCGGCGTGCGGGGCTTCAGCGACCCGCACCCGCTGCGGCTGCCCAACGGCCGTACGGTGTTCCACCAGCCGGACCTGTCCAATCCGGAGGGTTTCCTGCTGCCCTACCGGCTGAACAGCCTGACCACCGCGGCCCAGGCCATCCCCCAGACGAGCCACGACTGGGGCACGCAGCACCAGGCGTGGAACAACGGCGCGATGGACAACTGGCTGCCGGCACACATCGCCGCCGACGGCCCCAACGTCGGCCCGTTCACCATGGGCTACTACACGCGGGAGGACATCCCGTTCCATTACGCCCTGGCCGACGCGTTCACCATCTGTGATGCCTACCACTGCTCGGTGCTCGGGCCGACCGGGCCGAACCGTCACATGTGGATGGCCGGCACCATCGACCCGAACGGCCAGTTCGGCGGTCCGTCGCTGACCACCAGCGCGCCGAACGGCATTTACACGTTCACGACCTACCCGGAGCGGCTGACCGCGGCCGGCGTGAGCTGGAAGTTCTACCATCAGCCAGGATCGGCGACCGGCCTGCCGTCACTTCAGCACATCGCCCAGTATTTCAGCGCGAAGCCCGGAACGCCCTTGTACGACAACGCGATGGCGCCGACGCCGGTGGGGCAGTTCGAGTACGACGCGATGAACGACAAGCTGCCCACCGTCAGCTTCATCCTGCCGCCGGCCGGTTTCGACGAGCACCCGGCCTCGCTGCCCAACGCGGGCGCCACGTTCGTGGCCAGCAAGATCGACGCCATCGCGGCCAACCCCGACGTGTGGGCGAAGACCGTGTTCATCCTGTCCTACGACGAGAACGACGGCCTGTTTGACCACGTCCTGCCCAAGACGCCGCCGGCGGGCACGCCCGACGAGTTCGTGTTCAAGACGTCGCCCACGGGGGTGGAAGGCGGCGGCCTGCCGGCTGGGCTCGGCTTCCGGGTGCCGGCGATCATCGTCTCGCCGTGGACGGTGGGCGGCTATGTGTGCTCGGAAACGTTCGACCACACCTCGCAGCTGCGCTTCCTCGAGCGCATCACCGGGGTCATGGAGCCCAACATCAGCCAGTGGCGGCGCGAAAACGTCGGCGACCTCACGTCGGCGTTCCGGTTCAACGAGCCGAGCCGCCACGCTCCCGTGCTGCCCGACACGAACGGGCCGTACAACCTGGCGCAGTTCGAGACGAGCCAGTTCCCGCTGCCCGCCTTCCCGACCACCAATCAGCAGATGCCCAAGCAGGAGCCGGGCTCCCGCCCGCGTGTGCCATAGCCCCCACCGCCCGGGACTTTCCGCTGTCAGCGCCGACAGCGGAAATTCCGCGGCATGTCACGGCGCCGGGCGTCAGGGCGCTGATGCCGCGACCACGATGTGGCCTTCGCCGTGCGCCACGGCGGGGCCGTCGGCGATGTGCCTGACCGTGCAGGAGCTGCCGCAGCGCACGGCGATCGTCTTCGCGCCGCCTTCGGTGGCGACGAGAAGGTCGCCGGGGCGGACGCCGGCCCGGACGAGTCCGGGGCCGGGCAGCCGCAGGATGCTGTTCGTTCCCGGATGCTTATTCCCTGGTGAGAGGCGGTCGGCCAGATACGCGGCACCGCCGCGGCCAAATCCGGGCGGAACGAAGCCGGCGCTCTCCACCCCGATATCGCCCCCGCTGGGCAGGCCGGAGCGCACGAGTGTCACCACGTTCCCGTTCGGCTGGAATGCGAAAACGCGCCCGCTGGTCTCGTTCGGCGCGATGAGGTCGCCGCCGAAGCGGCCGAACGCCGGCGGTGCCACGACGATCCCGCCCTCGACGGCCGGCCCATGAGCCAGGATCGGCCTGACCCGTCCCTTGCAGTCGGCGGCGAACAGCGTGGTGCCGCCGTGGCCGCCAGCGGTGACGAGGAGCCGGTGCCCGAATCGGCCGGCGGTGTCGAACGCGATCCCGTTGGGCGTGACACCGCGTGGCAGGTCAGCGTAGCGCCGGGCCCGGCCTTGCGGATCAACCATGATGATGCCCGGCTTGGCGCCTGGCTCGATGGCAAAGACCACGTCGCGGTGGAATGAGCATCCGCTCGCCGTGACCGGATCATCCGCGCTGAGGGCGATATAAGGCTCGGTTCCGGTCGCGGTGGAGTA
>DASQVO010000255.1:0-20495 GCA_035640715.1 Streptosporangiaceae bacterium
ACCGGCGGCGCGCGCTTCTATATCGCGTTCGCCGGGGGCATCGATGTGCCGCTGGTACTTGGCAGCCGGTCCACCTACCCCCTCGGCGTGATAGGCGGCTTCCAGGGACGCACGCTCGAGGCCGGCGACACCGTCCCGGTCGGCGTCCCGGCGGGACCGATGCCGCCAGGGGCCGTGATCGCCGGCCGTTTCCGGCCGGCCTTCGGCCGCCGGCAGGAAGTCCGGATCATGCTGGGGCTCTACGACCACCGGCTCAGCGACACCGGGCTGGCCAACCTGACAACCGCGGAGTGGAAGCTCACGCCGGTCGCCGACCGGGCTGGCCTGCGCTACGCGGGACCGGGGGTGGAGTGGCGAGAGCGAGCGCAGCCATTCGGGGCAGGCTCGGACCCATCCAACATCGTCGACGCCGGCTACGCCGTGGGGTCGATCCAGATCCCCGGCGGTACCCAGCCGATCGTGCTGCATCGCGACGCCGTCTCCGGCGGCGGCTACGCAATGGTCGCCACCGTGATCAGCGCCGACATGGACCTCGTCGCCCGCGCTGCCCCTGGGACGGTCACCAGGTTCATCCCCGTGGACATGGAGACCGCGCTCACCGCCCGCCGCGAGCGCGCCGCCCTGCTCAGCGACGCTATCGCTTCCCTCAACGGCTGACCAGCGCGGAATGCTAACGACCAGGGAGCGGCTGCGAAGCCACTGCGTCTGCCATCTGAGGTGTGCAGAACTGGATGCTCTGGGCGCGATGTACGGCCCATCCGGCGCGATTACGGGCCGCACAGAGTCGGCAGGGATCATCTAGCTGTCGCTTATCTTTTCCGCTGCCGAGGAACATGTAAGGCTCATTTACTGGGCGATCATTGAACACATCGCGATTGCTACTCAGAAACTGTCAGTACCATCGCCTAACATCGCGATGAAGCAGAAACCGCACGACCCGGAACTGGACAAACTGCTCACTGCCCTTGGCGCTCCGCAGCCCAATTCCCAGTACGTTAGAGGCATGCTCTGGCGAGAGGAGGGCTGAGATGTACCGCGTGGACATCACCGCAGACCTCAATGACGAAGACGACGAGGGACTCGGCTGGTCCACCCTGAGCGACGCCCGCGATGCCTCCCGTATCCGTCCCGGGGTGATGCTGGTGGCCGGGAACCGTCACGCCAAGGCGGTCGTACGGGTGGTGGCAGTCGATGAGGACGGGCAAGTGCATTTCACCGTGCTGCCCGGCTCGCTGGAGAAAAACCGTCACCTCATCGGCCGCGCCCTGGCCTGAGCATCCGGTCGCCAGCCCGGCGTGTTCTAATCGGGGCGCCGGGAATCCTTGCCAACGTGGCGATATCCGCTGCGACGGCTCCGGTCGGCCGGCCCCTGCCGGACACCTGGCTTGCCTGTTCCTGGCACCGGTGTCTCGTCACAGAGGTGACGGTTCGCCACTGGCACCACATGCGATATCCGCCATTCGGTATAAACCGAATAAGAGCTCGCGCGGATTGGCATGATCTGCGGCGCTTCGGCGTGTCTTGAGACGGGACAGGCACAGGTTCCGTGATCATCGGAGTTCTCTACGCTCTGTGATCACGGGAGTCCCTGTGCCTGCCATCCCATCATGGCTGCTGGAACCGCTGTGGGACCAGTTCGCCGCACTGCCTCCTGACCGCCCGGTCTACGACCCCTCTCCCGCTGGGCTGCCACCGCCGCAGGATCGCCGACCGGGCCGTTTTCGAAAAACTGCTGCAGGTCCTGCGGTTCGGCTGCTCATACGAGGCGATCGCCGACTCGGCCTGCTCGGCCACCACGATCCGGGCCCGCCGCGACGAGTGGATCCGGGCCGGGATCTTCGCCCGGCTCAAGCAGATCGCGCTGGAGGCATATGACCGCATGGTCGGTGCAACGATGCTATGAGCGCCGCGAGAACGTCATCGACGCCTACTTCGACCTGGCCGATACGGTCATCACCGTCCGTAGCCTGATCCGGCAAGCATGGACCACTTACCGGTGGGACAGCCGGCCAGCACGACGACGCTGACCACACCACCTATTCGCCCGAGCTCTAAGCCGTCCGGATTAACCCGCTCTCGGGGTGAACGCCTTGCCGATGATCTCGGCTCCTTCAGTGATGACCGGCCGTAGCTCATGGCGGTAGACCGCCTCCGTCGTCGCCGTCGTTGTGTGGCCAACCAACCGCGAGATCAGTTCAATGGACGCACCGGGGGCCGACATGAGAGAGACGAAGCTGTGCCGCAGCTCCCGGGGCGTCCACTCGACCGGCAGGCCCGCGAACCGGAGAGCAACGGCGAGGGTTCGCCGCACGCTCTGCGCGCTCAGCGGCTTGCCGTAGCGGTCGCAGAACACCAGGCCGTTTTCCGTCCATCGGTTCTTTGCGAGCGCACGATCCCGGATGACCTGCTGTCGTTCCCGGTGGGTGATGAGCACCTGAACGACTTCCTCCGGGAGCGCCAACGTCCGGCGGCTCTTTCTCGTCTTCGTGTCGCCTCCCCTACGCACCGACCGCCATACCTCGACGTGTGGCGGTAGTTCTCCCTCGGCCTCCAGGTGGACGCGGTCCCACGTCAGGGCGCGCGCTTCTTCGGTTCGGACTCCGGTTAGGAGAGAGAGCACGAAGTAGGCGTGTAGGCGCGTCTTCTTGCTCGCCTCGATGACCGCTTGCGCCTGTTCCAGCGGCATTGCCTTGCTCGGCCGACCGGGGCGACCTTCGGGGATGTCGACCAGTTCGGCGACATTCCGCACCACCTTGTCCCGCCGTTGCGCGTGCTTGATCGCTCGGCGTAGGACGGCGTGCGCTTCCTTAAGGCTGCGTGTGGCAAGCACGTTCTTGCGGTCGGCCAACCAGTCGTCAACGTGGTCGGCGGTCAGCTCCCGCAGCTTGACCGCGCCCAGAAGCGGAATGACGTGTGTTTCGGCGAGGATGCGGTTCTTCTCGATGGTGCCAGCGTCCCGACCCCTCGCGGGGCCTCGTGACGGGCCATCGGGGGCAGGCAGGTGCCAGCCCGTCAGCCGACAAGGCTATGAGGCCCCGCCCCCGCGCAAGTCCGGAACCGTCCAGCTCCGTTCGATAACGCCGTCCCGTATGAAAAGTCGTGCTCACGCCGCTGCTGGACGTTTATGTGGCCGAGGCTGGCTATTTAGAAAGTGGCTGAGATCACGACAGGAGAGACGGTCATGCCGCTCACTCGCAGGGACGCGCTCCGCCTGGGCTCCGCGCGGGGATGCGTTCCTCGTGCGTCTACCTGCTGGAGGACTGCGGAGTGCCTGGGCCGCGGTCGTAGGTGAGGAAGGCCGCTCCGGTCTTGAGGACGGTGTGGTCGATGAGCTCCCAGGCGTTGGGCGCGAAGACGGTGGTCCGTCCGAAGAGGGGTATGCCGGAGCCGATGGTGAGCGGGCTGAGTTTGACGATTACGCGGTCGATCTCGCCGTAGAGTGCGCCGGCCAATTCACCACCGCCGACGAGCCAGATGTCTTTGCCGCCATTGCGCTTCAGCTCCCGTACCGTCGCCACCGGGTCGTCGGCGACGAGTTCGACGCCGGGGTCCGGGCTTTCGGTCAATGTCCGGGAGAAGACTAGGTGCTTGAGGTGGGCGTAGGCGTCGGTCACGCCGGCCGCGAGGCCGACCTCATAGCTCTTGCGGCCTTCGACGACGGTATCGAAGCGGGTGCCTTCGGCGGTGACGCCGAGCGCGGCCCGGGCCGGCCCCGGCAGGGTCTCGGGGTACTCCTGGATGAGGTGCTGGAGGTAGTCCTCGGGCGGGGACCAGAAGCCGCCGGTGCCGGAGGGGTCGGAGCCGTCGGGACCGGCGATGAAACCGTCGAGCGTGGAGGCGATGAAGTACACGAGCTTACGCAAAATGAGTCCTTCGTTGATCGGTCGCAGTGGACGGTGGTGGGGTGCGCCGCCCAGGCCGGGCGCCACCGGGGTGTCACGTCGTGGTGGTGGAGAACGGAGCGATGATGCGCTCCACTGCCTGCGTGACCAGTTCGTCGTGCTCTGCGTCTGTGAAGACATCCGGCAGTGTGAGCTGCTCGAGGACTAGCCAATTCATGGCCAGGTACATCAGCAGGACGGCGGCTGCGCCGCCAGGCAGGCCCGCGGCCTCGTGCCGGGTGACGTTCTCGTCGATGTCGGCGCGGACCCGCTCGGTGAGCAGCGTGCGCAGCTCCGGCCTCCTGGTGGCCTCCAACCGAAGCTCCAGCAGCGCCAGGTGCCCGGATCGGAAGGCGGTGACCCTGCCGACGCTCTCCCGCAGCATCGCGCCATACGACGCGGCGTCCCGCGCTTGGCCGAACATCTCGGTGAGCGCGTCCTCTCTGGGCCTGAGCCGCTCGTAGACGCGGGCGCCGGCCTGGACGAGCAGATCGTCGCGGTTGCGGAAGTAGTTGGACGTGGTGCCGATGGGCACCGCGGCCTCCTTGTCGACGGCGCGCTGTGTCAGCCCGCGCGCCCCCTCGCGGGCGAGAACCTCTATGGCGCCGTCGAGCAGCGCAGCCCGACGGGCCGGGTTCTGACGCATCTCACACGCTCCTTGCTATGAAGTACTGCAAGTAGACCACTTCGATTGAAGTACGTCAACTGGAGTAGTACGTTCCACGCGAATTCGGGATTCGGGCCAGGCCTACGGGCCCGGCGTTTAATAAGAGCTCGCGCGGATTGGCGAGTGATTACGGTCGCCTGGCCGGACGGCTGTCCCATCGGTAAGTGGCCCATGCCTGGCGGATCAGGCTGCGTACCGTGATGATCGTGTCTGCCAGGTCGAAGAAGGCGTCGATTACGTCCTCGCGCCGCTCGTAGCAGCGTTGCAGCCGGGTGAAGGCGTTGTGCCAGGCGTTGGTACGTTCGACGGGCCACCGCTGGCCGGCCTGGATGGGCGCCTTCTCGCCCTTATGGGCGATCTGCCCCGTCATGCCGCGCCCGGCCAGCTCGTCGCGGGTTTTCTGTGAGTCGTACCCGGCGTCCAGGTGCACCCGGACGTCACTGGGCAGCGGGCCGGCCTCACCGAGCTTGTCCAGCGTGGGAGCCAGCAGCGGGGAGTCGTGCCGGCTCGCCGGGGCTAGCACCCGGTCCAGCGGGATGCCGTGCCCGTCGGTCATGCTGGACCGCTTCATGCCCTGCTTGCCGCGGTCCACCGGGCTGCGGCCGGCGCACTCGCCTCCTCCGGGCGCCTTGGTGATGCAGCCATCAACGATGATCTTGTCCAGGACCAGGCCGACGATGCGGTCATAAGCCTCCAGCGCGATCTGCTTGAGCCGGGCGAAGATCCCGGCCTTGATCCATTCGTCGCGGCGCTCCCGGATCGTGGTGGCCGAGCAGGTGCAGTCGGCGATCGACTCATACGAGCAGCCGAACCGCAGGACCTGGACCAGCTTTTCGAAGATGATGCGATCGGGGATCCGTGGCCGGTGGCAGCCCAGCGGATGCGAGGGCGCGTAGATGGGACGGGCCGGCAGCAGCGCGGCGAACTGGTCCCACAGCGGTTCCAGCAGCCATGATGGGACGGCAGGCACAGGGGCTCCCGTGATCACGAAGCGAAGGAACTCCGATGATCACGGAACCTGTGCCTGTTCCGCCTCAGGACACGCCGAAGCGCCGCAGATCACGCCAATCCGCGCGACCTCTAAGTGTAAGACACGTCCCTGTCATCCGCTGGCGGCCTCAGCCCGGTCATTGCTGGTGCCCGCAAACAGGCGGTCAGCGACACGCTGAAGTCGAATGCGCAGAGACGACCGCATATGCATGAGCGGCCACGCTAGCTGTTCTGCCCCGGACAGGCTGGGAAACCGGCCGACGGGTGCCCCGGGCTCGCGGGGAGCCCGGGGCCTGGTTCCGTTATCGCCCGGCCGGCAGGTCCACGACGGCGGAGTAGATCTCGGAGTTCTGGCTCGCGCCGACCGCGCTTCCCCAGCTCATGGCCAGCCGGCCGCCGGGGAGCACTGACATCCCGAATGTGTCGCCCGGCCAGATCTGGCTGTTGCCGTACTGGCTGGAAACCTGGACGGCCGGTCCGAGCCAGCCTCTGGTAATGGAGAACGGCCGCACGTACGTCGCGTATCCCTGCGCCGGCGCATTCGTCTGCCAGCCGACGTAGGCAATGCCGCGGCGCCCGCCGGCGACCTCCACGATGTGCGCCGCGTTGTCGCTGTCCGGTGTGACCCGGACCGGGTAGGACCACGTCCTGCCGCCGTTGACGGAGTAGGTGAGCCAGCCGATGTCTCCGCTGGAGGTCTGCGTGTCCCAGGTGGCGTAGAGAACGCCGCCCGAGTCACGGGCCAGGTCACCGTCAATCCACCAGGTGGGCAGGGCGATCGTGCCCTTGCCCGGCCACAGCGTGAGCGGATGGGCCGGCCAGTTGGTGCCGTTGGGAGACGAGGTGAAGACCTCGTAGCCGGGGTGCAGCGCGTATGTGCCCGGGCTGACGTCGTGGCCCCAGTAGAGGGAGTCCACGCGGCCATCCGGCTGGACGACCAGCGGGGCACTGTAACCGCCGTTGCGGGGGAAGCCGGGACCCATGGGAGTTATGGGTCCCCAGGTCTTGCCACCGTCCGCGGATTTCTGGATGACGGCGTTCACGTCACCCGCCGAATAGGCACAGCTTCCGGTCGGGCTGCACAGGAACTTCATCTCAGCGCTGGAGGGGCCGTAGTCCCATGTGACGTAGACGTCACCGTTCCGGCCGGCCGCGATGAAGTCGCGGTCACCCCAGTTCCCGTTGACCGGGGGCGTGAGGTGGGAAACTTGCGGGAACGTCGCGCCGTGGTCAAAGGAGGCAGCGACGATCGGGTACATGTGGCTGCTGTCCTGGTGCATATAGGCGGCGTAGACCGTTCCGTTGGGCGCCACGGTGATGGCCGGATCCCAGCTGAAGCCGCCTGAGCCTGGCATGGTCACTGGCGCGCCGAAGGTCTTGCCGCCGTCGGTGGACCGGGCGAAGCCGATGCTGTTGCACCCGATCCACAGGTCGTACACGTAATTGGGCGGTGCCGTGGCCTCTTCGACCTCGGCGTTCTGGCCCGCGCAGCCGCTGCTGATGTCGGTCGGCGCACTGACGTGCGATCCTGGCGGGCTCTGTCGCACCGCCGCCCGTGCCCCGGCTGCTCCCGGTGTCCCGGCGACGGCGGGGAGGGCCGCCAGCCCAAGCGCCATGCATATTCCGGACAGGCAGGCCACGGCCTGCCCGGCATGCCGCCGCCATGCCTTTCTTCTCGTCACTGCGCCCGACCGCCTTTCGTTATCGCGCCTCAAATGTCAAATAAGAGCAGAAGCAAACGTGACCAAACTACGATCCGGGCGTGAAACGGTCAAGTGAAATCCGCCAGGGTTGGCTGGCGGTCAGGCAGGGGTGAGCGCTTCGGTGACCGGCACGAAGGCATCGCCGTGAAACTGGTCCTCGGGCAGGCCAGCCTCACGGGTGAGCGTGGCGAGTGCGGCGGATGTTTCCGCGGCCGTCGCTACTGGGACCCCTCGTTGAGGTCGTAGGCTCCCCACGTGATCGATCAACGACTTCAGGAACTCGGCATCGTTCTTCCCCCGGTGTTCCCTCCCGCAGGCAACTACCTTGGTTGCGTTGTTGCCGCGGTCCGCTGGCCAGCGTTGAACATGTCGGCCAGGCTAATTCGACGCGCGTTCCAGACATCCTCAATTCGGCAATGCCGGGTGTCTCTCGGGCTTGAACCGCAGGAGACGCAGGCTGGTCAGGTGCCGGGGCCATGTAAGCGGCCAGGATGTAGTTCGGGTGGCGGTCAAGATTCTTGCGGGCGCTATCACGCCCCGGCCGGTTTCCCGCTCACGGCTACGCTGCTCCTGCAACCCGGTCAATTACGGCATCGGCAGCGGCAGTGTCCTGGCACGGGAGTGGCCCGGTTCGGCTGGCCGGTGGCTACACCGTCTCATCAGTAGTTGCTCGGTAAGCCCTGCGGCGATGAGGGCCAGCCGCTGTCCGCTATCCGCGTTTCAGCCGATATAGGGCGATTTGCGCTTGAGTTCTTCCCGGGCGATGGACCGGCGGTGCACCGCGTCGGGGCCGTCCACGATCCGGAGCGCCCGGGCCCAGGCGTAGAAGTAGGCGAGGGGAGTGTCGTCGCTGATGCCGGCGGCGCCGAACACTTCAATCGCCCGGTCGATCACTTTTGTCGCCATGGCCGGCGCGGCCACCTTGATCGCCGAGATCTCGGTGCGGGCGCCCTTCGCCCCGTAGCGGTCGATCAGCCAGGCGGTTTTGTAGACATACAGCCGTGCTTGGTCGATATCGATCCGTGACTGCGCGATCATGTCGCGCACGGCGCCCTGCTCGGACAGATGCTCCCCGAAAGCTACCCGCGACTTGGCGCGGTCTACCATAAGGGCTAGTGCGCGTTCGGCCATGCCGATCGCCCGCATCGCATGATGGATGCGCCCGGGGCCGAGCCGTGCCTGCGCGATCATGAATCCGTCGCCCTCGCCGCCGATCAGGTTAGAGGCGGGTACGCGGACGTCGCGGAAGACGATCTCGGCGTGTCCGTGCTGGTCAGAGAAGCCGAAGAGCGGGAGGTCCCGCTCGATCGTCACGCCGGGCGTCTCGCGCGGGACCAGTATCATCGACTGCTGCCGGTGGGATTCGGCGAGCGGGTCCGTCTTGCCCATCACGATGAACACGGCGCACCGCTCGTCCAGCGCCCCGCTGGTCCACCACTTGTGCCCGTTGATGACGTACTCGTCGCCGTCACGCTGGATCTGGGTGGTGATGTTGGTGGCGTCCGAGGATGCCACGTCCGGCTCGGTCATCGCGAAAGCCGATCGGATTTCCCCGTCGAGCAGCAGGCGCAGCCATTGGCCTTTCTGCTCTGGGGTGCCGAAGAGGTGCAGAAGTTCCATGTTGCCGGTGTCTGGTGCCTGACAGTTGATGGCTTCAGGTGCAATCACCGGCGACCATCCGGAGATTTCCGCGACGGCAGCATAATCGAGGTTGGACATGCCCGACTCGCTGGGCAGGAACAGGTTCCATAGGCCCCGTTTGCGGGCGGATTCCTTGAGTTCCTCCATCACGGGCGGATACGCGTGCGGGCCATGCTCACGCAGGTAGCGGGCGTATACCGGCTCGGCGGGGAAGACCTCCGCCCGCATAAAATCCCACATGCGCGCACATGTTTCCTCTGCTTCGCGGGAGAGTGCGAAATCCATTGCTCAGCCTTTCTGCTTTGTCCTGCGTCGCTGCCCGCCGGTTTTCCCCGCTGCCAGCCAGGTGCTCAGTCCTTCAGGGTGCGGCGCCCGCGTTCGACGAGGCCGGGCACCAGGGCGCCAATGCGGTCGAAGCCTTCGCCGACCGTTTCCCCGCGGGTGTGGCGGTAGTGGATGCCTTCGCAGATCACGGCGAGCTTGTAGTAGGCGAAGCCGAGATACCAGGGCAGCCTGGCGAGGCTGGCGCCGGTAGCGTCGGCGTAACGGGCGAGGAGCCGGGACCGGTCAGGGAAGCTGGGGTAGTCGGCGGGGGTAGTGGTGATGACGGTGTCCAGGCCGCCAAGGCCGTCCCAGAACATCACCATGGCGGCCAGGTCGGTGAGTGGGTCGCCCAGGGTGGCCATTTCCCAGTCCAGCACCGCGAGCACCCGCCCGGGTGCGCCGGTGGCCATGATGACATTGTCCAGCCGGTAGTCGCCGTGCACCAGCACGGCTGGGCCCTGCGGAGGGATGGAGGCGGCGAGCCGGCTGCCGAGCCCGTCGAGGCCGGTGACGGTCCGGGACCGGGACGCGGCCAGCTGGCGGGCCCACCGGTCCAGCTGGCGGGCGAGGTAGCCGTCGGGCCGTCCGAAGTCGGCGAGCCCGACCGCGGCTGGGTCGGTGGTGTGCAGTGCGACGAGGGCATCGACGAGCCCGTCTGCCAGACGGTTCGCGTCAGCTGCGGATACGGCGGTGAGCTGGGCGCCGGACCGGTAGATCACGCCCTCGACGTATTCCATGAGATAAAACGGCGCGCCGATCACCTCCGGGTCGCCGTAGTGAGCGACTGCGGCTGGCACCGGCACTGTCGAGGCGGCGAGCGCGGTCAGGATGCGGTACTCGCGGCTCATGTTGTGAGCTGTCGCCAGCACGTGGCCCAGCGGTGGCCGGCGCAGCACCCAGCGGTGGGTGCCATCGGTGACGAGGTAGGTGAGGTTGGACCGGCCCCCAGCCAGGAGATGGCCGCGCAGCGGCCCGCCGATGGCGATTCCGGCGGCATGCAGGTGATTCCCGAGGGCGGCGAGGTCGAGCCCGGGCAGCGCGGCTGCCGGGGCGGTGCCGGAGCTGCCTGCTCCGGCACCGCCTGCCTGTGCATCACTCACTGGGTCAGGCGTGCTGCTGGTGCCGGGCGCGCAGTTCGCGGCGGAGCAGCTTGCCGGTAACGGTCTTCGGGATTTCGGTGAGGAACTCGACCTGCCGGGGGTACTTGTAGGCAGCCATGCGCTCTTTGCAGAACGCGATGAGCTCCTCCGCCGTGACCGACTTGCCCGGCCGCAGGCTGACATAGGCCATGACCGTCTCACCGCGGTACTCGTCGGGCACCCCGACGACGGCGGCCTCGCGGACCGCTTCGTGCTCGTAGAGCACGTCCTCGACCTCACGCGGCCAGACCTTGTAGCCGCTGACGTTGATCTGGTCTTTCTTGCGGTCGACGATGTAGAACCAGCCTGCCTGGTCCATGTACCCGACATCGCCGGTGTGCAGGGAACCGCCCGGCAGTGCCGCGGCGGTCTCCTCCGGCTTGTTCCAGTAGCCCGCTACCACCTGCGGGCCGGTGGTGACGAGTTCGCCGATTTCGCCCGGCGGCAGATCCTTGCCGTCGTCGCCGACGATCCGCACCACCGTGTTGTAGACCGGCACACCGACGGACAGGGCGCCGGAGGCCTGGTCCACGGGGGCCTCAGCACCCAGCGGTACGGCATGCGAGGGCGAGGTCGTCTCGGTGAGGCCATAGATGTTGTGAATGTAGTGGCCGAACGTGGTCCCGAACGCCTTGACCGTGCTGGGCGGGATCGGCGCCCCGCCCGAGTACACCTTGCTAAGGCTGGCCAGGGCCTCCCGGCTGGCGTTGGGAGCGTTCATCAGCGCGATGAACACCGTGATCGACCCGACAGTAAACGTCGCCTGCTCGGCCTGGATGGTCTCAATCGTCAGCGCCGGGTCGAGCCGGTACATCAGGACCAGCGGGGCTCCGGCGAGCAGTGAGATCGCCACGTGCCCCACCAGGCCGGTGATGTGGAACAGCGGCGCCACGCCCAGAATGACGTCGTCCGGGCCGATGCCGATCCAGTCACGGTATGTCTGAGCATTGAAGACGACATTGCGGTGCGTGGTCATCGCGCCCTTGGGCGGCCCGGTCGTCCCGGAGGTGTAGGTGAGGAACGCGACGTCGCCAGGTTGCAGGGTCACGGCCGGGGCCGCCTGGCCGGCGAACTGCTCCAGCAGGCCGGCCATGTCGGTCGTGCCCTCGCAATCGATGGATTCCACCCCGGCGAAGACACGCGGGTCGTTGCGCGTCTGGTATTCCAGTTCGCAGGTCGTGATGACCGTCTGCACGTCAGTGTTCGCCACCACCTTCGCAGCCACGTCCCGGTAGAGGCTCTGCAGGCAGACCAGCACCCTGGCGCCGGAATCGCGCAGCAGCAGTTCCAGCTCCCGCTCGCGGTTCATCGGGTTGACCGACACTGCGATACCGCCGGCCTTCCAGGTGCCGATCTGGGCGATGAGGAACTGCGGGACATTCTGCAGGTACACCGCCACCCGGTCACCCGGCGCGAAGCCGCTGTCCACGAGGCCCGCGGCGAAGGCATCGCTGTATTGGTCGAGCTGGCGCCGGGTGATGCGGCCGTCGAAATACCGGATGGCGTCGCCGTCGGGGTCGCGCTGCACCGAGGCGCGGAACATCGCCAGCGCGTCGCCGAATTCGGGAGTGATCTCGGCTGGCTGGCCTTTACCGTAGAGCGCCAGCCATGGCTTGTCGTCGTAGATACTCATGGCGTCAGCGGATCGCGATGGGGTTGACGGGGGCACCAGTCCCGCCGACGACCTTCAGCGGCGCTGCGACATAAAGAAAAGTCCAGCGCCCGTCCGCTGCGCAGGCGGCGGCCAGGTCATCGAGCCACGCGATCTCGGTCAGGGCCACGCCGAGGTTGCGCATGAGCGCACAGTGCAGCGGCAGTGCCACGCCGGTGGCCGGTTCGTAGGTGACCTCGTTGGCGATGGTGTCGGTCACGAGGTTGGGGATCTCGCGGCTCTGGAACCATTCGATAAGCTCACGAGAGTAGGTCAGGCCGGGCTCGCAGAACCCGTCGTAGAACTTCTCCTTGTCGTTGAGCTCATACCAGTACTTCATGAAGCCGGTCCGGATGCACAAGATGTCGTGCGGCTCTATGGCCACGCCCTGCGCCGCCGCAGCGGCCTCAAGATCGTTGTGGTCGAACGTCTCGCCCTTGTCCAGCCAGTCCTTGCCGCGGTGGCGGGCCATGTCGATGAGCACACCGCGCCCGACGATCCCCTTCTCGGCGATCGGCAGCACCGATGCCTTCTCCATCGACCCTACGGTGTTGCGGGCGTCATACCCGTTCCACAGCTTGCCGTCGTACCAGACATGGCCCAGCGCGTCGTACTGAGTGGACCCCTGCAGGAAAATGGTCGCGGTGTCATCCGCGTAGTGCAGCCCGCCAGGGAACGCCGGTGCCCCTTCCTTGTCCCAGCTGCCCTCGTCGAGGACGTTCTGGCGCTGGATTCCGGATCGCCCCGGCCACAGGGGGTCACCAGGGCTCTCTTTGCGGCCCATGGGGATCTGCAGGGTGAACACGTCGCCGCTCCTGATGTACTGCGCGCCGCGCAGGACCTCCTTGGCGTCAAGGTAGTTCAGGCAGCCGAGTTCATCGTCGGGACCCCACTTTCCCCAGTTGGTCGGGGCGTCCTTCCCGAGCAGGTCGGCCATGGCAGGGGAATCAGACATCATCGTCTCCTTCCATCCGTGAACAGAGCCTCTGAGCGCCCGAGCGCTCGCACGGTAATTGTTTAGAAGATGATGCTTCGCCCGCAAGTTGTCAAGAGTATCGCGTTGCCGGTTAGACATCGATACGATCGTTTAGAATTTCCAAACACCGGTATAGGAAGTGCAGATGACGACCACCAATGGCGCCCAGCTGCCGGAGGAGATGCTGGGCGCTCAGGTCCGGGCGGCGCGCATGGCCAAGGGCATCAGCCTCCGCAGCCTCGCCCGGGTACTCGAGGTCAGCCCGGCGACGCTGAGCCAGATCGAAAACGGCCGCACCAAGCTCAGCGTGAGCCGGCTGAGCGGGATCGCTGACGCCCTCGAGTTGACCGTTGCGCAGATCCTGGACATGGTCGTCCGCTCCGACTCGCCGCAGTCAGCCCCCGCCGGCCCGGCACTGGGCGAGCGCGAACCTGCAGGGCCGGTCATGATGCACTGGCGCAGTTACGGGCCTCTCGACTTCGACCCGGTGCTGCGGGCCGCGCTCGATGAATTCCTGGCGATCGGCTACCACGGAGCAACCGTGCGCGGGATCGCTGCCCGCTGCGGACTATCCGTCTCCGGGATCTACCACTACTACGCCAGCAAGCAGCAGATGCTGGTCACGATCCTCGACCTCACGATGACCGAGCTGCTCGTGCGTGCCCGTGCGGCCCAGGCCGAAGGACGCGACCCGGTCGAACGGTTCAGCTTGCTCATCGAGCACCTCGCCCTGTTCCACACTCATCGCAGAGAGCTGGGATTCGTCGGTGCCAGCGAAATGCGCAGCCTCGATCCCGGGAACCGGGCCAGAATCGCCGACCTGCGTACGGTCCAGCAGCGCATGGTCGACCGCGAAGTCGAGGATGCCATCCGGCAAGGCCGGTTCCGGACCGACCACCCGCACGACGCCACCCGCGCCGTCGTCACCATGTGCACCGCGCTGCCCACCTGGTGGCGCCCAGACGGTCCTCTCACCGCTGAGCAGATCGCCGAGAGGTACGTGGGCTTCGCCCTTGACCTCATGCGGAACCGGACGATTTCTGAGTAAGTGCCCGGGCTATGACGGGAAGCTATTTCGGCGATATGTGCCGGCAGTGTCTTGCCGAGCGTCAGCCAGCATCCGTACCGGAGGGCTTGTCCCGGGGATAAACATGGAAAGCCCGGTCACTTTCAGGTCTCCCGATCGCCGGATTTCTGCTGGTTCTTCGAATCGTCAGGGAGGTAGCGTAAGCGAGGGCTGCAAACTGGCTGGGCACATGCCCAACTGTGCTGCTGGTGTGGTCGGGGCGCGGACGGCGTGCCGTTACCGACTGGCATGGTGCCGCTATGGTCCCGGGCTGGGTGTTGATTCCGGTCGTGGTTCGCGGAATGTCGCCGGGCCGGGCAGGTCGTGGACGCGGGCTAGCCAGCCCAGGGCACCGGTCCCGTGCTGGGGCGGCTGGTCGCTACCGGACGCGTCTTCCCAGCCGCGCCGGAAGCCGCCGACCCGGTCGGGCCAGGTCTGTTGGCCGCGTAGCGGGCGTTCGATGTGCCTGCGCATCAGCAGCGCCGCGGATGCGCGGTCCTCGCGGGCCAGTGCCTGCTCGATCATGCCGCTGTCGATGGTCATCAGCCAGGAATCCGGCAGGCTGGCGGCGAGCAGGCGGGAGGATCGGAACAGGCCAAGCACAGGCAGGACCCGTTCACGGAACCCGCCGGCGAACTCACTGGTGCCGATCGTTCGGGGCGCGGGTGGCTGCTGCGGCAGGCCGGAGCACTCCAGGTACCGGGTACGCCGACCACGAGAGGACCCGGCGCTGGGACTGCAGCGCAGGCGGAACTGCGCGCCCGGTCTGCGGCCACGGGCTGATCACCTTCCGTGACGCCTGCAGCCGGTGGTGCGGTAACCGAGCGCCGATTGCGAGTTCCTATGAACAGGGTCGGCCGCGAGAGTGATGGCGCGCCGATAGACCAGTTCTGCGCGCATGACAGTCGGCGGTGGACGACCTCATCGCGGCAGATGCGTGCTTCCCAGAAGTGACGCCCGGCGCGGGACGGCTCTTGCCGATCGAGGAACTAATCTCTAACATTTCAGTGTGGGGACGTTGCCTCGTGTGCGGCGCACGCTGCTGCGCGACACGGCCTATGAAGCGATCCGCGATGCAATCGTGCGCGCAGACATCCCTCCTGGGGCGGTGGTGAGCAACGCGGCCGTGGCCGAGCAGCTCGGGCTGTCGCGTGCGCCGGTGCGCGATGCGTTGGCGCGACTCGCCGACGAGGGGCTGGTGGAGACGAAGCCGCAAAGCTATACCCGGGTGACGCGGCTGGTGCTGAAAGAGGTGCAGGACGCCGCCGCGGTAGTACGCGCGATGCAGGAGCTGGCCACGCGCACCGCCGTCCCGCTGCTAACGGCCGGGCATGTCGAGGCGATGCGTGAGGCGAACTGCCGATTCGCGGCGGCCACCCAGGCCGGGGACGTCGATGCGGCGATGGACTCCGATGACAAGCTGCACGGTGTGCTCGTGGGCGTGTGCGGGAACCGGGCGGTTGCCGCCACGATCGAGCGGTACACGCCGCTGATCCGCCGGTTGGAACGGCGCCAGTTCAGCTCGGCCCGAGCCCGGCGCTCCGTGCAGCGACACGATGACTTGATCGCTGCGTGCGCCGCCGGTGACGTCGAGCAGGCAATCCAGGTCACTGCGCAGATCTGGCGAAGCCTGGAAGACCTGGCCGATGATCTGTCTGCCCGCTAGGTGCTGCTGGAGGTGCCCATGCCGATCGAGTCGTTCGAGCGGTATCCGCTGCTGTTCGGCCCTTCGCCGGTGCATCGGCTTGACCGGCTGACCGAGTATCTGGGGGGTGCGTCGATCTGGGCTAAACGCGAGGACTGCAATTCGGGAATCGCCTACGGCGGCAACAAGACCCGCAAGCTGGAGTACCTCGTCGCCGACGCCCTGGCCAAGGGCTGTGACACGCTCGTATCGATCGGCGGTGTCCAGTCCAACCACACCCGCCAGGTCGCCGCGGTGGCCGCCCGGGTCGGCCTGACCTGCGTGCTCGTTCAGGAAAGCTGGGTCGACTGGCCCGATCCGGTCTATGACAAGGTCGGCAACATCCTGATCAGCCGGCTCGCCGGTGCCGACGTCCGGCTTGTCCGCGCCAAGTTCGGAATCGGCTTCAAGGAAAGCTGGGAGCAGGCGCTACGGGAAATCGAAGCGTCCGGTGGGCGGCCGTACGCGATCCCCGCCGGCGCCTCCGACCATCCCCTCGGCGGCCTCGGGTTCGCCAATTGGGCCTACGAGCTCGCCGAACAAGAACGTCAACTCGGGGTCTTCTTCGACACCATCCTCGTGTGCTCGGTCACCGGCAGTACCCAGGCCGGTATGGTCGCCGGCTTCGCTGCGCTCCCCGGCGCAGACAGCCGACCGCGGCGCGTCCTCGGCATCGACGCGTCGGCCAAGCCAGCGCAGACCCGCGACCAGATCAGCCGTATCGCACGGCAGACCGCCGAGCTCATCGGCGTCCGGCAGGAGCTGACCGACGACGACATCCACCTCGACGAGCGCTACCACGCCGGCACCTACGGCATCCCGGACGACGCCACCCTCGACGCGATGCGGCTCGCCGCGCGCACCGAGGGCATGGTCACCGACCCGGTCTACGAGGGCAAGTCCATGGCAGCCCTCATCGATCTAGTAAGCCGCCGAGAGATACGTCCCGACGCCACCGTGCTCTATGCCCATCTCGGCGGACAGCCCGCAATCAACGCATACAGCGCCCTGTTCTCCTGAACCAGTCCTCCTGGAAAACTCGGATATAGCACACTCAACTCGGCAGATCCGGACACTCCCGCGCGCAGTGCGACCTGATCTGTGTGCCTCGATCCCTGATCGCCGGCGAGTCATCAGCCGCCCATATCGGCGGCTACCTGCGCGCTCAGCGATAAGTTGACCGCGATCACTGATACAGGGGCCTCACGTAGATGAGCACCGCTTCTCACCCAAGCCGTCATCGATCCTCAGCTGCAGCGGGTCCACCCATGCCACGTCTCTCCGTATGCAGGTAGCGTCCTCACGCATCTGGCCCGTAGAGCGCGGCAATGTCTTCGGAGCTGGCCCACCGGCTGTAGGTGGGCGACTGCGGCCAGCCCTCGGGCGAGTCTTGCCACTCCTCCTGCCGCCCATAGGGCAGCAGATCGATCAGCGCAAAGGCGTAACTGAGCTGCTCGGTGCCACGGCCGTTGGTGTGCCAGGTGCGATACACGGTGTCACCATCGCGCAGGAACACATTGACAGCGAATCCGCCGCTGGGCGGTGCGCCGACGTCGCTGCCGAATGGACTGTTCGCTGTGGAATACCAGGTCATTTTGTTCCCGGCCCGCCGCTTGTACGCGAGTGCCTCGTCGATGGGGCCCTGGGTGACGATGACGAACCGGGCGTCGTAGTTGTCCAGGAACTCCAGCCGGGTGAACTGCGAGGTGAACCCTGTGCAGCCCGGGCACTGCCACTGCTCGCCGGGGAACCACATGTGGTTGTAGACGATCAGCTGTGACTTGCCGCCGAAGACGTCGGCCAGCCGGACCGGTCCCTGCTCACCCTCCAGGGTGTAGTCGGGCATCTTGACCATCGGCAGTCGCCGGCGCTGCGCGGCGATCGCGTCGAGTTCTCGGGTCGCGGCCTTCTCCCGGGCACGCAGTGCGTCGAGCTGGCGCTGCCAGGTGCCGGCGTCGACGACGGGCGGTAGTGCGGCGGCGGTCATGGGGTCTCCTAACTGATCATGTTCACAGCCTGCAGCCTGCAGCCTGCAGTTATAGACCCTGCCCGGCCGGCTAACTCATCGGTGGCTCGCCACGCTCACCGAACGGTTGCCTACGGACGAAGCGGATCTTGGCCGATCGCTCCATCTACCAGGGCTTTACCATGAAGGAAGCCGACACGCCGTACCTGATCAGGGATTCGCTTGATGCGAGATGCACAGATTGCCTTGATCTGGAGCCCCGTTGGGACCGAACTGCAACTGGCCGACAGCTCCCCGTACAGATCAGGCGGTTACTCGCGCGGGCTCGCCACTGCGGCGCCAGCACGCATCGGAATCGATCCCAGGCCTGATTCGCAGACGCCGCGAGCATCCGCAATGTCTTGCCTGGCGGCTTGAAGGCTAGGCTCGCGTCGCGGTAGCGGGCCCGACTCTTATACGCTCGATGATCCCGGCATACTTCATCGCGGCAGATGCGGGCGCCTTTCTCGGGGTCTGGAATAGTGCCGGTGCCTGATGCGATGAGGCAGCGGAGGTGGACCAGCGCTGATCGCCAGGGCTGCGTGTTTCACGAGATTGAAGATCCGCCGCGAGGATGTGCAGGAAGTCCCGCGAGCAGCGCAGGCCGGCCGGTACCTGGCGGCAGGCTCATCAGGGGCGTCGTCCGCCGTCGGAGCCCGGCTTCGGCCGATGACCTACTAGCATCGCCGGGGTGGCTAACTTCGGAGACCTGCAGAACGAGATCTACCTTGCCGGGCTCTCTGGCGTGGTGCCCTCGCTCCCGATATCGTTCGCGGAGCTGGAGCGGCGGGCGGAGCTGGCGCTGCCGCCGGGCACGTGGTCCTACGTCGCGGGGGGAGCCGGCGACGAGCATACCCAGCGCAGCAACCGGACGGCCTTCGACCACTGGGGTGTCGTACCGCGGATGCTACGGGCAAACACCGACCGGGACCTGTCGGTCGAGCTGTTCGGCATCACCTTCGGGACACCGGTTTTCCTGGCCCCGATCGGGGTGATCGGGATCTGTACCCAGGACGGCCACGGCGACCTGGCCGCGGCCCGCGCGGCAGCCGCTACCGGCGTGCCGATGGTGGCCTCGACGCTGAGCGAGGACCCGCTGGAGGATGTTGCCGCGGAGTTCGGTGAGACCCCCGGGTTCTTCCAGCTCTACTGCCCGACCGATCCCGAGGTGGCAGCCAGCCTCGTTCAGCGGGCGGAGGCGGCAGGCTACCGCGCGATCGTGGTCACCCTCGACACCTGGGTCACCGGCTGGCGGCCGCGGGACCTGTCTACCTCGAACTTTCCGCAGCTGCGGGGCCGCTGCCTGACGACGTACTTCTCCGACCCGGTCTTCCGGAGCCGGCTGCAGAAGTCGCCTGAGGAGGACCCGGGCACCGCGATCCTGACGTGGGCGCTGATGTTCGGGCGACCGCTGGCCTGGGACGACCTGGCCTGGCTGCGCTCGCTGACCACGCTGCCCATCGTGCTCAAGGGCATCTGCCACCCCGACGACGCCCGCCGGGCCGTCGATGAGGGCATCGACGGCATCTACGTCTCCACCCACGGCGGCCGCCAGGCCAACGGTGGTCTTGCCGCAGTCGACTGCCTCGCTGACGTGGCCGAGGCGGTGCCGGATGTGCCAGTTCTTTTCGACTCCGGCGTCCGCTCCGGCTCTGACGTGGTGAAGGCGCTCGCACTCGGCGCCACGGCGGTCGGGATCGGCCGCCCCTACGCGTACGGCGCCGCGCTGGGTGGCACCGACGGCATCGTACACGTGCTCAGGACGATCCTGGCGGAGGCCGACCTGCTGATGGCGGTCGACGGCTACCCAACCCTCGCCGACCTCGGCCGGGACGCGATCCGGCGTGTCTGAGCGCTGCCGGCAGCGTCCGGCGCATGCGCCACAGCCCATGGAACCGGACCTGGTGACACTCTGGCGGTCAGGCAGATCGAGGCCGACGGCTCTTCGCGACAGCAGCAGTTCAGGCCCGACGTCCGAAGTAAGGTCTATTCCCCAGCAGATGAGGGCAGCTAGGCAGCAGTCCGGCGATCTTGAGCACGCACCGAGCCGACGCAACGTGACAGAACATTCGTTCTTGCGCGCCTTAGATGACCGTCCGAGGCGGTCGCCAGGCCGCGCCGAACGGCGGTTCGTGGTCAACTGTGCATAGCGATAGGTTGCCTTTGCTGGCGGCGGCCAACTAATGGACGAGCGCGCGATCGCGGCAACCTCGAGGCTTGCGGTCACTGCAGCGATGCCCACGAGGAACTGCACGGGGTTAAACGGATGCCCGGACTGCGCGGCGATGAGCCGCAGCACCAGGGCAGGCAGCGCAATGACCGGCAGCATCAGCCACTGCCGCTGCGCACGCTGCCAGGGCAGCTCGGCAACCGGAACGCCAGGAAGCCGGCGCCGGGTCAGGGCGCCGTGCGCTGGCTTGCGGATACCTCCACAGGCAGGCGTGGCCGCGGGCGGTCCGGCTGGAACGTGGTGACGCCAGTGATCATCGGCAAGGGCACCAGCAGGCTCCGCCAGTTGTGGACCATGATCCCGGAAGGGCGCGTTTCGAAAGCGGGCCGACGCCGATCGGCTACGGGCGGGTCTCCACCCGCGACCAGAACCCCGGCGCCCAGCTGCGCGGACGCTTCCGGTGGCCGAGGCAGGATTGTTTCGTTGCCGGCGTCTTGATGGGTGGAGTGGATCAGGCTGTCACGGCCTGCTCGCTGCCGGCAAGGTTGGTCCGGTAGAACTCCGTGAGCTTGGCGATGGCGGGGCCGACGTACCGCTC
>DASQVO010000256.1:0-9733 GCA_035640715.1 Streptosporangiaceae bacterium
GCGACGATCAGTCCCGCGTACAGGACCATCCGGACGCCGCGGAGGCAACGACGCAGGAAACCACCGTGCTCGGCCGTGAGCATCGCCAGCGCGACGATGATCGGGTCCCAGAGGGCGGCGGCGTATTTCGACGCGTCTGCCAGGGCCATCACCAGGGCAGCCACGATGATGAGGGGCTCGCTCCACCGGCCGCTGGCGCGGACGGTCAGCCAGGCTGCCAGCGCCAGCAGGAACAGCGCCATCGCGTCGTAGGTAGCGAATGCCCCGAGGTACTGGCTCGCGGCAAGGCCGGCGAACATCGCGGCGGCGAAGTAGCCGGCCCGCCCGCCGTAGAGGCGACCCGTCATGCCCCACAGCAGACACGTCGCGGCAAGCATGAACGCCAGGCTGAGTATCCGGGCGGCGGCGAGACCGCCGATAGAATCGGCCATCGCGCCAACGGGCGGGTAGACGACCGGGGCGCCGGAAAAGTACGTCGCGAAGTCCGGGATCTGCGTGCCGTCGAGCCAGTGCGCCCACTCCATGTGGCCCGCCCACAGGTACAACGCCTCGTCCTGGAACGCGGTGTTCGCCCAGACCAGCCGTATAGACAAGGCCGCCTGCAGCACCAGCACCAGGTACAGCGGCCACGGCAACCGTGCGCGCAGCCGTTTGATCAGGCTTAGTGGACGCGCTTTCTGAATGGCGGCGACGTTGTGCAGGTAGTTCAGCGCGATCAGTTGTCCGGTGGTCTCCGGACCCGTGTAGTGGAGTTGCGCCGGCTCGAAGTACATCCCGACAGGTTCTGACGGCGGGATTTCTCGTCGAGGCCCCGGCAACCGGTCCTCAGGAGTAGGCCATCGGTCCTCAGGAGTAGGCCATACTTCCGTCCTGGTCATCGGCCACCTCCGGCGAGGTGTTCGACGCCTGTGATTGAGCCCCGAGTAACAACTCTGGTGATATTGCCACTCGCCATCAGGTCGTAGACGGTCACTTCGGCACCGAGCGTCCGCAACTGGTTGGCCACCTGCAGGGCAGCCGAGTCGCGCGCGTCATCGGTGCCTGGCTTAAACGCCGCACCCCACACTGCTACTCATTTTCCGATAATTGGGGAATTCCCGCGCCCGGCCTCGATGTTCTCCGCGAGCATCTTGTCCAGGCCAGGCTCATGGAACCACCCCTTACCTGAATTCAGCAGTCTTACCTTCTCCTCATCAATATCTACACCAAAGACTTCATGGCCGATCGACGCCATACAGGCAGCATGCGTGGCACCCAGATGCCCGCACCCAATCCCTGTCATTCTCATCTACCCGCTCCCTTCACAGCGCCGGAAAAGTGACATCGAATACCGCTGAGATCTGGCAGTCGTGGACGTCACGCAAAGGAGATCCGGCGTAAACGTCGGGAACATACATTGCACGGCGAGGCCTACATGCTCACCGGAGAAACCCCAGTCGCAGTTGACACGCTCCTACAGTTCGCAGCTTCTGCTCGCCGAATTCTTCCGGACTACGATGTCAAGATGCCGCTGATGCGTCCGCCTCGACGTTGCAGCATTGAGAGCGCCTACAGAAATTTTCGGCATCTGGAGTATAGACTAGATGATCATGAACTTGCTAGACATAGGGGATATTCTCATCTATATCCCAGATTTCGTAACTAACCGTAGATTCGGTGACACGAAACGCGTCCGGGGCGAACCCGTCGATAGCGCAGTCAGCGCCGCGTTCAGGTAGACGGTCAGGGCCGCGTCCGCCCGTGCCACCCAGCGGCGCTTTTCAGAGTGTCTGGTGGGTGCGGTCAGCCGTGGCTGAGGTTGCCTTCGCGGAAGCCTGTCTGAGGAATGCCGCGGCCCGGCCGAAGGTCTCGCCGATGGTGTGGCCGACCAGCTGGGTTTCGTATGCCTGGTACCGTGTCATCTCCCACTGCTGCCCGCGTGGCGGAAGCGAGGCGAGGGCTGGTTCGGGCAGTGATTTCCATGTCCAGGCTGTGATGCGGCCGGCATCAGAGCTGGAACGGTTTTCCCCTGGCTGGATGAAGTCAGCCGGAGCTACGTGAATGCCCATCCAGTTCCGTACGAACCGGAGCCCAGCGAAGGTTCCCTCGGTCAGCGGGCGCTCTGCGGGCGCCCCGGCGTTCAGGACACTTTCGTATGCCTCGAGGTGGTAGCGCACGAGGGTAGCGTCGACGATGGTGACCCACCACACCGCTTCGCTGATCACCGCGTATGCTTGCGTCGGCTCCCATGCCCCGGCCTTGGCCAGCCGTTCTGTTGTCTCACACATCGCGGTGATGGACCAGTCAAGCGCGCTTGCCCTGACCCACTGGTCGTCGGCGTGCTCGCGATTCCATGCGACCCGGCAGGCGGCAGAGCAGAACCGGGCGTGCTCGCGGCGCGGTGTGAACAATGTGCCGCACTGCTCGCAGGCCCGGATGTCAGCCATCTGCCCATGCTATGCGTAGTGTGCGCAGGTAATGCGCCGCGTGACGCCGCTGCAGGGGCCGGGCATGCGGCGGCACCTGTGAGCTGGCAGGTTGTGCCGGCGGGCTCAGGTCACGCGCTTGAGCTGGGCGGAGACGTGCGGCTGCAGTGGCTGGCCGACGGCCGCCATGTCGTATGCGTATCCGAGGTCGTCACCGATCAGCCCGTACAGCCGGCGCCCTGCGGTAACCTCTTTCGCCGAGGCGGTGCGGGTCACGACGTCGGTGGCCAGGTCAACGCGGTTGGCTGAGATCTCGCCCAGATAGATCTCCGTGATGCCGGTCGGGTGGGCCAGCAGCACCTCAACCTTGTTGTCCGGCTGGGGACGCCAGAATCCTGCTTCGGTCGCGAGGGGCTGGCCGATTCTTCCCTCGGCGTCCAGCCGCCACGTACGGCTCGTGTAGATCAGGAACGGCTTCCCGTTGTGGCTGAATGAGATCTCCTGGCCGAACTGGAAGCTCTCGATCGTCGGGTAGCCTCCGACGCCCGCCCCTTCCCACCTGCCGAGGAGGAACGTGAGCGGCGCGAGGCCGGGATGCGGCTCGATCCCTGGGTCTCCGGTGACAGCGCCGAGGTGTTCATTCATGCCGGCCAGAGTAGACCGGCCGCTGGCGCACGCCCCCGGCCGGCTGGCGGTCAACGGTCAGCGTCCAGGCCGGCGCGGCTTGCCGAGCACATACAGCCGGGCATCCGGCAGGTCGGCTACCCCGCCGGGGCCCTCGGGCCCGGCGGGCCCCCCGGGGCCTTCCGCCTCCTCAGGCACGCCGGGGCCCTCGCGCCCCTGCGCCGATTGCGGCTCATCGGGCGCTCGCGGCTCATCGGGCGCTTCTGCTCTTCCCGGCCCGGTGCGGTAGAGCCACATGGCCGCGTAGCCGCCTGCCCCGGCGATCCCGGCGAACGCGGCCATCACGACCGCCGCGCTCAGCATGCCGTGCATAGACCGCAGCATATGGTCCGCGGGGCTTTACGGCCGGGCGCCGCGCCGTGCGGCGGCAGCGGCGTTAGAGTGCAGGGGTGGCAACACGATCTCTCGTCGTCAAGGTCACTGCGGGCAAAGACGACCCGGAACGCTGTAACCAGGCGTTCACCGTCGCCGCTACGGCGGTGGCAAGCGGAGTACAGGTGTCGCTCTGGCTCACCGGCGAATCGGCCTGGTTCGCGCTTCCCGGCCGGGCCGAGGACTTCAGCCTGCCGCATGCCGCTCCCCTGGCCGACCTGCTGGCAGGCGTGCTCGCGGCCGGTTCGGTGACGGTGTGCACACAGTGCGCGGCGCGCAGAGACATCCGCGCCGGGGATCTCATCGAGGGGATCCGGATCGCCGGCGCCCCGACGTTCGTCGCGGAAGTAACCGCCGACGGCGCCCAGGCGCTCGTCTACTGACTGGGTCAGGAGGCGACGGCGGCGAAGCGCTCTTCGCGGAGCGTAAGCGCGAACTGCTCCTGGTGCGGGGCCAGCGGCCGGAGCGGGCCCGCCACCCAGCCAAGCAGCAGGTCGGCGAGGCCCGGGTTCCGTACGAGGGCCGGGCCGTGCAGGTAGGTGCCGAGCACGCGGCCCGCGTGCGCGCCCTCGGTGCCGTCGCCGTTCCCGATCCCGATGGAGACGTCCGCCAGGGGCACCGCATCTGGTCCCAGCCAGGTGACGCCCTGGTGATTCTCGAAGCCGGTCAGCGTCGGTACGCGGAGCACCGGGTCGACCTCTGCGACGATTTCCCCCACCGCGCGGCGCTCCCCCCGCCCGCTGCGTATGTCCAGGATGTCCAGCCCGGCCGTGGGCTCGCCGTCCGCGCCGCCGAACTCAGTTCCGATCAGCTGGTAGCCGGCGCACACCGCGAACACCACCGCGCCGCGGCTCGCAGCCTGTGCCAGGCCACCGTCGCCGCGGAGCCGCCGCGCCGCGAGCACCTGCGGAAGGTCTTCGCCGCCGCCGAGCAGGTAGATGTCACCTTCCCTGGGCACCGGCTCATCCGAATTGACGAAGACAGACTCGACGGCCATGCCGCGCAGCCGCGCGCGCCGCTCGAGCACGATCAGGTTTCCCCGGTCCCCGTAGGTGCTCAGCAGGTCGGGGTAGACCCACACCAGGCGCAGGCCGCTCGGTCCCCGCCGTTGCCGGTCCTGTCGTACGCCCATCGTCACTCCCTTCCGGGTACCACCGTGCCGCGGGTCCAGCGGCTCATCACTCCGCGCGGCCCAGCGCCGCGCGGATCTGCTGGAACGCGGTGTAGTTGCCGATCACATCAAGGCTGCCGCGCCGCACCCGGTCCACCGCCTCATCGATACCGCTGACGACCCGGAAGGTGACATCATCGGCCTCCAGCCGGACGGCGAGGTCGGTCCTGCGCTCGCCGCCGACGAAGACCGGCCGGCCGTGCAGCACCCGGTAGTCCACGTCCCACAGCCACGAGGTGTCCCGCCCGTCCGGCACCTGGGCGTTGACGGCGAGCATCACGGGCACGGGCAGCGGCTGCAGCACGTCAAGCGCCTCCAGCCAGCCAGCAGGGTTCTTGGCGAGCAGCAGCCGGACCGCGACCCCGCGCCGCTCCACTGTCGTGTACCTCCCTGCCACGGAGGTGACATCGCGAAGCTCGCGCAGGGCATGCGCGACGTCAATGCCGAAGACCTCGGCCACGGCCAGCGCCACCACCGCGTTGGACTGGTTCGCCCGCCCGGGCAGCGCCAGGTCCAGCGGCCGCACCCGCCCGGCCGGGTCAATGACGTCATCGCCGGACAGCGCCCACCGCACCGGCGGGCGGCCGAACGAGCATTCGCCGCATTTCCAGTCGTCGCCGGCCCTGCGCAGGTGCGAGCCGCATTCCGGGCAGCACCAGGAGTCCTCGTGCCAGCGCTGGCCGGCCGCCACCCAGGTGACGTGTGGCGCCCGGCTTGCAGCCCAGGCGATCAGCGGGTCGTCGGCATTGGCCACGACCTGGCAACCGGGTGCGGCGGCGAGGGCGTCCCGCCAGCGCCGCGCGAGCAGCCAGATCTCCGCGGCCCGGTCCATCTGGTCCCTGCTGAGGTTCAGCAGCACGACCACGCGCGCGTGGGTGGCCTTCAGCACGGACGGTATGTACTTCTCATCACATTCGAGCACCGCGATGGTCGCGTCGGGCGCCTGGCCGAGCGCCGAGGCCATGCCGGCCTCCATGTTGGCGCCGAACGCGTTGGAGGCGATCGTCTCACCGAGCGGGGCCAGCGCTGCGGTCACCAAGCGCGTCGTTGTCGTCTTGCCGTTGGTGCCCGTCACGAGCACGATCTGCCGGTCCTGCGCGAGCAGGGCAAGCAGATCGGGCTCGAGGCGCAGCCCGATGACACCGCCGATGACGGAGCCGTCACCCCGGCCCGCGAGCCGGGAAACCCTGCTCGCCGCCCCGCCGACGGTCGTGGCCAGCTTGGCCCGCAAGGGAAGCTTGTTCATCCCGGCCGATGTTATCGCCACCTGGGCAGGTAATCAGCCACATCTGCTCACGCACGCCCGTCATCGCACGCGCTGATGAACCGGCGCGCGCTTACCTGTCGCGGCGGCGCCAGTCAAGGCGCTTCGGCGGTGGCCCGAGGTTCGGCGGCGGCTGATCTTCCCCCGCCCACCAGCTCACCGGTGCCGAGGGAGCATGGCCGGGGCCGGCATCCGGGCCGGGCGTGTTATCCGCGTCGTCCCGGCTGGCGGTCTCGCGGCTGGGCCCGGAGCCGCCCTGCGCCCCGGCGGGCCGCGGGCGCTTGGGCCCCGGCCGCTGCCCGGACTGCTCGCCGTGGCCGCCCGGCAGACCGCCGACGGCTTCATCCAAGGGGGTCAGCGAAGCCGTGGGCAGGCCCAGGATCGCCGGGTTGGCGTCGGCGGCGACGACACGGCGGCCGTCAGCGGCGGAATATGTGACGATCATGGCGCTCACAGGAAGCTGCTGCAGCTCATGCTGTTCCACCAGGAATTCGCGGGAGCGCTGCACAGACCTGGCCAGTGATTCACTGCCGGTGATCGCCCTGGATGTGCTGATGCCCCATGCCGTGCTGGAGTTGATGCCCTCGGTGATCGACTCGGAATCGGCGAAGCCAACCGAATAGCTGGCGTCCTTGCTGCTGGACCGGGTGCCGTGACGCAGCGGCAGGAAGCTGCTCTCGTGGCTGGTGCCGTGTCCGCGGCTGCGGCCCGATGTCTCGGTCGTCGAGCTCGACCTGGCCACCGAATCCGCAGTTCCCACCGTGGACGTGTAGGAGTCCCCCGTGGTATCCGTGACCGATGTGCCTACCGTGTCGGTGAGCTGCGATAGCACGAAGCGGTGCTCGGTGCCGATGTGCTCGCTGGCGGCCTTGGCGTCCGCGGCGTTCCCCAGGCGCATGAAGGCGACAGCCGCGTTCCCGCGCCCGAGCCGTTCCCTGACGCTCGCCGGAATCGACCTGTACGCCAGCACCAGGCCGGTGTGCGCGGCCTCGCAGGCGTCGGCCAGCCGGTCAAGCACGTCGCCGCGCAGCTTCTCCGCGCCAAGCAGGAACAGCGTGTGCTGCCAGGGTTTCCCGGGCGGCGCCTGCCTGAGGACATGCGTCAGCGCGGTGACAACGTAGGTACTCAGCACCTTGTTGCCGAGGACGCCGGCCTGCCGGTCCAGCGAGACTACGCGCAGCCTGGCGGGCGGGAGGGTGCCGAGCGCGCTGCCGGCCGCCTCCAGCTTGCGCAACTGTGATTCCAGCGCCCACGCCCGCTCGACGACTACCTGGTCGGCACTACGGCCGAACATCGCGGTGAGCCGGTCGATCTGCTCCGTGGCGAGCAGGCCGCGGCGCGCGTCCTCGCGCGGGTCGCCGATCTGGGCGAGCACCCGCAGTGCCGCGGTGACCTGCGCGACCGTGGCGTCATCACCGAGCACATCAATGACCCGATCCAGAATGGAATTGCCGTAGGACTCCTCCCGTGTGGAGCCGCGCTCATCGCTGGCGCCAACGACCAGTGACAGCAGGTCGGCAAGTGCCGTCTTGCCGAGACCCGTCCCCAGGTCGATCCTGGGCAGGTCACCAGGCAGGACCCAGACCAGCGGCTCGATGCCCGACCGGCGGGCAACTGCCAGGAGGTCTTGCGCGACCGCGCCCTCCGACAGGTCAACGACCGTGACCTCGCCGCCGGACCCCAGCCGGGAAGCCCCCGCCATGGTAAGCATCGCCGACCAGCCGGACAGCGTTCCCCCCGCCACGTCGATGCGATCTACTGTCTGCGGCAGCGAGACGGCGTACCACTGCTTCTGCCCCTCATAGGCGGCCCGGCGCGCCTGCCAGTCCCTGACCTGCCTGGCGTGCAGAGCCTGCCATTCGAAGAGGCGCCTCTCCTGCAGCGCACGGATCTTGTCGACCTTGCGCTGCTCCTCGGCCACCCGCGCGCGCACTGCCCGCTCACCACGCCAGACCCCGCGCGCGGCGAGCGCGGCGCCGGGCAGGCACACGATGATCCCCAGCCCCGCCAGCAGCGGATTGAGCCAGCCGGCCACCCACAGCGCGATCAGCGCCCCGGCCAGTGCGATCGCGCCGCAGAAGGCGACCTTGAGCGGTCGGCTGAGCAGATTCTCCTCACGCCGCTGCGCCGCCACCCAGGCCTGGTTGAGCTGCTCCCGCTCCGGGGGCGTCGGGCGCCGGGGCGATGGCCCCGGATGCGGGTGGATGAGCGCGTACTGCCAGCCGATGTATATCCGGTCCCCGGACAGCGGCGGCTGGCCGTCCGTGGGCCCGGGGCCCGCCGGCGCCGCCATGTCCTGGCTGCCCGTGGGCCCGGCACCCGCCGGCGCCGTCATGTCGCCTCCTCGGCGGCGGCACGGGCGACCGGAACCACGGCAGCCTCCGTCCTGGCCGGGCGCGATCCCGGCAGGCGAGCGGGCACGGTCTGTGCCCGCGGCGCCAGCCGCCACATCGGCCGCCTGACGACGAGCGCGAACTCGCCGCGGCCGAACTGCTGCAGCGCGGCCGGGGGCACCACGGGCTTTCGCGTGAGGGGAGGCCGGTCCTGGCCGGCCGCTGGCGCGTCTGTGACGGCGACGGCCGCGCTGGCCCCGGCCGCCGCGGCGTGCCCGGAACCCGGCGGCGCGGCGGGAACAGCCGTGCCATAGGGCTCCGGCACCAGCTTTTCACCGGTGAGCCCGGCGAACCGCTCGGCGCTGCCGACGTCGGGCATGTGATGGATCACGAGGGCGTTGACCTCACCCGCCAGGCCCATGCCTGCCCGCGCGGAGGTCGTCGTCAGCAGAACGGGAAGCCCCGCGTCGGCGCCCCTGCTAATCAGCTCCTTCAGCATGGGCTGCGGCAGTCCCTCGCAATGGTCGAACCACGCGATGCCGTCCCCGCTGATGCCGATGTCGCACAGGTCCGCGTCGGCGGCGAGGATGTCCTGGCCGATGAGCCACGCAAGCCTGGCCGCGGCGCTGGCGTGGCCGCCAGCGCCGAGGGAGAACAGTGCCACGGCCCGCTCGCGTACGACGTTGCCGACATCGATGTGGGGACGGGACGTGGCACCACCGGGCCGCAGCCACTGGCCGATCGGCGATGCCCGCAGCTGCCCGAGCTGGCTTGCCGCGGTGACAAGCATCTCCGGATCGGCTCTCGCCAGGCTGACCGACACCCGGATCCGCTCGGCAAGGGCCCGGCGGCGCGCGTGGTAGGCGGGCACGCGTTCCATCCGGGCCTGCAGCGCCGCCGGGTCGAGCAGATGGGCCACGTCGTCGAGCACGGGGACCCGCGGGTCGGCTGGCGCGGCGTCGATCAGCTCAAACACGTCATGAAGGTAGGCCGCGCAGCTCCGCCGGTAGTGGTCGGCGGTGCCGGACCAGTTGATCATCGCCGCGACGAGCGAGGCGCGCCTCGCCGGGTCCCCGTAGCGGAACGGCTCGTACGACGCCGGGCCGGCCGCGCTGAACTCATAGAACGGCGCGCCCGCCGCAGCGCAGACCGCCGAGAGCGGCCCGGCCAGGTCGGTACCGCCGCCGAGGTTAACGACGATGACCGGTTTCCGCAGCCGGATAGCAGCGTGCACGAGCTGGAAACTGGTGGTGGTGGTGCCGGACCGGGCGGAGCCGGTGACGAGGACGCCCCCGGCGATCTCCGGCCAGGACAGCGCGGCCGGCCTGCCGGAAACCTCATCCACGCCCAGGCACACGCCGTTCCGGGTGACAACCATCCCGGACCGGACCGCGCGGATGAGGACGGCCCGCCGGATGGCGACGATCAGGCCGGGACGCGGCGGCGGCACGTCCCATTCATCGGCGTGCAGCCAGTCGAGCCATGCGGCCAGCGCGGCCTCGGC
>DASQVO010000257.1:0-4754 GCA_035640715.1 Streptosporangiaceae bacterium
CCTCAGCGGCGGCCTCGTGGCCTCAGGTGCCGGGCTGGCCGCCGCCTCCACGAGCTCCCCGGCGGTGGCGGCCAAGCCCGCAGCCGCCGTTCACCACGCGAAGGCAGCCGCGCCGGAGCCCAGTGGCGAGGTCACCTCGCACGAGACCGACGGTCCCGGCGGGCACCAGGACGCGGGCGGCCAGAACGCCGACCACCAGTACAACGGCACCGAGTAAGCGGTAAAACCAACCCGGCAGGGAGGGGACCGCATCCGGGCTCTCCCTGCCGGACCCGCCGGACATGGGGCTGGAGTGACTACCTAGGCGTCACCGCCGCCGCGGCGGACGGGTTCCGGCAACCACAAGGACCTCCGATGCGGGCAGGCGTGAACGGCTCCGGCTGTGCCGGGCTTATGTTTCCTTCGGCCGGTACTGCAGCCGCTGCCGCGCCATCTCGCAGACGCCACTGCGCTCGTTGTCCGCCGCGGTCTGCCTCGCCTGATCGAGGTCGACGAGGGTCAGCAGGCCGTTGGAGAGCAGGAAGCCAGCGAGGTCACGTGCATGGCCCCGTTCCTTCCAGATGAAGCCCTGAAGCAGCTTCTTGTAGTCAGACACCGCGCCTTCCCCACTCAGGTTCAAGGCGATGACCACATCCATCATCGGCATCGTTTGCGGGGCGGGCAGGCCAAGGATGAAGTCCTGGTAGTAGTAGGCCATTGCCATCCGCGCTGTGGCGTTGCGCTCGAAGTAACTGCGTACATGGGCCACCGCGTCCGCCCTCGGCGGGCTGCCCCGCCTGGCCACCGAGGCTTTTGCCAGGACTTTCCCATCCTGAGTGGGCGGCTGCCTATCGCTGTGCGGGGCGGCCGGCTGGGCGCGCGGACGCGTCGGCGTGTCCAGCCGCAACCGCAGCACCCAGGTACCGACACTGACCAGCCATGAGCCCTCTTCGAGCACTACCGGCAGCGCCTCGTAGTGCGCCGGGGCCGCCGGCAGGACGCGACAGGCCGCCCGCTGCACGGCCTCGGCGGACAGGAGAGTCCCGTCCGTGTGCGGCGCCAGGTACACCCGGTAGGTCGTGTCGCGGCTGAACAGCTCCCATCGGCGGTGCACATAGCGAAGGCCTGCGCAGCGCGGGGCCCGGTGCAGCGTGAGATCCTCGTTACCGCTGAGCATCTCCCTGTCCAGCCAGGTGATCTCATCCGGTGGGCAGCTCACCCACTCGCCGCGCGCAGATGACCAGAAAAAGAGCCGGCTCATCGCCACTCAGTCGCCACTCCCGAACGACGGCGCGCCCCTGGCGCAGCCATCCAGTCTCGCCATGTCTGGACGACAATTGTGGCACTTCGAGCAGAGCAGGCCTCAGCCGGACCCGGCCGCGCCCCCGCCGGCGCAGCCTCAGCCGATCTCGACCCGGGACAGTAGCGCGTCCGGCCTCGTTCCCCAGCGGATCGCATCACCGCTGCTGAGCGGATGCTCACCAGCCACGGGGCTGCCATTAATGGTGAGCCCGTTCATGCCCAGGTTGGCGATCCACCACTGCCCGTCGGAAAACGTAAACCTGGCATGCTCCCGGGACACCGTAGGCTCTTGGGGGAGCGCGAGTTCAACGGCTCCCCGCCCGGCACGGGCGCCGGACATGCGGGTTTCCGTCACCGAGTCACCCGTAATCAGCCGCAGCATCGGGATGGGGCTGTGGATCTGTTCCATGACTGTCGGCATGCCACTTACGGCCGTCCAGCCCGGCTCCGCGCGGGTGCTCCCGTCATCAGCCTCGACATCCCCGTACGGCGGCCGATCGTGCACGGGCGGGTGCCCGGGATAGGCGGGCTGAGGGCCAGCGTTCGCAAGCTGAGGGCTGGGGTGCATGAACTCCCGCCCGGGGTCCGCGAACTGGAAATCAGGCTGGGCGTCCCATTCATCGTGCCACGGCTGGCCCCGTTCATCGCGCCACGGCCGGGCAGCCATCTGCTGTATCCGCGGGTGATCCCTGGTGACACCCAGGGCGCGGAGGCCCAGCACGCACACGACGCCGAGTCCCGCGATGGCTACCATCAGCATGGTCGCCGAGATGGCAGAACCCGTCACGGCCAGCAGAATCACCCAGCACGCCACGATGCCTGCCACCACCGCCCACCGTTTCCGGCTCTGCCGCGGCAGCGGAGCACGCACCGGTTCCCTGCGCTCATTCATCGAAAACCATCCCTGACCTACTCGCCGCATGCGCGACCGTCTGACCCGTCAGTTGAGGATGCGGGTAAATCCGCGTGCCAGTCAACGAATCATCGGCAGCTTCCAGACATCTGGAAGTTGCCTGCACTGGCCGTCTTCAACCCGCAGCGCCGGGCGGTCCTGCTGGTGGCAGCATGGACACCGAGACGGAAAAGACGTGAGGCCGCCAGGTCAGGCCGTCCAGTCCTGCCAGCTCAGGCCGGTGACGCGGCTGAACTCGGACGTGTTGGCCGTTACGACTGTCAGCCCGCGCCGCAGCGCCTGTCCGGCGATCAGCAGGTCGTAGGCGCCGATCGGGGTCCCGGCCTTCTCCAGGGCGGCGCGCACCTGTCCAGCGGTCCGGGCGTCCTCGTCATCGAAGTCCAGCAGATCCAGGTCACCAGAGAGCAAGACCCTGAGGCGCTCGGTATTCTCCTGCGCCCGGCTGCTCCTCGCCACGCTGTACCACAGCTCGAACAAGACGACGGAGGAAAGCGCGAGATAGTCACCGGATGCTTCCGCTTCCCTGTACCGTTCCCGCACCCCGGCCGGCTTGTTCCGCAGCAGCGCGACGACCGCGTTGGTGTCGAGGAGGTAATTCACCCGAAGAGATCCTCCCCGGCGGGCGCAGGCGGCTGGTTCCTGCCGTCCTCGAACAGCGGCACGTCCGCGAAGCGGTCCAGCTCGGCGAACCATGCGTCGACATCGGAGGCGATCGGCTCCAGCAGCACGCCGTCTCCCATGCGCCGGACGCGCACCCGGTCGCCGGGCAGCCGGAACTCCTTGGGCAGCCGCACGGCCTGGCTCCTGCCATGAGTGAAGAGCCTCGCGATCGCCGTGCCCGCCATAACGTCTCCTCAGATGATAGCTACCAACGATATACATCACCTGGCTGACCCGTTCGGCCATCCGCACTGGGGCCAACACCGAGATGAAGCGCCTGATGCTCCAGCTCGCCTTCGACTCATGGCAGGTACATCGGGTCTGCCTGCACACCGATGCGCGCAATGCCCGCTCGCGCGCGGCGATGGAGCGGATCGGCGCACGCTTCTAGGGAATCCTGCGCGCCCACCGGACGGCCGCCGGCCAGACCGTACGGGACTCGGCCCGGTACTCGATCACGGCCGCCGAATGGCCGACCGTGCAGCGCCACCTGGACGAACTGGCCAGCCGGTACAGCGGATCATGATGGCAAACCAGTGCTCATCTCGGCGGTGAAGACCTCCAGGCTCACGATGTTGCCCGCCGTCCGGCCGTAGCGGACCCGGATCACCGGCTAGGGCTTACTACGCTCATTTGTGATTGATAAACGGCTGGTCCCGTTCATCGCGCCACGGTTGGTCCTGTTCATCGCGCCACGGCGGGCAGCAATCTGCTGTATCCGCGGGTGATCCGTGGTGACACCCAGGGCCCGGAGGCCTCCTAGTACGACCGCGAGGCCAAGTCCCGCGATGACTACCAGCAGCATGGTCGCCGTGATGACAGAACCCGTCACGGCCAGCAGGACCAGCCAGCCCACCGCGATGCCGGCCGCCACTGCCCACCGTTTCCGGCTCCGCCGCGGCAGCGGAGCACGCGCCGGCTGACGCACCGCTTCCCTGCGCTCAATCATCGAATACCCCCGTCCTTGACCCCCTGCCGCATACGCGGCTGCCTGGTTCGTCAGTCGAGGATGCGGGCAGACCCACGCGCCAGTCAACGAATCACCGGCAGCTTCCAGACATCTGGAAGTTGAGCGGGACGGCGGCCGCCGCCGGACCTGACCCGTTGCCGGGGCGGCCCGCCCGCGCGGTTTCCGGCGCGCTTCAGCGCCCTGAAGGAATCCTCATGTTCCTTGACCCTGATGGTCGCCCCGCGCCCACCCGGATGACAAAGTTTCACTTACCGGCGGCGTGTGGCCAAGAAGGACGACAAGGCGGCGTGCTTGCGCTTGCGGGTCGCGCGGAAACAGCCTCGCCGCCGGCGGCCCATCAAGCCGCAGTTCAGGAGGGAGCAGATACCGAACGAGGGCGTGGTGACACGCTCAATGATCGCCTCGCCGGGCGGTTTCCGGGCCCCTCGTCCGGTCCAGGGCCGCACGGATAGCCGCGGCGAACTCGGCGGGGTACTCCAGCGGCGCGAAATGGCCGGCCCCGTCGATAAAGCGGATGCTGATGTCGCTGAAGAACTCGTCCAGCCGGTCCGACCAGTCCCGGGGAAAAAGCGGGTCATGCTCCGGCCACAGGACCGTGGTGGGGACGGCGATCTGTTCCCCCGGGGCGGGCGGCTGCTTCCGGCTGGCCAAGTACGGCATCCCCGCGCTGGCCCGGTCCGGCGGCGGGTCGGTGATCCTCACTGGCTCAGAGCCCGGGCTGGTCGGGGCCGGGCTCGGGGGAGTTCGGCTCAGGCCTGGGTCGCAGCGGTGGCTGGGGGGGTGGGGGTGGGGCGGCGTTTGCGGGGGGCGGCGGAGCGGGGTGGCTGGTGGCGCATGTGGTCGCGTACGCGGGTCATGATGTCGCTGAGGTGGTGCAGGTCGCCGTCGGTCAGGGGGTCGAACAGCAGGCGGCGGGTGACCTGGATGTGG
>DASQVO010000258.1:0-22262 GCA_035640715.1 Streptosporangiaceae bacterium
CCGCCACGATCGGTCCGAAATCGATGATCGTGTGGCCCTGGCCCATGTTCCAGAACGTGCGCAGCATCCAGAGCGGCGCATGCGACGTGCTGGGCCGGTAGGAGTCAAGCCAGAACAGCGCCGCGATCAGCGGCAGGATCAGCGGCATCGGGCTCCGGCGCAGCTCAATCCGCAGCAGCCGCGCCGCGGTCAGCGGGACCGCGGTGGCGGCGCGCGGCGGGCGATGCCGCACTGGGGTGGCTGTCGCGGCGGTCATGACCGCGCCGCCGTGACAGACCTGGCCGCCGCGAGCACCGCGCTGTAGCCGCGTTCCAGCGGGGCGTCGCCCGCCGCGCCGGTGCCCTCGCCGCGAGCGGTCAGCTCATCCGGGGTGCCGTAGAAGACAATCTTCCCGGCGTCCATCAGCGCGACCTCAGTGCAGGCGGCGCCGACGTCTTCGACCAGGTGGGTGGAGACGATCACGGTGGCGCGCTGGCCGAGGTCGCGGAGCAGGGCCCGGAACGCCATCCGCTGCTCGGGGTCGAGCCCGGCGGTCGGCTCGTCCAGCAGCAGCAGTTCCGGCTCGTTGACGATCGCCTGCGCGATCCCGGCCCGGCGCAGCATCCCGCCGGACAGGGTGCGCAGCTTGGCGCGGGCCCTGTCCCCGAGGCCCACGTGCTCGATGGCAGCCGCCACCGCCCGGGGCACCCGCCCGGGCGGCATCTCCTTGAGCAGCGCGAAGTACTCGACGAACTCGGCGACCGTGAAGCCGGGGTAGTAACCGAGGTTCTGCGGCAGGTAACCGAGCCGGCGCCGGATCTCTTTCCGCTGCCCGTAGGCACCGGGATCGCGGCCGAGCAGCCGAATCCGGCCCGAGGTCGGCGGGAGGACGGTGGCGATTATGCGCAGCAGCGAGGTCTTGCCCGCGCCGTTCGGCCCGAGCAGGCCGAACACCCCAGCGCCGGTCTTCAGGCTCACCCCGTCCACCGCCTGGGTCCGGCCGAATCGCCGGGTCAGGTCCGTGAGCTCGATGTTCATGACATTCCTCTCGGGATCCGTGTCGCATACCAGGCGACGGCGGCGCAGACGGCCGCGAACAGCAGATAGGGCAGGACGAGGGAGACGCTGGCGACCGCGGCGGTCAGCCCGCCGCCGCCGGCCCGTACGCCGAGCACCGTTATGGCCCATCCGGAGAGCCCGGCGGCGACGCCCACGTTCGCGGACCGCGTCACCGTCGCGGCAGCCAGGGCGAGCGCGCACACCGCGGTCATCGGCACCAGCCAGCCGAACGTCACCGCGGCCGCCGCCCCCGAGGCGGCCGAGGCGGCCAGTCCGAGCGCGGCGTTCAGCCCGAACACCGCCAGCGCCCGGACCAGCAGCACCATCCGGTCGCTGACCGCCATGCTCTGGGAAAGCTCCCAGGCAGGGTCGATGCCCGGCCCGTAGGCGTAGGCGATGCCCGCGGCCGCGACCGCGGGCGCGAAGAGGGCCACGTACGGCGTCCCGGTGCCCAGCGTGGCCCCCGCTCCCGCGGCGAGGACCACCGCGCTCGCGATCACCCAGCCGAGCAGCAGCGACGGCGTGGTCACCAGTGCCCGGGCCAGGCCCGGCGAGCGCAGCGCCCGCCCGGCCACTCGCTCCAGCCACCCAGGCTCGCGGCGCCACACCTGCGCGGCGACGCTGATCCACACCTTGCCCAGGTCAACATCTGGCGGCCCGGCATCCCCCAGTGCGCCCTGCGGGACGGTCTGGTCATCACGGCCCGCGCCAAGGTCACTCATCGTGCACCTCCCTCCGCTGCGCGGCCGCTGCCGCGCAGCGCGGCCCGCAGCAGCCGCCGCGCCCGGTGCGCCCGGCTCTTCACCGTGCCGACCGGGACGCCCATCAGCTCGGCCACCTCCGCGACCGGCCGGTCCTCCACGTACATCAGCCGCCACACCTCCCGCTCCGGCCCTCCGGGCGGGCCGAGCGCGGCGACCGCGTCCTCCAGGTCGGCGCGGGACAGCGCGGCTTCCGCGGGGTCGGCCGCGTGCTGGCCGTCCGCCGCGAGCACCGCGGGAAGCAGCAGCGCGGCCGGGCCGCGACGGCGCAGCAGTTGCGCGGCCTGGCGGCGGGCGATGGACCACAGCCAGCCGCCCGCGGCGCCCATGGGGTGGTAGCTCCCCGCGCCGCGCCAGACTGCCAGGAATGTTTCCTGCAGGACGTCCTCCACGTCGGCGGCGGGCAGCACCGCGCGCAGCCGGGCGGCCAGCCACGGCGCGTGCCGGGAGAACAGCTCCCGAAGCGCGGTGTCGTCACCGCCCGCCACGGCGGCGATCAGCTCATCGTCGTCCATCGCTTATCTATTGCGCCTCTGGCGGCAACCGGTTCACGGTGCCCCATTAAAAAAGCGCGGGGCCCGCCGGCTCATCGAGCCGGCGGGCCCCGCGCTCAGGGGATCGCTGTTCCCGCTTAGCGGGCAGGTGTCACTTCGCGGGACCGGCCACCAGCTTCACGGAGGCGGTGCGGGTGTTGCCGGAAGCGTTCTCGTAGGTGATCGAGACCGTCTGTCCCGGGTTGTACTTGGTCATGATCTTGGTGAGGGCGTTCTGGCTGGAGACCGACTGGCCATTGACGGCGGTGATGACGTCACCCACGGCCAGCCCCGACGAAGCGGCCGGTGTTCCCGAGTAGACCTGGCAGATCAGGGCCCCGGAGCTGGTCGGCACACCCGGCCCTGCACCCGGCCCTGCACCCGAGCCGAATCCGCCGAATCCGCCACCGCTGCTGGACTGGCATCCCTGGCTGGGATCGCCGACGCTGACCCCGATGAAGCCCGGCAGCCCGATGTGGACGAGCGAGCTGGACTGACCGGCCGCGATCTGGCGGGCGATTGACAGGGCCGTGTTGATCGGGATGGCGTAGCCCATGGTGGCGGTGCCTGACGTGCTGGAGCTGCTCGCGGCGGTGTCCATGCCGATGACCTTGCCTGCGGCGTTGGCCAGCGGGCCGCCGGAGTCGCCCGGCTGGATCTGGGCGCTGGTCTGCAGCATCCCGTGCAGGGTCTCGGTAGTGCCGGTGCCGCTATCACCGGCCGTGATCGTGCGGTTCATGTTGTTGATGATGCCCGGCGCTATGGTGGGCGTGCTGTCTTGTCCCTGCGCGTTGCCGAGCGCAAGGACGGGGTCGCCCAGGTTCACCTGCGAGGAGTTGCCCACCGACACGGTCTTCAGGCCGGAGGCTCCCTGGAGCTGGAGCAGCGCCACGTCCTGGGTGGCGTCGTAGCCCACGACCCTGGCCGTGTAGGTCTTGCCCGTGGTGGCCAGCGTTGCGGTGATCTTGGTGGCCCCGTCGATGACGTGGTTGTTGGTGAGCACGAGGCCATTGGGGTTGAGCACCATCCCGGTGCCCTGCGCGGTCGCGCTCGAGAAGCTGAGGGTGGAGGTGATGTTCACGACCCCGGGCTCGACCTTGTTCGCGACAGCCTGCGTGTTGAGGTTGGAGCTGGTGCTGCCGCTACTGCCCGAGTTGTTCCCCGGGATGGGAACGTCATTAGAGGAGACGCCGGTAGAGCCGCCGCTGGCGTTGTTGTTCATCGCCACGGCCACGCCCGCCCCGGCACCCGCGGCCAGGATGGCTACCGCGGCGAGCGCCATGAACCGCAGACGGTGCTTGCGCCGCGGCGGCTCGCCGTATCCGCCGGCCGGGCTGCCCCAGCCGCCGTAGCCGCCGCCGGGGGGAGTGCCGTATCCGCCGGGCCCGTACCCTCCGGGCTGCCCGTATCCTCCGGGCTGCCCGTATCCTCCGGGCTGCCCATATCCTCCGGGCTGCCCGTATCCGCCGGGAGCGCCGTATCCTCCGGGCTGCCCGTATCCGCCGGGGGCGCCGTATCCGCCGGGGGCGCCGTATCCGCCGCCGGCCTGACCGGAATCCCCCGGCTCGCCCTGGGATGCCGGGGGCTGCCCGTACCCGCCGCCCTGGCCATGACTCTCGGCCGGCCCGAATCCGCCGGGCTGGCCGTAATTCCCAGCCTTGCCATAACTGCCGACGGGAAGATGCCCGTATCCGGCGGGCCGGCTGTCGCCGCCTTCACCCAGCGCCGGGTGGTCTGCTCTCATCGGCCACGGTGCCGGATGCTGCTGCACTGCGTCCGCGCCTGGCTCGGGCGGCTCGCCCGGCCGTCCGAAAGCCACCGTGTCGCCGTGCACGGGGCCGCCAAAGGCCGCGGTGCTGTCCGCGCCTTGTCCCGGCGCCGTGTCGCCACTGGGCGCAGAGACCTGAGGGCCGACGTACTCGGGCGGCCACTGCTGTCCGTCAGGCCGCTCGTTACCGCTCTGGTCTTCCTGCATCTTCATCGCCTTCGCATCGAGACCGAGTAAGCCTCGCTCGGTTCTGCCCGTCCCGGCGGCCGGCTGGTCTCCGTCCGCCGCTTCCATCCCTAGTAAGCCATCTGTAGCTGAACCCTGCCTGAATGTCCCCTCCAGGTTATGAAGAGAACTGTGGCAGAGCCCACCACCCTTTCAGGAACTTGTTCCCGCTGGCGCATATCGCTATCGCCGGCCGTGCCATCTGTGCCGGGCCAGTCCCCGGCACAGTGTCACGACTTGAGCGGTGCCCTGCCCGGCAGGCACGCTGTTCCCGGGCCTGCCGGCCGTCCGGCGCGTGACGGGAATCACGGTATTTTCTTCCAAGTTCACCAGCCGGTTCTGCACTAACGCTCACCGGGCCGGCGCGGCTCCCAGCGTCATCGTGCCGGCCTTCTGCTGGCCGCTGGTGTTTACCCAGCCGATCCTCACCTGGGTGCCAGGACGGAATTTGCTCATCGTCATGGTGAGCGAGCCCGGGGTTGTGATGGCCTGGCCGTTCACCGTGGTGATAACGTCGCCGCTGGCCAGCCCGGCCGTCGCGGCCGCGGTGCCGCACAGCACCCCGTCGACGAGCGCACCGGTGCTGACGGGCGCGATAGCCGACGGCGCCGGGGTTTCCGTGTCGCTGCTGACACAGCCCTGGCCGCGCGCACCTTGCCCGCCCGCGCTGCCGGACGATCCGCCGCCCCGCTGTCGCTGCTGCTGTGCCTGCTGCCGCGGGTTCGCGCTGGTGCTCTGCGGCACCAGGACGCCGAGGAAACCGGGCACGCCGACCTGGATCGTCGGGCTGCCCTGTCCCGCGGTGATCTGGCGGGCGATCGACAGGGCCCTGTTGATCGGGATGGCGTAGCCGAGCACGGCTGAGGAGCCTTGCGAGACCGATGCGTTCGCGGTGTCCATGCCGATCACCTGGCCTGCGGCGTTGGCCAGCGGGCCGCCGGAATCGCCGGACACGATCTCGGCACTGGTCTGCAGCATCCCGTGCAGGGTCTCGGTGGCGCCGGTGCTCTCATCGGTGGGATTGATCGTCCTGTCCAGGCTGTTGATGATGCCGGATGTCACGGCCGGCGGCCCGCCCCGTCCCCCGGCGTTGCCGATGGCCAGAACCGGCGTGCCGAGGGTGACCTGGGAAGAGTTGCCCACAGTGACGGCTTTCAGCCGGGAGGCGCCCTGAAGCTGGAGCAGCGCCACGTCCTGGGCGGCGTCGTATCCCACGACCCTGGCCGTGTAGGTCTTGCCCGTGGTGACCAGCGTCGCCCTGATCAGCCGCGCCCCGTTGATGACGTGGTTATTTGTCAGCACGAGGCCAGCGGTGTTGATGACCATCCCGGTCCCCTCGGATGAGGCGCCGCCCGAATACTGGATGGCTGCGTTGATGTCCACGACCCCCGGCTCGATCTTGGCCGCGACGGATTGCTGGCTCAGCGCGCTGGAGCCCCCGCCGGGGGCGTTGCCGCGCGGGCCGGGGACGTTGCCGGATGAGATGCCGGGGGAAGAGTTGCGCCCGCCGCTGTTCAGGCCTACTCCGGCGCCAGCGCCGAGGCCAGCGGCGAGGACTGCCACAAGTGCGTAGACAATGAACCGGCCGCGCCTGCGCCGCCGGGGCGGCTGGCCGTATCCGCCGGGCGGCCCGCCCCACTCGCCGTATCCGCCGAGCGGTTCGCTGCCGGTCTCGTCCTGCTGCATCCTCTACCGCCCTTGCCACCAGACAGCGTGCTTGCTCTGCCCGCATCCTCTGGCGATCAGGCCTGCGCGCGGCCGTTGCCATACCCCCATGTGCTCCGCGGAGATCCGTTCACTGTAAGAACTCCCTCAGCGTTCTCACAGGAAGGATTTGGCTCGGCCTGGGAGGATTGGGCGTATTCACGTCGGACCGCCGGCCCCATAACACGGATCAAGGCGACATAACGCGGAACTCGCACTCACTCATGGTAAGCTACGCGCAGACGCGATATAACGTGACTTCTGTGGGTCGCGTTACGGGGGCCGGGATCACGGGCTCCGGCAATGCGGCTGCTGAGGTAAGGAGCTGGGATGTCAGCACCAACCCACATGAACGAGCCGGGCCTGTCCCGGCGTGAGGAGATGTCGGTCTCGGGCGAGGCGATGTCGCACGCTCCGTGGACCGGCGCAGGCGTCACCGCCGGGGTCGTCGCACTCGGTGACTTCGGATGGCATGTCATCGGCGGGGGCTTCGGACGTGGCGCTCTCAGCGACGCACTATCGCTGGGCGTCCTGGCGTTCTTCGTCGTCGCGGCCGCCGGCGCGCTCTGGCGCGCCCGATCGGGCCGGGCGATTCACTGGGCCCGTGCCAACCCATGGCGTTTCGCGGTGCTTCCGGGAGCGGCGTGCGCAGCGATCGTCTTCGTGCTCTCGATCGTGCTCGGTGGCGGCATCTTCGGCGGGGTGCTCAGCGGGCTGTGGCACGGCGCAGGTGCCTTCGCCCTGACCGGCCTCGCGGGTACCGCCGCGAGGACGCGCCGCCGGAGCGCCTGAGCGGCCGTCTCAGCCGGCCCGGCTGATGCCGTGCCCGGCCGCGGTTCCGACGATCAGGCCACGGCGGGCACATTCGTCAAGGAGCCGCGGGAGCGCGCCCAGCGCCGCAGGTGCCGCGCCAGGCGGCGACGCGGCGTCGGAGTCATGCAGCAGGATGGTGTCACCGCCGCCCAGAGTCGCGGTCACCGTGGCATACACCGACTCGGGTGTTGCGCCGGGTATCCATTCGCGGCCCCAGCACGTCCACAGCAGCGGGCGCAGCGACAGCCGCCGGGCCGCGACCACTGCGCCGCCGCTCAGCACGCCGTACGGCGGCCGGAAGAAATTCGGCACCTGCCCGGTGGCATCGGCGATGGTGTCGCGGGCCCGGGCGATGTCGTGGTACGCCGCCTGCGGGCCGCGCACCGTCAGGTAGCGATGCTCCCAGCCGTGCACGGCGACTTCGTGCCCGGCCGCCGCGATCTCGCCGGCGAGCCCGGGCGCCGCCGCGGCCATCGAGCCCAGCATGAAGAACGTCGCGCGGACGCCTCGCCGGCTGAGCAGCTCAAGGAAGCGCGGGGTCGATCGGGGATCGGGGCCGTCGTCGAAGGTCAGTGCGACATGCCCGGCGGTGCCGTAGCCGGCGAGCCGGCGGAAGAGCCGACGGCGGACCGGGCCGATGGCGCTGATGCCGGGACCGCCCTGGGCGACGGCCAGCGCCGCCGCTGCAAGCGCCGGCAGTGCCACTGCACCAGTGCTCTTCCTGATCGCGCGCTCCCATCCACGGCGGCTCGTACCTGCTGCGTCCTAACATGACACAGCAGGCCGTGCCGCGCTCAGTGCCCTCGTTCAATTTCGCGTCATTCAAAGACTCGCGGAGGCTGCTGGCGGCACGCGACCGCCACCTGCACCGGCCGCCGGGCCTGAAGGCCCGCGTTCGTTAGCCGATTGAATGAGACTCATTTCTGCGGGCATTCGACAGTGTGTCCTGTTCAAATTTCGCATTATTCAAACGGCCCGATACGGTTGCTGGCGGCACTGCGACCGCCGTCTGCACCGGCTGCTCGCACGGGCCAGGGGCTGCGCGCCAGCCAGTTCTGGATAACGCTCGATGCAGCCGGAGGGAACAGATCGATGAAGCCGCTGGGTGGGCGCCATGAGTGACGCCCTGCTCGTCTCAGGCGCCCTGGGTATGGGACACGAGATCACGGCGCAGACGTGCGCCGCCGCACTGGAGGCCAGGGGCTGGTCCACGCGGACGGTCGACGCGATGCGGCTGCTCGGTCGCCGGGGTGGCCGAGCGGGCGAGCGGGCATTCCGCGCCATGCTGGCGGTTCCCGGCTTTTACGACGGGTTTCATTTCGCCGCCCTGCGGCCCGGCACCCGCCCGGCCATGCTCGCCGACGCCGTAGCCCGCCGTCAGCTCGTCCCCCGGCTGGCCGAGCATCTCGACGCTCACCCCGCTGACCTTGCCATTTCTGTCTTCGCCACGGGCGCCTCGGCCATCAGTGCGCTCGCTTGGCGGTATCCGGCCATGACGCACATGGTGTTCTGCACGGACGCCACGCCGCACCGGCTGTGGGTGCACCCCAACGTCGACCTGTACCTGGTGACGTCGCATGTAGCCGAACGCGCCGTCCGGCGGTTCCAGCCCAGGGCCACGGTGCACGTGATGCCGCCCCCGGTCCGGCCGGCCTTCTACACGCCGCCTGCCCAGGCGGAGGCACGGGACAGGCTCGGAATCCCGGGTCAGGCACGATGCGTCCTGCTGATGTCGGGCGGCTGGGGCCTGGGCCCCGTCGCGGATGCGGCGGCCGCACTCGGGAACGCGGGCCTGTACGTGCTCGCCGTCGCCGGGCGCAATGTCAGTCTGGCGGCCGCGCTGCGCGCCGTGCAGGAGCGGCAGCCGAAGGTCCGGGCGTTCGGCTTCAGCGACCGCATCCCCGAGCTCATGGCGGCCGCCGATCTCGTCATCACCAGTTCCGGCGACACCTGCACCGAGGCCCGGGCAGTCGGCAGGCACCTGCTGGTGGTCGACGTCGTTCCCGGTCACGGCCGGGACAATCTGCAGCACGAGCTGGAACTGGGGAACGCGAGCGTCACCTCCGCCACGAGCGAGGACATCGTCGCCAATGCCCTCGCGGCGCTGGAGGCGGCCGGGGGCACCGGACATGCGGCCAGCGCGGCCGACTGGGAGGCGGCGTTCTCGGCGACGCTGGCCGCCGTCGGCCTCGGCGAGCCGGTGCCCTCCGCCGCCCCGCTGGGCTAGCGCGTCAGCCGGGCAGGTTGGGCAGGGCCGTGTGGTCGGAGAGTGAGCGCTCGGCAGACTGCAGGATCGAGTAGATGGCCGAGCGCTGCGCATCGAGCTTGCGGATGGCCGTCCCGAGCGCGGCGCTGGCCTTTGCGCGGCTGGCCGTTCCCTTGGCCGTCATCACGTTCTGCATGTCCTGCTGCGCCTGCATCGCATACGGGAACGCCCAGGTGACAAGGTCATTGACACATGCCTGCAGGTGATAGGAGGCGAGCGACTCGGTGACCTGGTACTGCGTCAGGTCTGCGAGCTGCTGATTGTTCGCAGGGGAGCAGTTGCCCGCGTTGTACCGCACGAGGCTGGTGGCCGTTCCGAGGTCGCCGGCGGAGCCGGATTCGATCGTGTGCATGGCGGTCAGCGATTCCCGCAGCCCTCCCGCGCACGACTCCACGCTGGTGTTCATGTCGTGCAGGAACGCGTTGAGGTCGGATGCCCGCTGCGCGGTAGACGGCTTATGCGCCAGCGAGACCAGGACGACGCCCGCGGCGAGCACGGTGGCCGCCAGCGCCATCGGCAGCGACACGCGGCGGGCGGGCCAGCCGCTGCCACGGATGGGGACGGCCGGGGGGGTAGTGGGCGGGGCGTCCACGGGTATCAGCTCCCGTTCCGGCCGGAGCCCCGGGTCGAGGCGCTCGCCACCGGAGCCGCGGACTTGCCCATGCGGGCGACGCCCTTTGCGAGCTCCGCTGCGGTCACGGCGCCGTAGATCCGGTCGACGATGCGGTGCTCGGCGTTGAGGAAGAATGTCTGGGGGATCGCTACGACGCCGAACGCGCCCGCGGTCTTCGCGGCCGGGTCGAATGCCACCGGGTAGCTGACGCCAGTGGAGCGGGTAAAGGTCTCCGCAGCGGTCTGGCTGTCGTTCGTGTCGATGCCGATGACGTCGACCGTGCCGTGGGCAGAGCGGTAGAACCGGGCCATCAGTGGCGTCTCCTTCCGGCAGGGCACGCACCATGACGCGAAGAAGTTGACGATGACCGGCCGGCCGGCGTACGCGGCGAGCGAAACGTGACTGTTGGAGCCGCCGAGCGCGGACAGTGTGAAGGCGGGCGCCGCCGGGCTCGTGGCCGTGCCGGATGTGGCGGCGACCGTCGATACCGCCACGACCGCGGCGACGCAAACGGCGATCACGGCCGAAGCGACCTTGTGCTGCCGGGCCATGCGGCGCACGCTGGCCGCCTGGGCTCCTAGTGGCATTTCGTCCGCACCTCGATCTCCCCGGGCCTCGCACCTTCGGTCTCACCCGGGCCTCGTACCTGCCCGACCGGAAATCAGGCTAATCGCCCGGCGGGCTTGCCCAGGCCGGCCCCCTCCGAGCCGGTCAGCCCCGTCTGGCCCATTTCGTGAGCTCCCATCGGCGGGGCCCAGGTTGTGGCCTCAGCCGCCGCGCCTGCCGCGGATTCCTGGCCGGCGGCCGCGGCCTTAACGGGGAGCAGCAACTCGAACTCGCTGCCCTTACCGGGTGCGCTGCGCACCAGCGCGTCCCCGCCGTGCGCGCGGGCGACCGCGCGGACCAGCGCCAGGCCGAGGCCGGTTCCCCTGGACGCATCATCCCTGACGGTGCGGAACCGCTCGAAGATGTGATGGATCTGGTCGGCCGGTATCCCGCTGCCGCCGTCAGCGATGAGCAGCCTGACGGGGCCGCCGGAGGTTCCGCTCAGGACGGACAGCTTTATGAAATCCCCCGTACGGGTGTGCCGCACCGCGTTATCCAGCAGCGCGTCGATCGCCTGCCCCAGCCGGTCCTTGTCCGCGTACACGGTGACCTTGTCGAGGCGGCCGAGCTGCCAGTGCCGCGCCGCCGCCGGACGCCAGCGCCTGATCACCTCCATGATGAAGCGGTCAAGACAGACCGGTTCGAGCTGGAGGAAGTCGGGGGCCTCCGCCGCCGCGATGACGAGCAGCCGCTCGGCAATGCGCCGCAGCCGGGTCAGTTCGCCGAGGACGACGCGTATGTCCTCGCCCTCCCGGGTGCCGGGAAGCTCGCGGGCGAGCAACTCGGCGTGGCCGAGCGCGACCGTGATCGGCGTCCGCAGCTGATGCGCGGCGTCCTGGAGAAATCTCCGCTGATTGCTGAGCAGGCGGGCGTTTTCCTCGCTGATCAGGTGCCATTCGCGGTTGGCCGCAGCCTCCCGCCGCGCCTGCCATGCGACGGTCGGGAACATCACGGTCATCAGCGGCACCTCGGTCAGCCCGCCCAGCGGCGCGGTGCCGCTCCAGACGTCCAGTACGGTCGCCGCGGAGATCGCCACCATCAGCGCCAGGAGGACCCACAGCGCCGGGCAGGTCACCCAGACCCGGAAGCCGTATACCACCGTGAGGCTGATCCAGATCAGGTGGAACGGCATGGTCTCCCAATGCCCGAACACGCCGATCGCGGCCAGGTTGAGCAGGGAGACGACCACCCACGCGATGTCCAGCCAGCCGGGCCAGAAGGGCCATCGGATGCCGTCCCTGCGGAGGCGGGCGATCCGGTTACTCGGCCACAAGTTCATAGCCTTCACCGCGCACCGTCTTGATCAGGCCGAAGCCGAGCTTCGCCCGCAGGCGCCGGATGCATACATCGACGACGTTCGAGCCGGGATCGAAGTCATAGCCCCACACCTTCGCAAGGAGCTCTTCCTTGGGCACTGACAGGCCGGCGTGCTCGGCAAGCTCCTTGAGCACCAGGAACTCCAGGCGGGTCAGCGGGACGGGGCCGTTGCCGATGTCGGCCGCCAGGTGCCCCATATCCAGGCTGAGCGCTCCCGTCCGGACGATCCCGGGCGGTCTGGCCGGACCGCCGCTGCCGTCTCCCCGGAGCCGCACATGCACCCTGGCCAGCAGCTCAGCGAGGGAGAACGGCTTCGTGAGGTAGTCCTGCGCGCCGCGTTCGAGGCAGTCCACCTTGGATGCCACGTCCGACACGCAGGACAGCACGAGCACCGCCTGCTCCGGCCGGGCGCGCAGCAGCCGCTCAAGGACCACCCGCCCATCCATGTCCGGCATGACGAGGTCGAGGATGATGAGGTCATAGGACCTCATCAGGGCCTGCCGCAGGCCGTCCGCGCCACTGCAGGCGGAGTCGGCCACGTACCGTTCCCCGGTCAGAGCCCGGCCCACGAACGCCCGGATCTTCGGCTCGTCGTCAACAATGAGGATCCGTCGTGCGTCCGCATCGCAGGGCGCCGGTCCCGCTTGCTGGTACGACGTCATCTCAATTCGCCGCCAGTCCAAAGCTGGTCATGTCGGCTCCGGTTGCAGGATGCCCCTGCGGCCCCCGTGAGCTGCATGATGGTAGGTTTTGCCCCTTTGGTGATGATCTACGTAAGTGTGCCAACGGTCAAGGTAGGACCATTGCGGCTAAACATTTGTTACGCGTCCGACACACAATCGATTGCGTTTGTTAGCTTACCAGTCATAACTTGCGCCACCGATTACATTTTATGATTGAATGGTGACGCTTAGTTTATATGACTGTCACGCTGAGATGCAAACCCACTGCGTACCGTTATATTTTCGGCTCATTTCCCCGTGCGTCCGGCAAACGGCGCAGCGGTTATGACGCTTCTTTATGTGTGCCTATTGGGACAGTCATGACAATTTTGTCATTCACGCGCTAGGCCGTTGCGCTCTGCTTCACCGCACGGCGATCGTGAAACAGAGATGGGCATGCGGCCTGCGGTATCCGGCCAGCGTCCGGCCTTCTGCGTAAACCGGGCGGTGGCCGAAACGGCATGCCGGCTCACCAGGGTGCCGTCAGGTCCTGTGCAACCGTCTGCAGCGTGTTGTGAAGAAGCGAGGTGGTAACCGGTGAGCCTGCCCGTTCGCGTGGCGACGCTGCTAGGCGCCACGGTCATCGTTATCGCGGGCGGCGTATTTGTCGTCATTCACTACCTGCTCGGCGGCCCGCTGACGGAAGACTTCACGACCACTGCCAGTGCGCATGAGGTCAACATCACGATGCAGGCCGACCCGCAGACGACCGTGACGGACAAGCCGGACTGGGTGACGTACTTCATCAAGAATCCGCAGACCGGCGCCTGGGACCACACGACGCTGTTCAAGGTTCCGGCGGATACCCGGGTGAACGTGACGATCGACGGTTTCGACGGTCCCACGCCGCTGCGGAACCCGGCGTGGGACCAGGTCACCGGCACCATCGGCGGCGTCGAGTACGTCAACGGCAAGGCGGTCTCGAGTCTCAACTCCTGGAACGGCGACGTCCAGCACACCTTCCAGATAGCCGGCCTGAACCTCAACGTCCCGATCGCGGCCGAGACGTCATCGAAGCTCTGCTCAACCTCGCCCTGCTCGCTCTCGCAGCCGCACGTTGTCACCAGCTTCAGTTTCATGACGCCGGCCACGGGCGGTTTCTTCCGCTGGCAGTGCATCGTCCCGTGCGGCCTCGGCTACCTCTACGGAAACGGCGGCCCCATGTCGACGCCCGGTTACATGACCGGCGAGATGGAGGTGGTGGGCTGATGCCCGGCGCACCTGACGCCCCGGTGCCCGCGGGCGGCCGCGCCGAGCCGCGGCATGGCCTGCGGCTCGCCGTGCTGTGGGTGGTGGCCTCGGCCATCTGCACACCGCTCGTCTACTTCGTCTGGGGACCGCACATCCCGCCTGGTGCGATGTCGTCCTCAGCCTCTGGCCAGCAGTTCGACACCACCGTGCTCGCCGCGATGGCCACGCCCGTCGTGCTCGGCGTATGGATCTATTTCGGCTACGCGCTGACCGTCTGGCGGCACAAGGACGGAGACACCGAGGACGGCCCGCCGATTCACGGGCATACCCGAATCCAGGTGACCTGGATCTCGGTGACCGCGGCGATCGTCTTGTTCCTCGCGGCGTTCGGCACGTACGAGCTCATCGCTGCGGCCGGCGTCGGCGCGGGTGAGGGGCCGCAGCCGATCTGGAAGCCGGACGGCAGGCCGCTCCAGGTGCAGGTGATCGGGCAGCAGTGGCGCTTCAGCTACCGCTACCCACAGTTCGGCGGGTTCGAGACGACGCAGCTCGTGCTGCCCGTAGGCCAGCCGGTGCAGTTCAACGTCACCTCCCTGGATGTCATCCACAGCTTCTGGGCCTACCAGCTCGGGGTCAAGGCGGACGCCAACCCGCAGCTCAACGACGCCGCTTACACCACACCCCAGCACACCGGCAGCTTCACGGTCCGCTGCTCCGAGCTGTGCGGCATCTGGCACGGTGCGATGTTCGACGACGGGACGGTCGTGACCGCTTCCGCCTTCACGGCATGGGCGACCCATACGGAGGCGCAGCTTGCCTCGATCACCAAGCAACTGCCGCCGTATGCCCTTACCTATGACGCCAATCTGATCCCCCAGCTCGGCAAGGCTCTCACCTCGGCCGGGCTGAACGGCGCGGGCGGCGGCTACTACGGCCCGCAAGACCCGGCGCAGCCATGACGCAGGACACAGCCATGAATTCGCCCGCGGCCATGAATTCGATGAGTTCGATGAAGAGGTGACCGGATGGCCATCGAGATCCAGCCGGAACGAGCCCATCCTGGCGGGCGTGAACCCGCCGGACCGCGGCGCGCGCGCCCGTGGTGGATGCGCCCGGCATTCCACACCGGCATCATCGGCGCGGTGCTCGGCTACCTGCTCGGCCACTGGCTCGGCAATTTCATCGCCAGCGGTTACCAGCAGGTCGGTACCTCCGACGAGAACGACATGGCCATCGTGCTCGGCTACGCGTTCATGGTGGCCGGCTGGCTCGCCGGGCTGGGCGTCTTCAACGACCTGCTGAGGCAGATGGCCGGCCGGCCGGCCCCCGCGCGAGAAGAGGATGCACAGGCCGCCGCCGGGCTGGCCCGGTATTTCAGGTACTCACTCGACCACAAGGTGGTCGGCATCCAGTACCTGGTCGGCATGATCGTGTACTTCCTCACCGGCGGGCTGTTCGCCATGGCGATCAGGACGGAACTGCTGTCGCCGACCTATCACGTGCTCAGCCCGAACGCCTACCTCATGGTTGTCGGTGAGCACGGGACCATGATGATGATGATGATGACCTCGGTCATCCTCGGCCCGTTCGGCAACTACCTCGTGCCCCTGATGATCGGCTCGAAGAGGGTGGCGTTTCCCCGGATCGAGGCGCTGTCGTTCTGGCTCACGCCGATGGCCTACGTCATCCTGCTTTCCGCGGTGCTCTTCGGCGGGTTCCCCACCGGCTGGACCGGCTACGCCCCGCTGTCGATCCAGGCGACGCAGGGCATGGACGCCTACGCTGTCGCGTTCGGCCTGATGGGCATCTCGGTCATCCTGGCCGGGTTCAACATCATCGTTACGGTGATCTGCTACCGCGCGCCGGGGATGCGCTGGAGCCGGCTCCCGATGTTCGTGTGGTCGATGATGACGACGGCATTCCTGATGGTGCTGGCCGCCCCGGTGCTTGTCGGCGGGCTGTACATGATGATCGCCGACCGGACCGTGCAGACCGCCTTCTTCACCAGTGACCTCGGCGGCAGCAGCTACCTGTACGAGGACCTGTTCTGGTTCTTCGGCCATCCCGAGGTATACATCCTCGCGCTGCCGGGCTTCGGGATCGTCTCGGAAATCATCCCGGTGTTCTGCCGGAAACCCTTGTTCGGGTACAAGGTGGCCGCCGCGGGAATGCTCGGCGTTTCCGTCCTGAGCTTCTTCGTCTGGCAGCATCACCTGTTCGATAGCGGCATGAACCCGGACATGCGGCCGCTGTTCATGCTCACCACTGAGCTGATCTCCATCCCGACCGGGTTCATCTACCTGGTGGCGATGGGCACGTTCTGGAAGGCCAAGATCAGGCTGACGGTCCCGATGCTGTTCGCCCTCGGCATGTACTTCAACTTCCTGATCGGCGGGATCTCCGGCGTCTTCCTGTCCGACGTCCCGGCGGATACCACCTCGCACGGCAGCTTCTTCGTGATGGCCCACTTCCATTACACGATCATGGGCGGCCTGATCTTCGCCTTCATGGGCGGCGTGTACTACTGGCTGCCCAAGATGATGGGCGTCAAGCTGAATGAGCGGCTCGGGAAGATCCAGTTCTGGACCATGTTCATCTTCTTCAACTCGACGTTCCTGCCGCTGTTCGCGGTGGGTGAGATGGGGCAGCCCCGCCGGGTCTTCGAGTACGCCCGGAACCTGGAGACACTGAACGACTGGGTGTCGATCTCCTCGTTCCTGCTCGGCGTATCGATCCTGATCTTCCTGCTCAACTTCGTCTGGTCGACGGTCATCGTCCGGGAGCGCGAGACCGGAAACCCGTGGCAGGCCCGGGGCCTGGAGTGGCAGATCGCCTCGCCGGCGCCGGCTGGCAACTTCGAGCGCATCCCGGTGGTGCTGGCCGGTCCCTATGAGTACGGGGATCCGGGCGCCCTGCCGGTCGCCGACCTCAACCCGCCCGTGGGCGTCATCACGGGAGCGCTGCCAGGCCTGGCTGCCCGATCCCGAGCGGAGGCATAGCGATGGCAGATTCCGCCGCACCGATCCCTGCGGATGCCGCCCCGGAAGCGCGAGTGGCCGAGGAAAGCGCCTTCTACCACGAGGCGGCGCTGAATGCCGCGTGGACCGGTTCCCGGCTGGCGATAGGCGCGCTGACGTTCCTGTTCGGGGCCTTCGCCTTCGCCTACTTCTACCTGGAGTCATCCAACCCCCACGGCATGTGGTACCCGAAAGGCTTCCGCGGGCCGTACGCATGGGAAGGCGCTCTCATCATGGCTCTCGTGGCGGGCAGCGCGGCCGTCCAGACCGTCGTCCTGCAGCGGCTCAAGGCCGGCGCGAAGTCCGTGTGGCAGTGGGGGGCGCTGGCGGCACTCGTTTGCGGCGTCGTGGCCGTCGGCCTGCAGATCTGGGAACTGCTCAGCCTGCCGTTCCAGCCCGGCTCGGGCGGCTTCGCCAGCGTTTTCACCGGCTTCTACCCGGTCGCGCTCGTGACCTGGCTCGCCGCCATGATCTGGCTGGAGATCCTCATCGTCCGTGCGGCGAAGATCCCGGCCATCTCATTCGTGGAGCAGCCGCCCACCTATGCGGAGGCGTTTGACATCCAGCGTTTCCAGGCATCGCTCAGTTCCTTCACGGCGGTCTGGAACTTCCTGGCCCTGATCGCCGTCGCCTTCTGGCTGATGTTCTATGTGCGCTGATTCGCAGCGGGAGGTTCCGTGCCTGAATTGCTTGCCGCGCCAGGCCCCCCACGCTACCTGGGGGGGTCGATCATGACATTTGCCCTCCCGATGGGGCTGTTCATCGTGGTGGCCGCGATCCTTTACGTGTTGTACACGAGGCCGCACAAGCTACCCCGCCTCAGGTATCTGGCGTCGGCGCATGTCGCGGCGGTGGCCACACCGGAGGCGGCCGACGTGCCGCGGGCGGACGTGGGTACTGTGGTGCAGGGCCAGCTGACGAAGGCGGCCAGGACAGCGGCGGCCAGCGTCGGTGAGATGGTCAGCGCGGATTCCTCCAGCGGGGCCGCGGGCCATCTGAGCGACTCGGCTGTCATCGACGGCAGTGATGGCGGACTTGGCACCGGAGACACGGCCACTGAGTACACAGTTTCTGACGACACAGCTTCTGAAGGCACAGAGTGACTGACACACCCGGCGTGCTTCCAGCGGCGCCGGGGTACCCCGCGCCGCCTTCGGCCGCCACTCCCGGGCCGGCGGGGCGCCGGTCGCCGCGGGCCGTCGCGCGCTCGCTGTTCGCCCTTACCAAGCCGCGGATCATCGAACTGCTGCTGGTCACCACGGTCCCGACGATGCTGCTCGCCCGGCATGGGCTGCCGTCGGCCTGGCTGCTTCTCATCACCGTGGCGGGCGGCGCATTCGCGGCGGGCAGCGCCAACACGATCAACTGTTACCTGGACCGCGACATCGACGCCGTGATGAAGCGGACCGCGCGCCGGCCGCTTGCGGCCCGCGGCGCCGCGGCCGTGGTCAGGCCCGGCGAGGCGCTGGCCTTCGGCATCCTGCTCGGCGCCGCCGCGACGGTGCTGCTGGGGCTCGCGGCGAACTGGCTGGCCGCGTCCCTGGCCGACGCCGCCATCCTGTTCTACGTGTTCGTGTACACGCTGGGCCTTAAGCGGCGAAGCTCGTCCAACATCGTGATCGGCGGCGCCGCCGGCTGCTTCCCGGTCCTCGTCGGCTGGGCCGCCGTCACCGGCACGGTCAGCCTGCCGGCGGTCGTCCTCTTCGCGGTCATCTTCCTCTGGACGCCTCCGCATTTCTGGGCACTGGCGATGAAATTCCGCCGCGATTACGAGGCCGCTAACGTGCCGATGCTGCCGGTGGTGGCACCCGCGCCCGCCGTCGCGCGCAGGATCCTCTGGTACTCCTACGCGATGGTGGCGGCCACGCTGGCGCTCGTCCCATACGCGGGCTGGGTCTACGGCGGCTGCGCGGCAGTGCTGGGCGGGTGGTTTCTTGCCGCGGCGCACGGGCTCAACCGCCAGGTCGCGGCATCAGGACCGGGCTACGGTGGCCCGGCCCCGATGCGTCTTTTCCATCTGTCCATCGCGTACCTGACCCTGCTGTTCGCCGCGATCGCCGTCACCGCGCTGCTCCCGTGGGGCCGCTGGTAAGCCGGGCCGCCCGCGGATGGAGTACAGTACCAGCGCGGCGGATGTCAGCCGCTGTCGGCGTGTGCGTGACCTGTCGCGGGCGTATTCGGTGCCGCTTGATGAGTTCACGATGGCGGCTGATACCGGATGAGTGCATCCCTTCGGTGAGTTGTCCGCCCAACGTCGGCGTCTCGGCGTGGCCCTGCGTCGCCCGCGTGTGGAGGCCGGGCTGTCCGGTAAGCAGGTCGCGGTGTCAGGTGCGTACGCCCGCGGAGGAGTTGGCCGCTGCGATGGTGGCCGCTGCCGCAGCCGGGATCAGAGGTTGGCCAGCCTCTTGTGCAAGAAGGCCCGCTCCCGCTCGTTCCCGGCGAGTTCGAGCGCGGCCCGGTAAGCCGTTGCCGCCTCGGCCGTCCGGCCGAGTCTGCGCAGTAGATCCGCCCGTGCCGCCGGGAGGAGGTGATAGCCCCGCAGCGCGTTGGCGTCCAGCGCGTCCAGCGCCGTGAGACCGGCCTGCGGGCCGTCGCGCATCGCCACGGCCACCGCCCGGTTGAGCTCGACCACCGGCGACGGGGACACCCGTGCCAGCACGTCGTAGAGGGCCACCACCTGCGGCCAGTCGGTCGTGGCGATGTCGGCCGCCTCGGCGTGGACGGCCGCGATCGCCGCTTGCAGCGCGTATGGCCCGGAGCGGGGCCCGCACAGGGCGGTGACGACCAGGTCGCGGCCCTCGGCGATGTAGTCGGCGTCCCACAGCCCGCGGTCCTGGTCTTCGAGCGACACCAGCTCTCCTGCGGCGTCGACGCGGGCCGCACTACGGGCGTCGACCAGCAGCAGCAAGGCGAGCAGTCCGCTCACCTCAGGTTCGGCGGGCAGCAGCTGGTGCAGGATCCGGGCGAGCCGGATCGCCTCAGCGGTGAGGTCGGCCCGCACCAAGTCCTCGCCCGCGCTGGCGGCGTAGCCTTCGGTGAAGATCAGGTAGACGATGCGCAGCACGCCTGGCAGGCGCCCGGCCAGCTCGTCGGCCTCGGGCACGCGGAACGGGATCCGCGTGCCCGAGATCTTGCGCTTGGCCCGCACGATCCGCTGCGCCATCGTGGCCTCCGGCACCAGAAAAGCCCGCGCCACCTCGGCTGTGGACAGCCCCGCAAGGCACCGCAGCGTCAGCGCGGTCTGGACCTCGATCGACAGCGCGGGATGGCAGCAGGTGAAAAACAGGCGCAGCCGTTCGTCGGGGATGTCGTCGGTCTCCCCCTCGGGCGCCGCCGGGACGAGCTGCCGCGCCTCGACGTGCATGATCGCGAGCCGGGCGGCGTAGGCCTTGTCCCGCCGCAACCGGTCCACGGCCTTGCGTCGCGCGGTGGTGAGCAACCAGGCCACGGGTGTCGACGGCACGCCGTCGACGGGCCAGCGCTCCAGCGCGGCCTCGATCGCATCCGAGGTGACATCCTCGGCGAGGTCGAGGTCGCCGAACTGGCGCACGAGCATGGCGAGCAGCCGGCCCCGCTCCTCGCGAAACACCGCCTCGACGGAGCCGGCCGCCCGTCCACCGGTCATGACGGGTCGAAGTCCTGGATCGGGCGCACCTCGACCCGCCCGGCCCGGGCCCCGGGGCAACGGGCAGCCCAGTCGATCGCGGTATCGAGGTCGGGAAGGTCGAGGATGTAGTAGCCGCCGAGGTATTCCCGGGTCTCGGCGAAGGGTCCGTCTGTGACAATGCGCTCCCCGGTCTTGCCCACCTGGACGGAGGTGGCGGTCTCGAAGGAGTCCAGCACGTTGCTGTCTACCATGATGCCGGCGTCGCAGACGGCCTTGTGATAGGCCATGAACGCCTCCATGAGGCCCTGGCCGGCTTCGGCGGTCAGCGGATCCGCATCCTGGGTACCGATGATCAGCAGCATGTACTTCACAGTGAACTCCTCGTTCGTCGGGTTCGTGCGTTGCCCGCAGTGCGGCAACACCGGGATGACGAATGACAGGACCGCGAATCGACAGCCTGCCGGAAAATTCTTCAGGCCCGTTCGGGCCGCGCTTTCGGGACTTCGACGGCCCAGCCGCCGCCGGTCTTGACCTCGGGGGAGGTACGTGCAAGCCCTCCACTCGGGTCCGTACGACCAGAGGAAAGTAGCTCTGCGTAGCCGTTGACGTGCGATCTCGATGCCAGCGAGCGGGGCATGGGTTGTGAGATGGGGCTTGTTGCGGCGTCGCGGGGATCACGTGATGGGTTCGGCTCCGCTGAGGTACCGCAAGCGTTATCTACGGGCCGATGAGATTGCGGATGCGGCGGCCGACGTCGTCCCGCCGCGCAGGGTCGAGCTCGCCGACAGGGCTGTCCCCCATGAGCCAGGTCCGTGGCAGCGCGGTCACGCGGTCCAGCACAGCAGCCCCAACATCGGGGATGGGCTCGGTAACCACCCGGGATCCCGGCCGCCCGGTGACGCGGACGGGTACCGCCAGCATGTTGTCCTCGCTCAACTCCAGGTACAAGTCACTGGAGACGATCAGGTACGGCTCTGGGCCCATCACGCCGCCCTTGATCTGCCAGACCTCGCCGAACCGGGGCGGCCTGCTAGGCGGCATCGCTCGCCCCGCCGCGGGCCTCACCAAGCTGGCTGAGCTCGCCTGCGGCGTCCGCGATCACCTGAGACTGCGTCTGCTCATGTGCTTCGCCGGACAGGCCCTCAGCCGCGCACCAGGCCTGGTGCCGCGCAAGGGCATCCTGCATTGTCTGCCGCTGAGTGCAGCGGGTGATCCAGGCCGACACGCTCATGCCGTGCTCGGCGGCCGTATCGCAGGCATCCTGGTAGACACCCTCGTCCATCGTGATCGTCACTCGCGTCGTCGCCATGCCCCAACCCTACGCCCTGCATATCAACTGGTAAGCACGTTTACTCATACCGGGTGGGTTCGTTCATTGGGTGCCGTTAACGAATGGCAAACCAAGTGACATGTAGCTCAGCGTGACGATTGCCGGATTGGTGTGACAGAGGGGCCTGTGCTCGGCCTCTCCCCATGGGGCGGCGTGGCCGGCCCTCCTGCTGTGTGGGAGACCGACGCTGGTCAGCACCCTCGGCGTACGGTTGAGGCGTGGCCGGGCGGGAATCCGGGCGCATCTGGGTCCTGTACCGTACCCACGATCATGAGAAAGGCAGCCGGACGGCGGCACGCAGCCCGGGCCCGGCGTCCTCCAGCCATGCGGTCCCGCCGTGGGCGATCGCGGTCGCCCGGACGATCGCCAGGCCGAGCCCGGCGCCGCCAACGTCATCGCCGCTACGCGCCCGCGCGTCGTCCAGCGTGGTGAACCGGTCGAACGCCCGTTCCATATCCTCCGGGGCGATGCCCGGCCCATCGTCGGTGACCGTGACCAGGGCCGAGCCGTCACCGGTGCTGACGGCCACCGTCACCTGGCTGCGCGCGTAGCGCAGCGCGTTGTCGATCAGGTTGACCAGCATCCGGCGGAGCCCCTCGGCGTCACCAGTGACGAGGCATGGGCCCAGCGCGTCCGCGGATACCGGTACCGGGGTATGCGTGTAGCCGGTCACGGTGCCGGCGGCAAGGTCAGCCAGGTCAACGGTTCCGGCACCGGGCAGGCGCCGGCCCGGGCCGGCCGGCGCCGCGAC
>DASQVO010000259.1:0-10285 GCA_035640715.1 Streptosporangiaceae bacterium
GTCCCGGTTTCCACCAGGCATGGCCTGTCTCCGCGGATCAGGTACCCGGCGGTGATCCCGTCGTAGCCTGCCATCCGGGTGTCGATCTGGAATACGTCATGGCCGAGCCCGGTGATGCCCGCATCGCTGTCTTGCCTGATCATCTCGTCGCGCATGTGCCTATTCTTTCAGGCCAGCAGCATTATGACATGATATGGCGTAATAATTTGGTTCCCGCCCGGGCTGGGAGCGCGGCCAGGCCGCTCAGTGGCGGGCTAGGGTCCGCATCACGATGCCGGTCCGCGGTTTCAGGCCGAACGATGTCGATTTCCGCGGCATGCGCTCCCCGTTCGCCGCCACCGCGCGGACGTCCGCGACCGAGGTGGGATTGCAGATCACCGCGCTGCCGCCGGCGTGGGCGGCAGCCCGCACCGCCGCGGCCGCGTCGCCGGGCACCACCATCACCTCCGGCTCCTCATCGCGGCGCCGCCAGACCTTCGTGATGAGCAGCTCGCGGAGGACAGAAGCCGAAAGCCCCCGCCAGCGCGGGGAGTGATCGGCGGGCATGGCCTCGGCGAGGCAGCCCGGCCGCGGATCGGTCAGCAGGTACTGCTCGGCGCCATCGGTGATGAGGAACGCCGTTCCGCCGCGGCCGGCCTCTGCCAGCGTGCGCAGCCCACCATCCAGGCTGCCGGGAACGGGCCGGACGCTGAAGGCGCTTTTCGCCAGCTCAGCCGCCCGCGAGGGCGGCAGCCCCGGAATGACCCGGTGAATGGCGCCGATCTGGGGCGGGTAAGCGGCCGAGTCGACGAGAAACGCGAGGCCATAATCCCACGGGCCGGCTCCGCCGCCCGCCGCCCGCCTGCGTGCCTGCAACTCGAGATAGGCGGCATACCGGTGGTGGCCATCGGCGATGAGGGCGCTGCGCGGTGCCAGGTCACGGGCGACCAGGGCGTGCTCGGCCGGGTCTGTCACAGCCCAGAGCCGGTGCCGTATGCCGTCATCGGTCACGGCGGACAGCAGTGGTTCCCTGGTGGCCACCTCATCCACCAGCCGCGTCGCCGCGCCACGGGCCTCGCCGGAGTCGTAGAGCAGGAAGATGGGCTCGAGGTTTGCCTGGGTGGCCTCCATCAGCTCGCGCCTGCCCTCCACCGGGCCGGGCATGACGTCCTCGTGCGGCAGCACGCTCGGCGCGGCGGGCGGGACAAGGCGCAGCGCCCCGATCAGGCCGCGCTGGATGACATCCCATCCGGTCCCGTCTTCCGTTCCTGCGGCGGAGCGGCCGTCCGCTGGCAGGCTCTGCTCATAGGCGTACAGGGCCGGCCACGGATCGCGGCGGAGGACGCCGGACGCGAGCCAGTCACGCAGGGTCGTGGCCGCGTACCGGTTGCGCTCTGCGGCGCCCGCCACATGAGCCGCCGCGTCCGTGCTCGCCGGATCGCCGTCCGTGGACGTGGCACCGGCCGCGGGGCCGCGCGGTGGTTGCGCGGATCCGGCACCGGGCAGGATCAGACGGACGACATTGTGGGGCTCCGACGCCAGGAGCCGCTCCACAGTACCCGGGCCAATGACGTCATACGGTGGTGAGGTGACGTTCGCGATACCGCTCACCCGGTCAGGGGCGTAGCGGATCCCGCGGAATGGCGCCAGCGCGAGACTGCAGGACTCCGGCGCTGGCTCAGGGTCGGACGGAAGGGTCTGCACACATGTCAGAAGGATTGAACGGTAATAAGGATTCCCGCCCGGGCGGTGAGCCGCCTGGTCATTCTGACCCGCAGGGCGACCCGCACGCCTGGTACCAGCGGGGCCTTGAACTGCTCAGCCGGGGAAGCCCGGCGGCTGCCGCCCAGATCCTGCAGCGTGCCGCGACAGCCGAACCCAGCTCCCGCAGCGTCCGTGAGGCTCTCGCCCGTGCCCAATTCGACGCTCGGCGGTATTCGGAGGCTGCGGCTAACTTTCGGCTGATCGTCGAGGCCAGCCCCACCGACGATTACGCGCACTTCGGGCTGGGCCTTGCGCTCGCGCGGGCGGGCGATCCTGCTTCGGCGGCCGAATACCTGGCGCTGGCCGTCGCCATGCGGCCCGACTCGAAGCACTACGCCAACGCCCTGCTCGCCGTGCGTGCCAGGCTGCAATCCCGATCTGGTGAATCCGGCGCGGCCGGCGACGTGGAGGAGGACAATTGAGCCAGGATGTGAACGGCGGCGTGCTCCGTGCCTGCGACGAGCCGCTGTGTCATGCCTACGATGTCGCCCTCCTTGACCTTGACGGCGTGGTGTACCTGGGCGGTCACGCGATTCCGGGCGCCAGCCAGGCGCTGCGCAAGGCCGCCGCGGAAGGCATGCGGCTTGCCTACGTCACCAACAACGCCTACCGCACTCCTGCCGCCGTCGCCCAGGTCCTGACCGGGCTCGGCATCGCCGCCACCGCCGATGACGTCGTCACCTCCGCCCAGGCCGCCGCGCGGCTACTCGCGCAGCGGCTGCCCGCCGGCGCCCCGGTACTGGTCGTCGGGGGCATGGGACTGCGGGTGGCGGTTCGGGAACGCGGGCTGAGGCCGGTATCGGTGGCTGCCGAACGGCCTGCGGCGGTCGTCCAGGGTTACGCACCCGACATCAGTTACCCGCTGCTGGCCGAGGGCGGCCTGGCCGTCGCGGCCGGCGCGCTGTTCGTCGGGTCCAACGGTGACCTGACCCTCCCGGGCCCGCATGGCCGCCAGCCCGGCAACGGCTCGCTCCTCCAGGTGATCCAGACCGCGACCGGGCAGCAGCCGCTGATCGCCGGTAAGCCCGAGCCGCCGCTGCATGCCGAGTCGGTGATACGGACAGGTGCCCGCCACCCGCTGGTGGTCGGTGACCGGCTCGACACCGACATCGAAGCTGCCCATCGCGTGGACGCCGACAGCCTGCTGGTGCTGACCGGCGTCACCGGGCCCGCCGAAGCAGTGCTGGCACCACCGCACCAGCGGCCCACGTACCTGGCCGAAGACGTGGCCGGCCTGGTCGAGCCGCAGCCTGCCGTGAGCGCCGAAGGCGGCGAGTTCAGCTGCGGCGGCTGGACCGCCCGCTGGGCCGCCCGCGGTGCGGAGCTGGAACTGGCCGGCGAGGGCAGCAGGATCGATGGGCTGCGTGCCCTGTGCGCCGCCGCCTGGTCCCGGGACAGCGTCACCGCCGGAATGACGGCACAGGCGCTGCGCACGCTGGGTGCGTCCGTGTCCTGAGGCCGTCCTGGCCACGGGGCGGCGTGCCGGTTTGACAGCGCACCGTGAGATGCGCTGTGCTATTCGTTATGGACGACCGCTTCACCTCGCCTCTCCGCAGCGATTCACGCCGTGCGGCGACGGGCGTGCGCGGTCACTGTCCTTCGTGTTGCTGCCGCTGATGGCTGCCTGTCCGGCCGGGCCCGAATCGCCGGCCACTCCGGACGAGCCGCCTTACGGCCGGCCAGTCGTGACGGGCGCCGTCACCAGGGCGCGTACGCCCCGCGGTGTCGCAACCACACCCCTGCTGCCCGGCAAGGTCCGGGTGCACGGGCGCGGGCAGCTTCACCAGGTGACGAACCGCAGTGGCAGCTACGCGGCGAGCGTGCATGCCCGGGGCCTAGCCATCCCGCCGTGCTGAGCACGGCGGTCCGCTGCGCTTCAGGCAGCGGGTGTGAATCCTACGTCCGGCCGGATCATCCGCTGGGTGCATGGCACATCACCCTTAAGGCCGATGCCGTATGACATCTGTCATGCCAGGCTGAGGATAGACCGCACTCACCCTCCTTGCCGTGCCCGCCTACGGTGAGGGGGGATAACCTGCCCGGCCAGTCGGCCCGGGTGCGTCCAGGGGTATGAAGGGACCACTACATGATCGAGGTACGGGGCCTCACGAAGCGATATGGCGAGAAGGTCGCGGTCGATGACCTCTCGTTCAGTGTCGAGCCCGGCAAGGTGACCGGGTTCCTCGGCCCTAACGGGGCCGGTAAGACCACCACCATGCGGGTGATCCTCGGTCTGGACTACCCGAACCGCGGAACGGTGACCGTCAAAGGCAAGCAGTACCGCGAGCTTGACAAACCGATGCGCGAGGTCGGTGCGCTACTGGATGCGAAGGCCGTGCACGGCGGCCGCAGCGCCTATAATCACCTGCTGTGCCTCGCGCAGACCAACAATATCCCCAGGCGCCGGATAGATGAGGTCCTCAGCCTTGTCGGCCTGACGGAGGTGGCGAAGAAGCGGTCCAAGGGCTTCTCGCTCGGCATGGGGCAGCGGCTCGGCATCGCCGGGGCACTGCTCGGCGATCCATCCGTGCTGATGTTCGATGAGCCGGTCAACGGGCTGGACCCGGAAGGCATCCGCTGGATCCGTAACCTGATGAAGACGCTGGCCGCCGAGGGCCGCACGGTCTTCGTCTCCAGCCATCTGATGTCGGAGATGGAGAACACCGCCGATCACCTCGTCGTGATCGGCCGCGGCAAGCTGATCGCCGACTGCACGGTCAGTGAGTTCATCGCCCAGAACTCCACTGAGACCGTGCGGGTGCGCACCCCGCAGATCGACGTGCTGGCCAAGGCGGTCGCGGCTGGCGGGGGCACCGCGACAAGCAACGGTGACGGGTCGCTTCTCGTCCAGGGCCTCTCGCCGGAGCGGGTCGGCGACATCGCGTTCGACAGCGGCGTGCGGCTGCACGAACTCGCCCCGGCACGTGCCTCGCTTGAGCAGGCGTTCATGGAACTCACCGCGGACAGCATCGAGTACCAGGCCAGTGCCGGACAAGACGGCCAGGGACAGGCGGGGCCGGGCGCGGCCGCGCCCGTGCAGCAGGGCAGCGGCGGAAAGCAGCAGGTGCGGGCCGGAGAGGTGGGCTGACATGGCGACCATGGCGACAGAGAGCGGAGGCCTGACGGCGCTTCCCGCTCCGTCCGGCCGCGCGGGCCTGCTCGGCACGCTGCGCTCAGAATTCACCAAGATCCGGTCGGTGCGCTCCACCTACTGGACGATGCTGGTGCTGCTCGTGGTAGGCATCGGCCTCGGCGCGCTGATCACTGGCGTCGCCGCGGCGCGCTGGAACCAGATGGGGATCGCGGAGCGGGCCACCTTCAACCCGACGAGGAACAGCCTGGTGGGCCTCTACTTCGGGCAGTTCGTCATCGTGGTACTCGGGACGCTGACCATCACCTCGGAGTATTCCACCGGGATGATCCGGACGTCGCTGACGGCCATGCCGCGGCGCGGGATCATGTACGTGTCCAAGGCGGCGGTGTTCACGGTGCTGGCCCTGCTGATCGGGCTCATCACCAGCTTCGCCGCGTTCTTCCTCGGCCAGGCCCTGCTGGCCAGCACGCACGACACCACGACACTGTCCGGGCCGAACGTGCTGCGCGCCGTGATCGGCGGCGGCCTGTTCATCGCCGTGTGCGGCCTGTTCGCCTACGGGATCGGGGCCATCCTCCGGCACACGGCTGGGGCGATCAGCACCGCGATCGGTTTGCTGTTCGTGCTGCCCATCGTGGTGAACTTCCTGCCGGCGTCGTGGTCGAACGACATCCTCCGGTGGCTGCCGTCCGAGGGTGGCCTGGCCATCTGGAACACGCGGCAGGTGCCGCACGAGTTCACCGCCTGGGGAGAGTTCGGGGTCTTCCTGGCCTACACGGCGGCGATCCTGATCGCGGGGTTCATCCTGTTCCGCAAGCGCGACGCGTAACTCCCCTGGAAGTAATTCCCGTAGCGGGTCTTTCCGTAGCGCGCGGGCACGGGCCGGATGACGCCGCCCGGGCCCGCGCGTTCCGTCCCCGCGGAGCGGCCACCGCAACGTCCGCACGCCAGCCGGACTCCGTTCAGCGCGGAACCAGGCCGCCGGCCAGGGCTGCGTGAGTTCATGTGCGCTTGTAAATGTGACTTTGCGGTGATTCGCCGTGTCTGGGTGATAATTTTCTAGTTCTTTGATCGTAAATATGGATAATTTGGGAATTGATGAGAGTCTAAGCGAGGCCGGACGCCTACCGATGGAGGGATGACGCCGATGCGCGACTCTCAGCTGCCCGTCCGAAACCCCCAGCACGTGCCGGGCAACCCCCAGCGCACGCCTGGAGACCGCGAGCGGGTGTCTGGAGAGCGTGAGCGCGCGTCCGGAAGCCGCCCGCACGTGCCCGTCTCGCGGCGTGTCTTCCTCCGCACGGCAGCCAGCGGAACGGCCGGTGTGGCGGCCTGGTCGCTGCTCAGCGCCCGCGGCCCGGTGGCCAGCGCGGCTGGCCGGGTAGCCGCGCAGGGAACTGCGCGGGCAACGGAACGGGGAACCGCGCTGACCGCCGCCAGGGGACCGGCCGCGAAGATCGTCTCGTTCGACACCGGCTGGCTGTTCGGCCCGGCGGCGGCAGGCAGCGACCGGCCTGGGTTCGACGACAGCGCCCTGGCGACAGTGACACTGCCGCACACGGTGGCCCCGCTGTCCTGGCAGAACTGGGACCCGTCAACCTGGGAGAAGGTGTGGGTCTACCGTAAGCACTTCGACGCGCCGGCCGACGTGAGCGGCCTGCGGGTATTCCTCGACTTCTCGGCCGCAATGACCCACTCCACGGTCACGCTGAACGGGACGCAGGTGGCCGACTACCTCGGCGGTTACCTGCCGTTCAGTGCCGAGATCACCGGCCACCTGCAGCCGGAGGGCAACGTGCTCGCCGTGACGCTGGACTCCAGCTTCAACCTCGACGTGCCGCCGGACCGGCCAGCCCCCTACATCAGCACGTCTGTCGACTTCTGGCAGCCCGGCGGGATCTACCGCGACGTCAGCCTGCGGGCCGTGCCGCAGATCTTCCTCGCCGACGTGTTCGCCAAGCCGGTGAACGTGCTGGACGACAGCGCGCGGCAGGTCGTCGTCCAGGCCACGGTGGATGCCGCCGTCGTGCCCGCGGGCAGCGCCGAGCTAACCGTTGGCCTGGTGGACGGTACCCAGACCCTCGCCACCGCGAAAGCGCCGGTCACCATCGGCCAGGCCGGCCAGGTGACGGTGACCGCGACCCTCACCAGCCTGCCGGACATCACGCTCTGGGACACCGGCAACCCAAAGCTGTACACCGTGGTCGCCACGCTGCTCGTGGATGGCAGCCCGCTGCACGACTACCAGGTCCGGATCGGGTTCCGCGAGGCCACGTTCCAGCTCGATGGGTTCTATCTCAACGGCAACCGGGTCAAGCTGTTCGGGGTTGACCGGCACCAGTTTTTCCCGTACGCCGGCGGCGCGATGCCGGCCCGGGTGCAGGCCCGGGACGCGGAGATTCTCCGCTACGAGCTCAACTGCAACATGGTGCGCTGCTCGCACTACCCGCAGTCGGAGGACTTCTACGACCGCTGCGACGAGATCGGCCTCATGGCCTGGGAGGAGGCCCCGGGGTGGGATTACCTGGGCGACGCCGGCTGGCTGGCGCGCGCCTATCGTGATGTCGGCGACATGATCGCCCGGGACCGCAACCATCCGTCGATCATCATCTGGGGCGCGCGGCTCAACGAGACGTCCAACGACACCGCCTTCTGGACTTCCACGAACGAGCTCGCGCACTCCCTCGACGACTCCCGGCCGACGGCCGGCGCGATGGCGGGCCTGCGCACCACCACGGACTACCAGCAGGACGTCTTCTCCGAGAACGACTACTCCTACGTCACCAGCGCGGCGGGCATCAAGGTGCCGACCTTGCAGCCACCAGTGGACGGCGTCGGCAAGCCCTACATGGTCAGCGAGGCGGTCGGCACGCTGTCCGGCCCCGCCATCTACTACCGGCGCATCGACACGCAGGCCGTCCAGCAGGGCGAGGCGACGGCGCACGCGGCCGTGCACAACATCGCGGCGTCTGACGACCGGTACTGCGGCCTGCTCGCCTGGGCCGGGTTCGACTACCCGTCCGGCAACGGCAACGAGTACCAGGGCGTGAAATACGTAGGAGTACACGACCTGTTCCGGATCCCCAAGCCCGGCGCCGCCATCTACCAGGCCCAGGTCGACCCCCGGGTGAAGCCAGTGATCGCGCCCGCGTTCTACTGGGACTTCGGCCCCGCGTCACCGGTGACCAGCCTGCCGGCGGCGATGATCTGCTCCAACCTCGACAAGCTCGAGGTGTACGTCGGCGGGCAGCTGTTCGCGACCGTCACGCCGGACACCGCCGGCTACGGGCACCTTCCGTACCCGCCGTCGTTCGTGGACTTCAGCGCGGTTGACGGCTCGGCCCAGCCGGAACTGTGCATCGACGGCTACCTGGGCGGTGTCAAGGTCGCGTCCCGGTCGTTTTCCGCCGACCCGTCCGGTGACTGGCTGTCGCTGGCAGCCGACGACGCCGAGATCGACGGCGACGGCGTGGACGCGACGAGGCTAGCGTTCCGCGCGGTGGACTCCTACGGTGCACCCCGCCCGTATGTCACCGGGCAGGTCACCCTGACCGTCGGCGGGCCCGGGGTGCTTGTCGGCGACAACCCCGTCGACTTCACCGCGACGGGCGGCGCGGCCGCCGTCTGGATCCGTTCCCTGCCCGGCTCACCGGGCACGATAACGGTCACGGCCAGCCACCCCACGCTCGGCAGCGCCGTCGCACAGATCAAGGTCCGCAAGGTGCCGGCGACCGGCGCGCCCGTCCCCTACGGCTCGCTGGCCGTCGCGGCCGCGCCCGCGCTCGTCGCGCCGGACAGCACGACAACGGTGACCGCCACGTTCGCCAATAACGGCCTGCTGGCTCTGGACGAGGTCACGTTCACCGTCACCCTCCCAGGCGGCTGGACAGCCAGCCCGGCCACGCCGGTCACCGTGACGAGCGTGCGCAGCGGGCAGTCCGCCCGGGCGAGCTGGCAGGTCGCAGTCCCCGCGAACGCCAATCCAGGCCAGGCCCCGATCGCGGTGCAGGCGGTCTACACCGCCGGGAAACAGCGCGGTGTCACGTACTCCAGCGTGAGCGTGCTGCGCGCCTAGTCCCGCTGAACGGCAACGACAGCTGACACCGCGAAGAAAGCGCGGGAAGCGACGCAGGGCTCAGCCGGACAGGAGGAGGGCAAGCTGACGTGACTGCGCCACCAGCGTGCCCGCCGAATCCCAGATCTCGAAATCCTCCTCGTGGTACCCGCCGGCCACGTACCGGGTGACCGCCCGGCAGGCCAGCCAGCCGGGCGCTGGCCGCGCCCGCAGGTGCACCGTGAGCTCGATCGTCGTGGATAGCGCGCCGACTTCCAGTACCACCGGGGCAACGGCGTCGACGAGCAGCGGCAGCGCCGCGAGGTCGGGCTCCCTGCCGTCGCGGAACCGCATCCAGAACTCCGCGACCGGATTCCCGGACGGCGTCCCGCGCAGCCAGCGGCCGGTGATCTCCGCCCCGAACTCAGGGCCCTCGCCGGCAAGACGCGTGTCCTCGTCGAACTCGTAGTCGCCCATTTACGGCAGGGTGAGGATCTCGTAGCCGTCCTCGGTGACGAGGATCGTGTGCTCGAACTGAGCTGTGCGCTTGCCGTCCTTGGTGACGACCGTCCAGTTGTCCGGGAGGATGTCGTAATCGATCGTGCCGAGGGTCAGCATCGGCTCGATCGTGAACGTCATCCCCGGCTCCATGATGATGTCATTGCCCGGCTCGTCGTAGTGCGCGACGATCAGGCCGGAATGGAACGTCGTGCCGATGCCGTGCCCGGTGAAGTCGCGGACCACCCCGTAGTGGAACCGCCGCGCGTAGGATTCGATGACCCTGCCGATCGCGTTCAGCGGGCGGCCGGGCGCGACGGCCCGGATTCCGCGCATCATGGCCTCGCGGGTGCGCTCGACCAGGAGCCTCGACTCCTCATCCACCTCGCCCGCGCAGAACGTGGCGTTGGTGTCGCCGTGCACGCCGCCAATGAAGGCGGTGATGTCCACGTTGACGATGTCGCCCTCGGCTATGACCGTGTCATCGGGGATGCCGTGGCAGATCACCTCGTTGAGCGAGGTGCACAGCGACTTCGGGTATCCCCGGTAGCCGAGTGTGCTCGGGTAGGCATCGTGGTCGATGAGGAACTGGTGCCCGATCCGGTCCAGCTCGTCGGTGGTCACGCCGGGCGCGACGTGCCTGCCCACCTCGACGAGGGCCTGTGCGGCGATCTTGCCGGCCACCCGCATCCGCTCGATCGTCTCGGGGTCCTTGACATTCGGCTCTCCCAGCCGCGGGCGCTTCTTGCCGACGTATTCAGGCCGTGGAATCTGCGGGGGAACTGGTCGCGGCGCCGGAGCGCCTCCCGGGTGGAGCTTTGTCGCCATGCTCTGCGAGTCTAATGTCCATGGACGCTGATCCTGACAAGCAGTGGTGGTACTGCCTTAAGCATCAC
>DASQVO010000260.1:0-4771 GCA_035640715.1 Streptosporangiaceae bacterium
GACAATGATGGAACGCCTGCGGGCGGTGTTCTTCGATGTGGGTGAGACACTCGTCGATGAAACCCGTGAGTATGGCACGTGGGCGGACTGGCTGGGCGTCCCCCGGCACACCTTCTCGGCGGTCTTCGGTGCTGTCATCGCTCGCGGCGGGGACTACCGGGAGACATTTGAGCACTTCCAGCCCGGGTTCGACCTTGCCGCTGAACGGGAACGGCGAGCCAGAGCGGGCCAGCCTGAGTCATTCGCCGAGGAGACGCCTGGTCAACGAATGCGGCCCGCGATGTCCCTCGTCATCGGCTGGCGCTCCGGAGCGTTCCCGAGGCGGTCTGCCGGCCGTAGACGTCGCGGACGGCGGTCACGGTCGCGTCCCGGTCCCTGACGGCCCTGATGACCATGCCCTGATAGTCGAACAGCGGCGAGGTCAGCCGGTACTCGAAGTCCTGAGCAGCGCCGTCCTTGTCACCGCCGTGTCCTGCCGCGCGGGCGGCTTCGGCCATGGCCAGCGCCTGCAGCGGCCCGTGGGTGAGCAGGCCTGGATAGCCTTCGGCATCGCGCGCGTAGTCGCGGTCGTAGTGGATGCGGTGCGCGTTGTACGTGAGAGCCGAAAAGCGGAACAGCAGGGTCGGCGAGACGTCTATCGTCCACTCGCCGTCGGCGGCCGGCACCGCCGGGCCGTCAGCCGGTGGCGCGGGCGGTGGCCCCGGCGGCGAGGTGGCCTCGCGGTAGACGATGTCCTGCTGCTCGTCGATGACGACACGACCGTGCTGCAGGATCTGATGTCCTACCGCCACGAAGGTCAGGGGTCCTGATCTGCCCTGCTTCTGGAGGACCGACAGCACGCGGCTGCGTTTGGTGGCCGGTTCGCCGCACCTGAGCGGTCCGCTGGCCCGGACGCGGCCGCCGGCCCACATCCTGCGGCGGCCCGGTCCAGGCGGAGCGGGGAGCGTCCCCCGGATGGGGTGGCCGTCCGGGCCAAGGTCGGCTTGCGCAGGCCGGTCAAGCAGGTAGACCCAGTGCCACAGCAAGGGAAGTCCCTCACCGCCTGCCAGGTCCGGTACCGGCACCGCCAGCAGCGCGCCGAGCGCCTGAGCCGGCTGCGGCAGGAGCGTTTCCGTCCGTTCGATGACTTCGTTCATGCGGTGTCTCCCGCTCGCTTCCGGGGCGCTTTGAGGCGCCCTCCGGCTCGCTCATGCCCTGTCTCCGCTGGGGAGGTCCTTCCGCGAAGCGGCCCCGAATTCCGCGCGCACCGCCTCGGTGTGCTCGCCGAGCGCCGGTACCGGCCCCATGACCGGTTCCTGGCCGGCCACCTCGACCGGCGGCAGGAGCGCGTCGATGTCTCCGCCAGGGGCGCGGACCCGGCGCCACCGGTCGCGGGCACGCAGTTGCGGGTGGCGGGTGAACTCCTCGGGTGTCCGGAGCCGGGCGCTGGCGATTCCCGCGCGTTCGAGCAGACGGGTGACCTCCTCGGCGCTCAGGTTCGCGAACGAGGCTTCGAGGATGGCGGTGAGCTCGCTGTCGTTTTTCACGCGGTCGGGGTTGGTAGCGAAGCGCGGGTCCGCGGCCAGGTCCGGGCGCCGAAGGATCTCGCGGCACAGCACCGCCCACTCGCGCTCGTTCTGGATGCCGAGGAAGACGGTGCCGTCCCCAGTCTGGTAGGGGCCGTAGGGCGAGATCGAGGGGTGCCGTGCGCCGGTCCGCCGTGGTGGTTCCTGGCCGTAGCGGGAAAAGTAGGCGGGCTGGCTCATCCACTCCCCCAGCGCGTCGAGCATTGCGACGTGCAGGCTCGCGCCCTGGCCCGTCCGCTCCCGGTCATACAGGGCGGTGAGGATGCCGCTGTAGGCATACATGCCGGTGGCGATGTCGGCGATCGAGATCCCCGCCTTCGCGGGAACCTCCGGGGTCCCGGTCGACATCACCAGCCCGGTCTCGCATTGCACCAGCAGGTCGTACGCCTTCTTCGAGCGGTACGGCCCCTGAAGCCCGTAGCCGGAGACCGAGCAGTGGATCAGCGCTGGCCGGGTCTCCCGCACGGCGGCGGCATCGAGCCCGAGTCGCTCGACCGCGCCGGGCACGAGGTTCTGCACGAAGACGTCCGCGCGGTCGAGGAGCGCGTCGAGCACCGCCCAGTCACCAGGGTCCTTGATGTCGAGCTCGACGCTTTCCTTGCCCCGGTTGAGCCATACGAAATAGCTCGACTGCCCGTGCACCGTGCGGTCGTAGCCGCGGGCGAAGTCGCCGGCCCCGGGCCGCTCCACCTTGATGACCCGCGCGCCGAGATCGGCGAGCTGGCGGGTGGCGAACGGTGCGGCCACGGCCTGCTCGAGCGCTACCACGGTGATGCCGTCCAGAGGGTGTCGCATGATGCCTTCCTTGGCGCGGGACGGGTCAGGAGCTGATGGCGTGCCGCTTGATCAGCTGCCGGGTGATGACGGTGCGCTGGATCTCGTTGGTGCCTTCGCCCACGATCATCAGCGGTGCGTCCCTGAAGTACCGCTCGACGTCGAACTCGGTGGAATAGCCGTAGCCGCCATGGATGCGGACAGCGTTCAGGGCTATGTCCATCGCGGTCTCCGAGGCAAACAGTTTCGCCATCCCGGCCTCCATGTCGGCGCGCTCGCCGGAGTCGTACCGGCGGGCGGCGTACCGCGTGAGCTGGCGCGCGGCCTCGAGCTTGGTGGCCATGTCGGCGAGGTAGTTGCCGATCGACTGGTGTTCCCAGATCGGCCTGCCGAAGGCCTCGCGCTCCTGGGCATAGCGCAGCGAGTCTTCCAGGGCGGCACGCGCGACACCGAGCGCACGGCAGGCGACCTGGATGCGGCCGATCTCCAGCCCTCGCATCATCTGGGCGAACCCTTGGCCCTCGAAACCGCCGAGCAGGGCCGAGACCGGGACCCGGAAGTCGTCGAAGGAGAGCTCGCAGCTCTCCACGCCCTTGTAGCCGAGCTTCGGCAGGTCACGCGACACATGGAAGCCAGGGCCGTGCTCTACGAGCAGGATGCTGATGCCCTTGTGGGCGGGCGTGGCGGCCGGGTCAGTCTTGCACAGCAGCGCGATCAGCTGCGAGCGGCGCGCGTTGGTGATCCAGGTCTTGGCGCCGTTGATGACGTACTCGTCGCCGTCGCGCCTGGCGGCGGTGCGCATGGCCTGCAGGTCCGAGCCGCCGCCCGGCTCGGTCAGGGCCATCGTCGCCCGGATCTCGCCGGTGGCCATTTTCGGCAGGTAGGCATCCTTCTGCTCCGGCGTGCCGTAGGTGACGAGGAGCTTCGCGACAACCGTGTGCCCGCCCATCGCGCCTGCCAGGCTCATCCAGCCGCGTGCCAGCTCCTCGGTAACGGCCGCGTAGCACTGGGCCGACACGTGTGCCTCGCCCCACGGTTCGGGGATGGCCAGCCCGAAGATGCCCATCTCCTTCATCTGGTCGATGAGCTTCTCCGGGTAGGTATTCGTGTGGTCGAGCTCCTGGGCGACGGGCCGGACCTCACGGTCGACGAACTCGCCCACCAGCGAGACGATCGCGGCTTCGTCCTCGGTGAGTCCGTCCATCATGGTCCCTCTCCCATCGGCTGGCACACTCTCTACCTATCATTACTAGTAATGACAGCGATTGTTAAATACTTATTTGACATACCTACATGCCAGAGTGGGATGGCTCGGGGGTGACGATGGAGCTCAAGCAGCTCAAGGCCTTGGTGACCGTGGTCGAAGCGGGCAGCGTAACCCGGGCTGCCGAACTCCTGCGCCTGGTGCAGCCCGCAGTGACGCGGCAGATCAGGGCATTGGAACACGAACTCGGAGTGCCCCTGTTCGAGCGGACTCGGCAGGGCATGCGTCCCACTGAGGCTGGGCTCAGCCTTGCCGAGCGGGCACGGCGCGCGCTGACCGAGCTCGATCGCGCCCGCGCGGAACTGACCCCCAGTCCCGGCGTCGTCACCGGCATCGTCACCATCGGCCTGCTCGAAAGCACCGCCGAGCTGCTCACCGAACCCTTGGTGTCGGCTGTGCTGCGTGACCATCCCGGGATCGACCTACGCGTGCTGACCGCCTACTCGGGGCACCTGCAGCAGTGGCTGGATGACGGTGACCTGGACCTGAGCCTGCTGTACAACCTCACCAGCACTCTGTCGCTGAACGTCACCCCCGTGGTGCGGGAGCGGCTGTGGGTCGTGGCGCCGGCGCCGGAAGGCTTGCGCGCTGACCACCCCGTGCCGTTGCCTCAGGTGGCCACTGAGCGCTTTGTCATGCCCGCTGCCGGACACGGCTTGCACGTGCTGGTCTCCGAGGCCGCTCGGCAAGCTCAGGTCGAGCTTGACGTCGCCGTCCAGACCAACTCGATGACCTTGCAGAAGCACCTGGTGCGCGGCGGCCACGGCTGGACCATCCTGCCCGCCGTCGGCATCGCGGCCGACATCGCCGCCGGCACGCTCAGCGCGGCGCCGCTGGGCGAACCGGAGGTCTGGCGCTCGATCGTGCTCGGGATGCCGCGGACCGGACGCGTGACGCCCGCGGTCGAAGCGGTCGCCCGCGAACTCGTCCGCCAAATCCGTCTCGCTGTGCGGGGCGGTCACTGGCCGTCCGCCCAGCTCTGCGAAGGAATCCATTGACGTCGGCCACCACCACGATGTTCACCTGCGCCCGCGACGGCACTCGGCCGGCCGTCCAGTGCTGCGGCACCGGGGGCCGTCCCACGGCTATCGGGGCACGAGCTGGATCCCGTTGCGGGCCGCCAGATGTTCGACGAGCGAGGCGATGTCCAGATCGCCCAGTCCTGCCG
>DASQVO010000261.1:0-2868 GCA_035640715.1 Streptosporangiaceae bacterium
CGCGCTCGCGGCCCGGCATGCCACCGCCGACGAGCTGGCGTGGCTGCTGCGGCACGCCCTGATGGGCTCGCTCGGCGATGCGGCGCCGTCAGCCACCAGGCGCAGGACATGGGGCGCGGGTGAGATCGAGGCCCTTTTCGAAGGTCAGGTGCACAATGGCCGCACGCTGCTCCGGCTGGAGCATACGACCGGTGATTCTTTTGCCGCCTTCCTGTCCTTTTCCCGGTTTCCTGACGTCATGTCTTTTCCTGACGGGGAGCCATGGCTGCATTTCGCCGACTCGCTGCCGTTCCCGGTCGAGATCAGCTCCCGGATGAGGCTGATACCGCCGGCGAAGGCGAGCAAGGATGTCAGCCGGCGCCTCGCGCATGCGCGCGATATGGATGCACATATCAGGGAAGCCGGGGTGGAGGCCCCGATCGCGCTCGCCGAGCAGATAGCGGCCGCCCGCATGCTGGAGCACGGCATCACCAAGGAACAGTTGCCGTTCGTTTATGGCTGGCACCGCCTTATCGTGACCGCACCCAGCCGGAGCCTGTGCATCCGCCGTGTCGAGGCGGTCGTCGAGCATTACCGCGACGTCGGGATCGATATCGTCAACTCCACGGGTGACCAGTTCTCGCTGCTACGGGAATCGCTGCCGGGTGAGGCGGTCCGGCTGAGTTCCTACCTGCAGCGGCAGCCGCTGTATACGATCGCCGGCGGCATGCCGACCGCCACCGTGGACCTCGGCGACCGTATCGCCGACGGCGCGGGCTGGATCGGCCCGTACATCGGCGAGACGCTCGGGCGGGCGCGGTCAATCGTTCATTTCGATCCACTGCTCGCGGCCGCGCGTAACCGCCCGACCGCCATCGCGATCACCGGTGAGCCGGGCGGCGGGAAGACGACGCTCGCGCTCCTGCTCATCTACCAGCTCGCGCTGCGCGGGGCGACGGTAGCGGCGATCGACCCCAAAGGCGATGCCCAGTCACTGGTCCAGCTGCTTCAGGCTCACGGCAGGCGGGCGCGGGTGCTGCCGCTCGGCTCCGCCGCGCCCGGCCTTCTCGACCCGTTCTCGTTCGGGGATGACCTGGCCGCTAAGCGGACGATGGCCACGGAGACGCTGCGGCTCCTGCTGCCGAGGATGAGCGAGGAGCGCGAGAGCGCCATGATCCAGGCGGTCGGCGCCGTCGCCGGCGGTCAGCGGCCGAGCCTCGGCAAGGTGGTCAGGCACCTGGAGCAGGCCGGGGACCCAGCGTCGAAGAACCTTGGCGCCGTGATGCGGTCGATATCCGAGATGCGCCTCGCCCGGCTCTGCTTCGCGCCGTCCGGGGGACAGCAGATCGACGCCGAGGGATGGACCACGGTCTTCACGCTTGGCGGCCTGACCCTGCCGGACACCGCGATCAGCCGTGACGACTACTCCTACGAGCAGCGCCTCTCCGTTGCCCTCCTCTACCTCGTCTCGCAGTTCGCGCGCCGGCTGCTGAACGGGATGGACCGGCGGGCGCCGAAGGCGATCTTCCTCGATGAGGCCTGGGCGATCACGGCGACCCCGGAGGGCGCCAAGCTGGTGCCGGAGGTCTCCCGGATGGGGCGGTCCAGGAACACCGCGCTGATCCTTGTCTCGCAGAACGCGCGGGACCTGCTGAACGAGCAGGTGACGAACTGTATCTCCAGTGTTTTCGCATTCCGCTCCTCGGAGCGCACCGAGGTGGAGAGCGTGATGTCCCTGCTCGGCGTCGAGGCGTCCGATGAACACAAGGCAGCGCTGCGCAGCCTGGGCAACGGCGAGTCGATCTTCAGGGATCTCGACGGACGCGCCGGCCGGATCGGCATCGACCTGGCCTCCGATGAGCTTCAGCGGTGGATCGACACGAACCCCACCCGGTCACGGCCCGATGAGCCTTCCCGCCCGCGCAGCGCTGGTGAGGGCACCGCCGAGCCGGCCATGGAGACCGCCGGGCCGGCCATGGAGACCGCCGGGCCGGCCATGGAGAATGCGGGCGAGGCGGCTCCGTGACCAGCCGGCCCATCGACACAAGCCCCCTGACGGCAAGATTCACGCTGCGCTGGGTAGTGCGGCTGCTGATCGCCGCCGCAGTGCTTGCCATCCCGGCCTCAGCGACGGCGGCCTACGCGGCCGCCGTCTCCGGACCGGACGCCGGCGCCCCGGCCGGCCCGATGGCCGCCCATGCTGCGACGGCTCATGCTGCTACGGCTCATGCTGCGACGGGCCATGCTGCGACGGGCCATGCTGCTACGGGCCCTCGCGAGCCGGCCAGAGCGGTCCTGGTCGCGGCGCACTCGGCCAGTGCCCGTCTCCAGCCGGAGGGCATCTGCCAGGTACCGGGGATCGGGGACATCGGCAGCCTCTTCCAACTCTGCTCCGCCGGATCGAGCGGCCTGATCGGCAACCTCAACAACATCTGCCAGCCGTCGCTGCCGCAGCCGGAGCCGGCCACCGGCGGCATTGACTCGCTCATTGCGCCCCCGGCCGGAGTGGCAGCGGGGCATACCCTCTACGACAGTTACGGCGTGGCGGGGCAGTTCTGGGCGGCGCACGGCCTGCAATGCTCCGACATGACGTCGCTGATCGGCAACAACGTGGCCGGGATGGTCTTCGACGCGGCCAAGTCGATCGACCGGGTCACGATCACCGTCTACCAGTCGGCGGCCGGCAACGGCATCCTCAGCTGGCTGCAGAACGTGGTGGACCGGCTCATCACCGCGCTGGGCAACGCGATCTACTTCCCCTACCTGGCGCCCGTGGTGATCCTCGGCGCCATCTGGCTGGCCTGGCACGGCCTGATCAGGAAGCGGGCGACCCGGACCATCGAGGGCACGCTCTGGATGGTGGCGGCCTGCGCCGCGGCGATCTGGCTG
>DASQVO010000262.1:0-3337 GCA_035640715.1 Streptosporangiaceae bacterium
GGGAGGCCAGCGAGGGCATCTGGGTCAGGTGCGACATGGTCGCCACGATCACGCAGCCGACGTCCGGCGCGGTCACCCCGGCTGCGGCCAGCGCCTTCCCGGCCGCCGCCTCCGCCATCATGGTCAGGGTCTCCTCCGGCGCGGCGAACCGCCGGTTGCGGATGCCGGAGCGCTTCAGGATCCAGGCTTCGTCGAGGCCGAGTCGCGGGGCGAGCTCGGCGCTCGACACCACGCGCTCCGGCCGGTAAATGCCGAGGCCGAGGATGCGGCTGTGCCGGGTCTTGCCCGGCACGCTGAGCGATCCTGTCACGGGTTTTCTCCCCACGGGCGGCCGACGTTATGCCGATTCGCGCAGCTGGCCATTGACGTAGTCGAGGACGTCACGTGGCGTGGTCATCCTGGCGCTCGCTTCGTCTGAGATCACCAGGTGATACTGCTGCTGGATACGGGCGGCGATCTCGAGCACCGCCAGGGAGTCGAAGGACAGGCCGGTGAACGGCTGGTCGAGGAAGTCGCCGTCGAGGTCGGGGGCGACGTCCTCGTCGGCGGTGCTCAGCATGATCGTCTTTAGGTCCTGGGGGGTGAATGCGCTCATTTGTCAGCTCCTCTGGATAGTTATCGGGTGAATGCGGCCGTCAGTTGACGCTGGTGAGGACAGCGGCGGCGTTGAAGCCGCCCAGGCCCCGGGCGAGGACGAGCGCCGTCTGGACCGGCTTCTCCCGCGGAGCGCCAGTGACCAGGTCGATGTCGCAGCCCGGGGCGAGCGAGGTGACGTTGATGGTGGGAGGTAGGACCGAGTCCCGCATCGCGAGCAGCGCGGTGATCAGGTCGAGGGCGCCGCCGGCCGCGTACAGGCGGCCGGTCATCGACTTGGGCGCGGTGACGGGCACCCCGAACGGGCCGAAGATGCCGGTGATCGCCTCGGCCTCGGCCCGGTCCAGCTCGGCGCGCCCCCAGGCGTCGGCGAATACCACGTCGACCTGCTCGGGCGCTACCTGCGCGTCGGCCAGCGCGAGTTCGGCGGCCCGGCCGAGCCGGGAGAAGCGGCCCGCGCCGCGCGGCGGATCGTGCGGTTCGGCCGGGCCTTCCGGCTCGCCGTCACCGTTGGCGGGGTCGAACGTGGCCGCATACCCGGCCAGCTCCCCGTAGATCCGGGTCGCGCCGCGCTGGCGCGCGTTCGTCTCGCTCTCTAGGAGCAGCATCGCTCCCCCGATGCCCAGCACGTAGCCGCTCGCCGCGGCGTCGAACGGCACGTAGGCCCTGGCAGGGTCCGGGCACGGGCTCAGCATGCGCGTGGCGATCTGGGATGCGAGGCCACCCGGCGACAGGGAGGCGTCGGTGCCGCCCGTCACCACCAAGGGCGTGCCACGGCGGACCTGGCGGCGTGCGTGCCCGGCCGCGTCCACGCCGCCGGCCTGCTCGGAGGTGAGGATAAGGCACGGGCCACGCATGCCGTGCCGGATCGATATCTGCCCGGCGGTCGCTGCGTAGAAACAGGCGATCGACATGTAGGCGGACACATATGCCGGCCCCTGGGACCACAGCCGCTGCAGCCCCCGCTCCCCGTACATGATCCCGCCGGAGGAGTTCGCCGCGATGACGCCCATGTCGAAGGCGGACTGCTGTGCCGGGTCGACACCGGCGTCGTCCAGGGCCATCATGGTCGCGGCGAGCGCCAGGTGGGTCACGTGATCGGCCTGGGCGCGCAGCTTGCGCGGAATGTAGCCGGCCAGGCTGAGGCCGGTGACCTCACCCGCCAAGCGCACCGGGTAGGGGGTGGCGTCGAAGAATGTGATGGGCCCGATGCCGCTCTGGCCGGCCAGGGTGGCGGCCCAGTACGCCTCGGTGCCGATGCCGTTCGGGGCCGCCACGCCCAGGCCGGTGATGACCGCCTTCACCGTGCGCCCCGTCCCGGCTCGGCGATCACGATGGCGGTCTGGAATCCGCCGAACCCGCTGCCGATGCTGAGCACCACGCCGGTGTCCTGCTCTCTCGCGGTGACCGGCACGTAGTCCAGGTCACAAGCCGGGTCCTGGTCAGTGAGGTTGGCGGTGGGCGGGATGACACCATGCTCGATGGCCATGACGCACGCAGCGATCTCGATCGACCCGATCGCGCCCAGCGAATGGCCCACCATCGACTTGATGGAGCTCATCGGCACGTTGTAGGCGTGCTGCCCGAGGCTGCGCTTGACCGCGACGGTCTCGTGCAGGTCGTTCTGCTTGGTGCCGGAGCCGTGGGCGTTCACGTAGTCGATCTCGGACGGGTCGAGCCGGGCCTGATCGAGCGCCGCCCTGATCGCCTCGGCCAGCTCCCGGCCGTCGGGGCGCAGGCCCGTCATGTGATAGGCGTTGGCCCGGTTCGCGTAGCCGATGATCTCGGCCCGGAGCTGCGCGCCGCGCCGTACGGCATGCTCGTATTCCTCGCAGACGAACACCGCCGCGCCCTCGCCCAGGACGAGGCCATCCCGCTCGCGGTGAAAGGGACGGCAGCCGGATTCCGGCGCGTCGTTGCGCGGCGTGGTCGCCCTGATCGCGTCGAAGCACGCCATGCTCATCGGGCACAGCGGCGCGTCGGTGGCACCGGCGACCACGATGTCCGCGCTGCCGTCCTCGATGAGCTGCACGGCGTGACCGACCGAGTCCAGGCCGGACGTGCATCCCGACGAGACCGCCACGGCCGGCCCCTCTGCTCCGCTGGCCCAGGCGACCTCGCTCACGATCGAGCTGGGCAGCAAGTACTGGTAGCTGTAAGGGGCGGCGTAGCGCCAGTCCACCAGCCAGTCGCGGCCGCCATCGCTGATCGCGACGTATTCCTGCTCGATCCGCATGGTGTTGCCGACCGCGTTCCCGATGCTCACCGCCATACGGGAGCGGTCGGTCCCGGCGGTGTCGAGGCCGCTGTCGGAAAGGGCCTCCCGGGCCGCGACCACGGCGAACTGTGCTGCCCGGTCCATTCGCCGGATCTCCTTGGGGCTCAGTCCTTCGAGCTGCGGATCGAAGTCGCATTCGGCCGCGATCTGGCAGCGGAACGGCGAGGCGTCGAACAGCGTGATCCTGCGGGTCGACGTGCGCCCCTCCACCAGGGTGTCCCAGAACGCCTTGGTCCCGATACCCCCGGGAGCGACGATCCCCACACCGGTGATGACCACGCGCCTGTCGCGGGCCGCCAGCGAGCCGGCCATCAGGGCCGCCCCCCCACGTCCGGCACCGGTTCCGCCTGCCCGGAAGCGGGCAGCGGCTCAGTGTCAACGTGACCAAGCTCAGGCTTTGGCGCCAGCGGGCTCAGGTGGAAGACCGCATGTGCCTCCTGCTGGCCGGTGTTCACCACGCGGTGC
>DASQVO010000263.1:0-28995 GCA_035640715.1 Streptosporangiaceae bacterium
TCGCCTCGCCGCAGCCGGCCGATGCCTGCGTAGACCTGGGCGCAGGAACCGGCTTCGTGACGACGGCGCTCGCTCCGCTGGTGTCCTCGGTCCTGGCGGTGGACATCTCATCGGCCATGGCCGAGTCGCTGGCCGAGCGGGCCGCGAAAAGCGGGCTGGGCAACGTGGCGACCGAGGTAGCCGACCTCAAGGAGCTTCAGCTCCGCCCGGCCAGCGCCGATCTCCTCGTTACCAATTACGCGCTGCACCACCTCGTCGACGCCGACAAGCGGGCACTCGTCGCACGGGCGGTGACGTGGCTCCGGCCGGGCGGGCGTTTCGTCATCGCCGACATGATGTTCGGCCGCGGCGGAAGCCAGCGGGACCGGGAGATCCTGCACCAGAAGGTGATCGCGCTCGCCGCGAAGGGACCCGGCGGCTGGTGGCGGATCGCGAAGAACCTGGGCCGCTACGGTCTCGGCGTCGGGCAGGAGCACCCGGCCACGCCGGAGTTCTGGCAGGCGGCCATGCGCGACGCCGGATTCACCGAGGTGCGTTTCGAGCCGGTGGTCGCCGAGGCCGGCATCGTCCGCGGCGTCCGCCCGCCCGTTGGCGCGTAAGGCCCCCCCGACCTATTCACCGCCTTCACCGCCCAGGTGACGGCGGAGGATGTCGGCCGCACTGTCGAACGCGTCGGTGAACTCGTCGGTGCAGCGGAAGAGAACCGGATCCGGGCCGGTGGAGCCGCTGCCGCTTCCGTCGCCGCGGCCGGAGCCGTCGGCGGAGCCCCTCTGCTCGCTGAAGATTGCCTTCTGCATCTCCCGCAACGGCGGCAGGTCGGCGGGCGGTTTCAGGATCAGCAGGGAGCCGGCGATGACGCGTGCCGAAGCTTCGACGCCGTCGGCGAACCGGTCCACCGAGGCACGCATCGGGGCGGCCAGGCACTGACCGGGGACTGCAGCATGGTGGCCGGCGCCCGCGGGCCGGACGCCCACGGCCGCATGCAGCGTCAGGCCGGCATGCGCGATACGGCGGGCGGTGCCGGTCAGCGCGTAGGCAAGCCTGGCCGTCACCGGCGGCCGGGGCGGCTCGTCGGCCAGCCGGTCGGCGGCGGCCTCGGCGTCGGCGCGGGCCCGCCGCGCCGTCAGCTCCGCCGAATGGATGGCCGCCATGTCCGCCTGGCCCGGCCGCGCGTAGGCGCGGAGCACCAGCGACACGTAGCATCCCAGCGCCTCGAACAGCTGGGCGAGCTTCTGCTGGGCCGGCTCGCTCCCCCAGGACGGCCAGGCCAGGTAGCCGATCAGCGCCAGCGCTCCGCCGACGGCCGTGCCCACCAGACGGGTGACCGCGGTCTGCTCGGCCGTCTGGCCGATCAGGGCCAGCAGGATCACGACGAAGTCGGTGAGGAAGACGGCGTACAGCAGATAGTTGGCGGCGAAGACGGCATAGGCGATGGTCATCGTCACGCCCACGGCGGCCACGACGGCGGCCGTCCCCACGTGCAGCAGCAGCGCGGTGGCGACGCCCAGCCCGGCGCCGATGACGGTGCCGGCGGCCCGCTGGACGCTGCGGTAGATCGTCGAGGTGTAGTCGGGCCGCAGGACGATCAGGATCGTCAGAACGATCCAGTAGCCGTGCGGCAGGCCGGAGGCCACGGCGACGATCTCGCCGATGGCGGCCACGACCGCGAGCCGCAGGGCGTGCCGGCCCGCCTCCGTCGACGTCCCGATGCCGGCCCGGAGCGAGAACAGCGCTGCCGCCAGGTCGCTGCGCCACGCGCCCCGGCGCCGGCCCCCAGGCGCGAGGGAACCGGCGGCCGGCTCGATGTCGTGCTGATCGAGACGTCCCAGCAGCCGCACCGCGGCACGCATCTCACCGAGGAGGCTCTCACCGGCCCACTGCCATGGGACATCCTGGGGCACCGCGATCGTTTCGAGGGCCCGATCCAGAGCCGCCGCGCGCTCGCGGTGGCCGTGCCGCGCTTCCAGCGCCTCCGCCAGGTCATCAAGGACGCGGGCTGCGGGCTTCAGCAGGCTGCCGTCGGAATCGTAGGCCGCGACGGCGGCGAGGCGGAGCCGGATCCGCTCGGCCTGCTCGAGCAGCGTCATCATCCGGTACCGGGCCTGCGCGCTCAGCAGGGGATTCGGGTCATCGAGCACGTCGGAGCCGAACGTCGGGGGCGGTGGCTGTCCCTGGCGGGCACCAGGGGGCCGGTCATAGAACCCGGCGGCGTACTCGCTCAGCGCCCGGTATGCGGACGCCAGCGCGGAGCGCTCGCGGCCGCCGCGCATGATCGCCCAGGATGCCACGACGAGGGCGCCCTGCCACAGGCCACCGGCGAGGACCAGAACGCTGCGGACGGCGGCATCTCCCGCGGCGAGCGGTATGCCGCTGGCGATCATCAGCTGGATCGACCACTGCAGGCCGACAACCATGAATCGCTGGCCCAGCGTGACCAGCAGCCCGGTCAGGTAGCTGAAGACCACGATGGCCGGGACCAGGAGCCACTGGCTCGAATAACCCGCCGCGCCCCCGATGAAGGTGGCGACGGCCATGCCGACGGCGGCCAGCACGACGGCGCTCACCCGCGTCCGGGATACTCCCTGGAAGGACACGAACCCGGCGGGTAGCGCGCCGAGAGCGGCGAAGACGCCGTACTCCAGGTGGCCGGTGACGAGCCCGAGCGCGAGCGGGGTGATGACCCCAGCCCCGGCTCGCAATGCGCCGCCTACGTTGACGTCGGCCCACCTGAACTGACCGAAGTTGAACCAGCCGCCGTGGGCGATCTCGGCGGCGAGCGTCCTCCGGGCGGCCTGGAACCAGGCGGCGAACGGCGACGGGGGCTCTCCGCTCATGAGCATCATGAGCAGCTACCTGCCATGGCCGTGGACCCGCATACGGGCATGAGACCGACCTTAACGCGGCCCCTGGCCGGACTTCGCCGGACGCCTGGTCACGGCCCGTCCGCACCTCCCCAAAGACGCGTGGCCCAAGGTGACAGTGGCCGGCCCGGCCCGCTATGCTTCGGCTATGCGAAGCGCGCCGGGCCTGCAGTGGTGGCGCCGCCAATAGGCGGCGTGATGGCTCGCGTACCAGCAGATCCTCAAGCGACCGCCCGGCAGCGGCGGCCGCTTTCTCGTTCCGCCGTTCCGGGCCCTGGACAAAGGTGCCGACATGGACCCTGAGCAGCGAGATGAGCGACACGAATTCGAGACCGAGGGCGGCGTCCGGGTCACCCGTACCTCGGGTTCATTCGACCCTGACCGGCTGGCCGAGGTGGCCGCCGCCGTTGATGAGCGCCGCGGCGGCGTGCTCAGCTCCGGCATGGAGTATCCCGGGCGTTACAGCCGCTGGCACATCGCCTATGCCGACCCGTGCGTGGAGATCGTCGCCCGCGGCAGGCGCATCGGCGCCCGAGCGCTGAACGACCGGGGCCGTGTGCTGCTTCCGGTGATCGGCGCGGCCCTCGGCCGGGCAGGGGCGCCAGATGCACGGCCCCGGGCAGGCGCGCCAGCCGGGGACCAGGCGGCCGACGTTGAGGTCGTCATCCCAGAGCCCGATCGGGCCTACACCGAGGAAGAGCGCAGCCGGCGGCCCACCGTGTTCACCGCCATCAGGGAGATTATCGCGGCGTTCGGCTGCGCCGACCCGCACCTGGGCCTGTACGGGGCATTCGGCTACGACCTGGCCTTCCAGTTCGAGCCGGTCAGGGCGCGGCTGGACCGCCCGGCCGATCAGCGCGACATGGTCCTGCACCTGCCCGATGAGATATACGTGCTGGACCGCAAGCGCGAGCAGGCCACCAGGTACGCCTACGAATTCGAAGTGGACGGGGTTTCCACCGCGGGCCTCCCGCGGGAGAACCCGCCCACCCGGTCGGCCAGTGACGTCACAGGCGTGAAGGATCTCCCGGAGCAGCCCAAGCCCGGGGCCTACGCCCAGGTGGTGGAGGAGGCGAGGGAACGGTTCGCCTGCGGCGATCTGTTCGAGGTCGTCCCCAGCCATGTCTTCTACGCCCGGTGCCGCACGCCGTCGGCGTTCTATGACCAGCTGAGGCACCGCAATCCCGCGCCGTATGAGTTCTTCTTCAACCTCGGCGAGGGGGAGTACCTGGTCGGCGCGTCCCCGGAGATGTACGTGCGGATTACCGGCGACCGGGTGGAGACCTGCCCGATCGCCGGCACGATCGCCCGCGGCGAGGGGCCGCTGGAGGACGCGGCGAACATCCAGACCCTGCTCGGCTCCCTGAAGGAGGAGTCCGAGCTGACCATGTGCACCGACGTGGACCGCAACGACAAGTCGCGCGTCTGCGTCCCCGGCAGCGTCAAGGTGATCGGACGCCGGCAGATCGAGATGTACAGCCGGGTGATCCACACCGTCGACCACGTGGAGGGCAGGCTGCGGCCCGGGTTCGACGCGCTCGACGCGTTCCTCACCCACATGTGGGCGGTGACGATCACCGGAGCGCCGAAGACGTGGGCGATGCAGTTCATCGAGGATCACGAGGCCACGCCGCGGCGCTGGTATGGCGGCGCCGTCGGGGCGATCGGCTTCAACGGGGACATGAACACCGGCCTGACCCTGCGGACCGCGCACATCCGCGACGGGATCGCCGCGGTCCGGGCCGGCGCCACGCTGCTGTTCGACTCCGATCCTGACGCCGAGGAACGCGAAACGCAGATCAAGGCACGCGCCCTGATCGAGACTCTCGAGGATGCCGAACGGGCTTCGCAGTGTGCTACCTCCCCGGCCCAGGCAGCCTCCGGCAGGGGGCAAGACGAGACGCGGGACGGCGGGCTGCCCGGCTCGGGAATGCGCGTCCTGCTCGTGGATCACCAGGATTCGTTCGTGCACACCCTGGCCGATTACTTCCGGCAGATGGGGGCCGAGGTGACCACGCTGCGGGCTGGCTTCACCCCGTCGCTGCTCGACTCCTATGCCCCGGATCTCGTGGTGCTGTCGCCGGGACCGGGCCGTCCCGCGGACTTCGCCTGCGACGCGCTCCTGTCCGAGCTGGACACCCGGGGGCTGCCCGCGTTCGGCGTATGCCTGGGGCTGCAGGCCATGGTCGAGCACGCGGGCGGTGAGCTATCGCTGCTGGCGGAACCCGCGCACGGCAAGCCCGGCACCATCCGGGTGTCCGGCGGCGAGTTGCTCGACGGGCTTCCCGGCGAGTTCACCGGCGCCAGGTACCACTCGATCTACGCGCTTCCTGAGCAGGTCAAGGGCGGATTCAAGGTGACGGCGACCACGCCGGACGGCGTGGTGATGGCAATCGAGGACAGCGCGTCCGGGCGCTGGGGCGTGCAGTTCCACCCGGAGTCGATCCTGACCGCCTCGGGCCGGGCCGGCCACCAGGTCATCGCCAACGTCCTCCGCCTGTGCCGCGCCCGTCAGCGCGCCGTCCACCCGGTCGCGCCGTAATGCGGTCAGCCGGCGATCTCGGCGGCGAGCAGGGCGCCTAGTTCCCAGCATGCCTCCAGGTCCTTCCGGCCGGGCGGCCCGGTGACGCAGACCGGCGGCCGGACCGCCCGCCACCGCAGGCCGGTAGTGATCGACTCGACCGCGCGCACCGCGCCGGTGGTGTCCATGCCGCCGTGCACGTACAGGCCGTAGGGCCGCCGCTGGGTGGCCTCCAGGCAGGGGTAGTAGATGCTGTCAAAGAAGTGCTTCAGCGCGCCGGACATGTAGCCGATGTTGGCCGGGGTGCCGAGCAGGTACCCGTCGGCCTGGAGCACGTCGGCCGCCGCAGCGGTGAGGGCGGGCCTGATGACAACGTCGACGCCCTCGATCTCGTCGGTCCGTGCCCCGCTGACCGCCGCCTCGAACATCTCCTGCAGGGCGGGCGATGGCGTGTGGTGAACGATCAGCAGCGTCGCCATGAGCGCTGAGCTTAAACGACGTCCCGGCCGGAGCCGCGGAAACTCAGGTGCGCATCGCCGGATCGGCACGCCTGATTCCTGAGCCCTCAGCGTCGGCATCCCCGCGCAAATTGCCCAATTCTGCTCAGTAGCGGGGCGCGGTGGTGGTCTGGAACTCCCTTGTGGTTGCCTGCCCGGGCGTCCTGGCCCATCAGCCGGTACCGTCCGGTACGTGTGGATGCGTGGTCATAACCTTGGGCTGAGCGTCGCGGAGAACTACCGGGCGTTCGCCGAGGACGCCCGGGGCCGCTCCCCGGTGTATGAGTCGCTGGCCGGGTCGGTCGCTGAGGACGCCGCTATTCTGCGTTTCCTCGGTTCGCTGCCGCCGGACAAGCGCCAGCCCAACCTGCTGTTCGCGGCGGCCCGCTACCTGCTGGGCGTGCCAGCCGGCATCGACCAGCTGCGGGCCCTGGTCAGCCAGAACCGGGCCGAGCTGTCGGAGGTGATGCTGGCCCGGCGGACGCAGACCAACGAGCCGGCCCGCTGCGCCACGCTGCTGCCAGCGCTGGCCCAGCTGCCGCCTCCGCTGGCGCTGATCGAGGTTGGCGCCAGCGCCGGGCTCACTCTGCTCATCGACCGGTACTCCTACGATTACGCCGGGCACCGGATCGCTGGCCAGGACTCCTTGGCGCCTACCCTGCGCTGCGAGCCGCGTGGACCAGTGCCCATGCCGGCCCGGCTTCCCGAGATCACCTGGCGGGCCGGGCTTGACCTCAACCCGCTCGACGTCACCAGTGACGACGATGTCCGCTGGCTGTCGTGCCTGGTCTGGCCCGGTGAAGGCGACCGTGAGCAGCGGCTGGCCGCCGCGATCGCCGCGGCCCGCCGTGACCCTCCCGTGGTGCATCGCGGTGACCTGCTCACCGATCTGCCCGCACTGGCCGCCCAGGCCCCAGCCGACGCGACCCTGGTCGTGTATCACTCCGCCGTGCTCGCCTACCTCACGCCCGCCGACCGGCGGCGGTTCGCCGCCACCATCCGCGGACTGCCAGCGGTATGGCTGTCCAACGAAGGACCCGGCGTCGTGCCGGACATGCCCGTACCCGCTTACCAGGGAACACCGTTCGTGCTCGCCCGGGACGGCCACGCGCCCATAGCCCTCACCGATGGGCACGGGACATGGCTGCAATGGCTTTCTGTCACCGGGCAGTAGCCAGCAACCAGGCCATCCCGCGCCGGATTCCTCGTTGTCGCGCTGCAGGACCGGGTCAGCTGTCGCCCTGGTGGTGGGAGGCGAACTGGTCGAGCAGGCCCTGCAGGGCGTTGTCGCCGAACATCAGCTGCATGCTGGCGGCGGACTCGGCGGCGGACGCTTCGCTGCGGGGGAAGAGCGCATGCTCGTAGGCGGCCAGGGCGGCCTCAGTGTCGCCGGGGTGGGCGGCGATCGCCTGGCCGAGCTCGGCGCCGTCGAGCATGGCGAGGTTGGCGCCTTCCCCGGCGAAGGGGGACATCAGGTGCGCGGCGTCGCCCAGGAGGGTCACCCCGGGGACGCGGTCCCAGCGGTGGCCCACGGGTAGCGCGTGGATACGGCGCGGAATCACGGGGCCGTCGGCGTCGGCGACCAGCGCGCGCAGGGACTCGGCCCAGCCCTCGAAGTGCGCGAGGACGGCCTTCTTCGCTGCCTGGGGGTCTGTGAAGCTGATGCCGTCGAGCCAGTCCTCGCCGGTGGTGAGCGCGGTGTAGACGTGGAGGCTGCCGTCGGTCTCGCGGTGGGCGAGGAAGCCCTTGTGGTCGCCGAGGCAGATGAAGAAACCCCCGCCGGCCAGGGCGGCGCTCGCCGGGTGGCGGGTGTCGGCCTCCAGCAGGTCGGTCTCGGCGAAGCAGATGCCGGTGTAGGCGGGGAAGGCACCGGAGAGCAGGGGGCGGATCCGCGACCAGGCACCGTCCGCGCCGATGAGCAGATCGGTGGTGATCGTCGTGCCGTCGGCGAAGGTCACCTCGTGACAGCTGCCGCCCAGCGCCCGGGCGCTGGTCGCCTTCTTCCCCCAGCGGATGGTGCCCGCTGGAAGCGAGTTCAGCAGCAAGTCGCGCAGCTGCCCGCGGTCCACCTCGGGACGGCCGCCGGTGCCGTCATCCTCCTCCGCCAGGCGGACCGTGCCCTGCGGGCCGGCGATGCGCATCGCCTGGCCGCCGGGGTGAATCAGCGCGCGGAACTCGTCGTACAGGCCGGCGGCGCGCAGCGCGACCTGGCCGGAGTCCTCGTGGATGTCGAGCATGCTGCCCTGGGCGCGGGCCTCAGGGGACGGCTCCAGGTCGAAGGCTGCCGCCTCGATGCCGTTGACGTGCAGCACCCGGGCCAGGGTAAGGCCGCCGAGGCCGCCGCCGATGATCGCGGTCGGGTGGTGAGGGGTGGTCATTGGTGCCCCCTTGCGGTGGTGCGAAGCGGTGGGGTCAGCTGCTGGTGCGGCCGGTGTCCGGCGCGGGGGTCCAGGCGATGCCGTTGATCAGCATCCGGAAGCACCAGGACATGCGGTCCTCCGGTGAGCCGGCCAGCAGGCTTCCCGCCAGAGCGTGCAGGTGGGGATGTGTCGTCCCGGAGACCCCGTTGAGGGCGCGGGTCAGTGCGTGCCACTCGTCCTCGGCGTCGATGGACCGCTCGCGGGTGGACTGCTCGGCCGCGGTGGCGGTGGCGAACTGCAGCAGCACGTCCACACCCCAGGCGGCCTGCACCGGCGGTACGCCGCCCTCGTCCAGCAGGGCCAGCAGCCTCTCCAGCAGCCGCAGGTAGTGCTCGCCGCTAGGGCGTGCGGTCAGGGCCGAGCGGGCCAGGCCCGGGTGCTCGAAGAGCACTTCGGTGTAGGAGGTAAGCACCCCCGCCAGCCGCTCGCGCCAGTCGCCCTTGCCCCCGGCCGGGTCCAGGTCGACCTCGCCGAGCAGCTCGTCCAGCACGGCGGCGTGCAGCTCGGCGGTGCTGGCCACGTACACGTACAGCGAGGCCGGGCCGGTGTCCAGCTCCTGCGCCAGGCGCCGCATCGTCACCTTCTCCAGGCCCTCGGCCCGCATCACAGCGACCGCAGTCGCGACGATCCCTTCGCGGGTCAGGGCCGGTTTCGCCGGCCGCTCCCGCCGGCTGATTGGGGTCCTGGGTCGTCCTGCCATACCCTCAGCATAACGAACATGTTCGATACGAACAAGTTCGTGACGAATATGTTCGTCAGCGTCAGGGCTCCCGCCCGGGCAGAACGCCGTGCCCTTCCAGGTGAGCCGCATCCGGTGGGCGTTCGACCTCTACGACGTCTCCACCCAGGCGATGAGCTCCAACTATGTCGAGGTCAGCGAGGGTCATAGCGAATACAGATCGATACCGTTCCGGTACGTGTGGCCATCCGAGCTCGACCTGATGGCCCAGCTTGCCGGACTTCGGCTGCGTGAGCGGTGGGACGGCTGGACACGCGAGCCGTTCACGAGCGAGCCGCCAGCACGTCTCGGTCTGGGAGATGCCCGGTCTCCCATGATCGCGCGGAGTCTTCCGCCGCATCGGCGGCTTTCTTCACACGATCACGGCTAAGCGGGCGCGGTGCGCGTAAACGCGGGGCCCGGCCAGCTAGGGTGCTGTGCATGAGGAGCGTTGAGCCTGAGGTGTTCCTGGTCGCACGGCCGAAGCTGGACTACGACCAGGTCGCGGCGTACCTGCGGGAGGTGGGCGGGGAGAGCTGGTTGGAGCGGCTCGACCGCGATCAGCTGGACAATGACGCGCTGAACCTGGCCGAGTTCGCGGGGAAAATGTGCTACCGGTCCTGGGAACCGGGCCTAAACCCAAACGTCCGGCGGGTCCGCGATGACCAGGAGGTCTACCTGCGCAACATCCTGGCTCAGGCTCACGGGTCTGTGCTTGAGCACGTCAGCTTCACGTTCGTGCTGCATAACTGCAGCAGAGTGCTGACTCACGAACTCGCGAGGCACCGCCCTGGGACGGCGATTTCCCAGGAATCGCTGCGGTTCGTGCGGCTCGCGGACATCCCGTTCTGGTTCCCGGAGTGGGCGCGGGAAGACGAGGAGCTGATGAAGCGTGCCACGGTCGTGCTCGCGGAGCTGGAGGCTTTCCAGCGCTGGATGGCCGAGCACTTCGGGCTGGACGACGACGGCGTGAAGATGCACGAGAAGAAACACAAGACCTCGTTCATGCGGCGGTTCGCGCCCGAGGGGGTGGCCACGGGGCTGGTGTGGACGGCGAACGTCCGCACGCTGCGGCACACGATCGAGGCGCGGACGGATCCCGGGGCCGAGGAGGAGATCCGGCTGGTGTTCGGCAAGATCGGCGAGCTGATGCGCACCGAGGCGCCGGCCCTGTTCGGCGACTACGAGATCCGCGACGGCGCCTGGGTCCCCGGCTGGCGCAAAGTCTGAGACGCCGCGTACCCGCCCGGCCGGAAAGCGGCAGGCCGAGGTCAGAACGGCGGGCAATCGTAGTGGATGAGCTCCTCGGGCGCGCCCCTGCGCTTGAGTTCACTGACGGTCTTGGCGGTCATCTCGTCGGGGCCGCTCACATAGATGTCGCGGTCCTTCCACGTTGCACCCGCGACGACGTCCGGGATCGTGCCGTGGATCGTGTCACGGGCCGCCTCTTCCGACACGACGGGGATGACCTGCAGCCACGGGTAGGCCATCTCCATCCGCTGCAGGTCCGGCATGTCGTAGAAGGCCGACTCGCGGCGCACGCCGTGGTAGAGCACGATCTCGCGCCGGCGCCCGGTCCCGCGGATGCGGATCGTCGCCTCGACGATGGCCTTGACCGGCGCCAGACCGGTGCCCCCGGCCAGGCACAGGATGTCACGCTCGGAGGCCATGTCCGCGATCATCGAGCCACTCGGCGCACCGAGCAGCAAGGTGTCGCCGACGGTCACGTGATGCACGAGCGCCGCGCTCACGAGCCCGCCCGGGACGGCGCGGACATGAATGGTGAGCGTCCCGTCCTCGCGGGGCGCGTTCGCGATCGAGTAGTTGCGCCATAGCCGCGGCCAGCGCGGCGTCTGAACGCTCATGTGCTGGCCCGGCAGATAGTGCATGGGCTGGCTTGGCTGGAGTGTCAGGACGGCCAGATCGGCCGCGCGGAGCTCATGCCCGGTGATCTCCGCGAGCCACCAGGGAGGCGCATGCTCGGCGTCGCGCTCTGCCGCTTCGATCATGATGCCGGCGACCTTGCCGTACACGTCGTCCCATGCGTCCGCCGCCGCATCAGTCCAGGCATCGGGCGCGTACCTGCGCCAGGTGGCCTCGAGGGCCTGCCGGAACGCGTCGTAGTGCTCCTTCTGCACGCCGAATTTCCGGTGCGCCCGCCCGAGTTCCTCCAGGTAAGGGGTGAGTTCCGCGGCATTCCCGCCACTGGACACGATGTGTGATAGTGCCCGGTAAAAGCGTATTCGCTGGATGTCCATCGCCGGCGGGAACATTGCCCGTATCTGCGGCTCTATGGCAAAGAGGTGACCGTAGAAATAGGTCATGGCCGAGCCGGACACAGGGTCGACCGCGGCGAGGAGATTGCCCAGGGGGTCAGGATCCTGATCCATTCCCGCTTCCGGCGCTGCCTCTTCCCGGGGCGCCGGGCTCTCCTGCTTACCCGGGGCGGCCTCCGCATTACCGTCCCCCGGCACTTCCTGACTATCTTCGCTAGGGCTGGGGCCGCCGGAGATTGTCACCGCCATAGTGTCGCACCCGGCAAGCTGTTATTACAACAGAACCTGGCAATCGGGGATTTACTGTACGCAGAGTAATCGAAATACGCGGTGGGGATGTTAAAGGGGAAGACGTTGCGTGATTGATAGCGGTGGTGTGAATTGTTTCACATGGTGGGTTTTGGGCAGGACATGTCCTGTATGTGATAGATAGTTCTGTTAGTACCCTTGTCTGTGTGTCTGACCGATGCTGGTCGGTGTCGTGGCGCCGCGGCCGGCTCCCCGGCACACTGCGGCTTTCCCGCGAACTTTGGTAAGCCGTCGACCTGGGCAGGTGCCGATGCACCATCATGGGCACAGGGCCGCTTAACGCGACCTGCCGGACATACCAGACCAACGCCGCAGGAGGGGGCATGGCTCGTCCGCTCATTGGCATCACCGGTCAGCTCGAGGCCGCGCACTGGGGCAACTGGGTACGCGAGGCCGTGCTCTCGCCGGTCACCTACACGCGTGCCGTGGAGCGCGCGGGCGGAACGCCCGTGGTGCTTCCTCCCGTTCCGGCCGACAGCGCGGCGAAACTGATCGAGAGCCTCGACGGTCTCGTGTTGTCCGGCGGGACAGACGTCAACCCGGCACTGTACGATGCCGCGCCGCACGAGAAAACGGACCCGCCCGACCGCCGGCGGGACAGGTTCGAGCTGTCGCTCGCCCGCGCCGCCATCGATGCGCAGCTTCCCATCCTGGCGATCTGCCGGGGCATGCATGTCCTCAACGTGGCACGGGGCGGCACGCTCATCCAGTACCTCCCGGATGCGGTGGGGCACGACGGGCACGCGCCGGATCCGGTCAAGATGGCCCAGCATGACATACAGCTCAGCGCGGGCAGCCAGCTGGGAAAGCTGCTCGGGACCAGGACCCGGGTGCCGGCGCTGCACCATCAGGCCATCCAGCGGGCCGGCAGCGGCCTGATGGCGGTCGCGTGGGCGGAGGACCAGGTCATCGAGGCTGTCGAGCTGCAGGGCCACCGCTTCGCGGTCGGTGTGCAGTGGCACCCGGAGGAAGGCGACGACCTGCGGGTGTTCGAGGCGCTCGTGGCGGCCACTTACCGCACCGAGGACGAGCCGGCCGTCGAGGAGGAGGCCGTTGACGGGGAGGCCGTCGACGAGGTGCCCCCGGTGGCCGGCGCCAAGCCGCCCGCCGGGGCCGGGGAGAGCCGGGCTGGCAGCGCCGGGCCGATCATCACGAACGGGAGGAAAGCCGGGGGCAGGAGAGCGGGAACGATGCGGGGCGCGCGGGCCTGAGCGCCGCCACCGACGGGGCGGCGACCTGAACAACCCTCACAACGGGGGCTGGTACGCGCCGATCCAGTGGATCTTCATCCAGGTCATGGCCGCTGACCATGCACCTGTGACCTCGAGTACGCCGACCGCGACGAGCAGGGCGCCGCCGATCCGGGTGACGACGCGAGCGTGCCGGCGGGCGTAGGAGAAGACCTGCATGCTCCGCTGGAACGCCATCGAGACGATCAGGAACGGCACTCCCAGGCCGAGACCGTAGACGAACGCCAGAAATGCTCCCCGGCCCGCGCTACCCGTGGTCGTCGACAGGGCGAGGACGGTCGCGAGGGTCGGGCCGATGCATGGCGTCCAGCCGAGGCCGAACATGACGCCGAGCAGCGGCGCTCCCGCGAGTCCGGCCCTGGGCCGCAACGACGGGCGGACGACACGGCCGGCGAAGGAGAAGCGGTCGAAGATTCCAGCGAAAAGCAGCCCCAGCACGATGGTGACCGCGCCGAGCACTTCGGTGACGGCGGTCTGGTGATGGGCCAGCAGGGCGCCGCCGAGGCCGCCGGACGCCGCGCCGTAGGTGGCGAACAGGGCGGAGAAGCCGAGCACGAACAGCATGGTGCCGGCTATCGTGCGCCCGCGGCCCGGCCGGGCCGGTGCGGCCGCGGGCGCCTCCACGGCAACCCGGATGTTCCCGGGCCCGGCCGCGTCTGGCGGCTCGTTCCCGGCGGACGCGGCGGTTCCCCTGTCCCGCTGCCGGGCCCGCTGTCCGGCGGCCTGGGCGTCGGTGCCGGACATCCCGGTCGCGTAGGCCAGATAGCCGGGCACCAGCGGCAGGCAGCATGGCGATATGAAGGTGATCGCGCCGGCGGCGGCCGCGATCGGGACGGCCAGGATCAGCGGGCCAGAAAGCACGATCTGCTGGATCCCGCCGCTCATGTTTTCCGCCTCCCCTCACGGGCGCTTCGCCTGGTAGTGCCGTTCAGATCACTATGGCACGCAGTGTCTTATTCAGAAGTCCGGGCCCCTCGCTGCAACGTACTACAGGCTGTCGTCGCGCCCCGCGCCGGCCCGGCGGGCGCAAGGACGGTCAGGTGCGCCGGTTCCCGTGCGAGCAGGCTGGGGCAGATCCGGGTCGCCGCGCGGCGTAGCGGCCGCCGCGCGGCGTGCACCGTCCGGAGTACAGGCATGCACCGCCCGAAGTACAGCTGACGTGCGCGCGTACCGGCGCAGGGCCGATATGGTTAGCCGCGTGAAATCGGTCCTCGTCCGCCAGCAGGCGGCCACACCCGGCCGGCGAGAGCGCGACGCCTGGCTGCTCTGGGCCGGGACGGCCGCGTTCGTCGTGTCCGTCGCCCTGTACGTGATCTACGCAGAGATCCATCCGTACAACTGGACGCTGGATCCGGTCGACCTGGGCGTATACCGGTCGGGCGGGCTGATCGTCCGGCATATCCGGCCGGTGTTCGACCCGAAGCTGGCCGCCCCGCTCTATGACTGGGGCGGGTACGGCTCGCTCGGGCTCAAGTTCACTTACACGCCGTTCGCGGCGATCGTGTTTGCTGTCGTGTCGTTGATCCCGTGGAAGGTGCTGATCGACTTCTCGGTCGGCGCGAATATCGTGGCGCTGGCCGCGGCGCTGTGGTTCACCTTCGGCGCACTCGGGTACCGCGACCGCCCCCGCGTGCGCCTGGGGGCGACCCTGCTGGCGTCGGGCGTGGCGCTGTGGACCGAGCCGGTGATCAGGACCCTGTATCTCGGCCAGGTCAACCTGGCACTGATGGCGCTCATCATCTGGGACCTGTGCCAGCCCGACACGAAGGCCAGCCGGTGGTGGAAGGGCGCGGGGGTCGGCATCGCGGCCGGGATCAAGCTCACCCCGCTCATCTTCATCCCGTACCTGCTCTTCACGCGTAAGTTCCGGCAGGCGTTCATGGCCTGCGCCGGCTTCGTCTTCTCGGTGCTGCTCGGCTTCGTGATCCAGCCGAGCGACTCGGCTAAATGGTGGTTCCACGGGCTGTTCCTTCAGGGCGGCCGCACGGGGTTCACCGGCTGGGAGGGCAACCAGTCGCTGCGCGGCATCCTGACGCGGTTCGTCGGGAGCATCGCCGGCTCCCAGGCCGACTGGATCTTCGCGGCCGTGCTGATCGGGATACTCGGCATCGCCTGCGCGGCGATGCTGGACCGCGCCGGGCACCAGATGGTCGGCTTGCTGGCCGCGGCGCTCACCGGCCTGCTGCTCTCACCGATCAGCTGGGACCATCACTGGGTGTGGATCGCGCCGGGAGCGGCCGTGGCCGGGCATTACGCCGTCCGTGCCTGGCGCTCCTCCCGTGCCCGGGCCTGGGCGTGGTGGGCGCTGGCCGGGGGCATCGTGGCGCTGTACGGTGCCTGGCCGGGCAGCCTCTGGGGCGAGCCCACGGATCTGGGTCCCTTCTCGCTGGGCATCATCTGGCAGCCGCCCAACACCAACCCAGGCACGTACTACAAGGACGGCGACCAGCCGTGGTTTGTCGAATACCACTGGCATGGCATCCAGCTCATCACCGGGAACGCGTTCATTCTCGGCGGCCTGGCCATGCTGGCGCTTCTCGTCGTCTGGGCGCTGCGGATCGGCATCCTGCAGGGGCCGGCGGCGGCGCCCAGCGGGCCGGCCGCCGGGAGCCGCGCATCCGTTCCGCCGGAAGAGCAGGCCAAAGATAAAGATGATCCGGCCGCGGCCGCGGATGCCCCGGACGCCGTGACCGCCACCCGTGACGGCAGGGCAGCGCGCGGCTGACATCCCGCCCGCACGTCATCCCGCCCGCACGTACTGTGTCCTCTTCAGAAGCTCGGGCCCTGCTTATACCCGCACGCCCGCGTTATGCTCCCGCGTGTCATTACTTGATCTGAAGATGTGCCGGGAGCGAGGAAGGTCCCATGCGAGCTACACCGCCATTCCGTGCTGACCACGTGGGAAGCCTGCTCCGGCCGGACCGCCTGCTCCGGGCCCGGGACGACTTCGCGGCGGGCCGGCTGCCCGCCGCGGAACTGCGCGCCGTGGAGGACGAGGCCATCACCGAGGTCGTCTGGATGCAGGAGGAGGTCGGCCTGCAGTCGGCGACGGACGGCGAATTCCGCCGGGCCTCCTGGCATATGGACTTCATCTACTCCCTCGGCGGGGTCTCCAAGGCGCCGGGGAACCTGGCGGTGAAGTTCCGGAACCCTTCGGGCGCGCTCGAGTACACGCCCGCAGCGCTGCGAATCGACGGCAAGGTGCGGCTGGACCAGACGATCTTCGAGGACGCGTTCACCTACCTCCAGTCACAGGTGAAGTCGGCGACGCCCAAGCTCACGATCCCGTCGCCGAACATGGTGCACTACCGCGGCGGCCCGGCCGCGATCGATCCCAGCGTGTACCCGGACATCGAGCAGTTCTGGACCGACCTGTCCGCCGTCTATGCGGAGGAGGTCAGGCGCCTGGCCAACCTCGGCTGCCGTTACCTGCAGTTCGACGACACCAGCCTGGCCTACCTCAACGACCCCGCCCAGCGGGCGGAGATCGCCCAGCGGGGCGAGGACGCCGAGCACCTGCACCTGCGCTACATCAAGCAGATCAACGACGCGCTCGCGGCCAAGCCGGAGGGCATGGCCGTGACCACGCACATGTGCCGGGGAAACTTCCAGTCGTCGTGGGCCGCCGAGGGCGGCTACGACTTCGTCGCCGAGGCGCTGTTCAGCGAGCTCAACGTGGACGGCTTCTTCCTGGAGTACGACGACGCGCGGTCCGGCGGCTTCGAGCCGCTGCGCTTCGTGCCGAAGGGCAAGATGGTCGTGCTCGGCCTGGTCACGACCAAGCGTGGCGAGCTGGAGGATCCGGACATGCTCAAGCGCCGGATCGAGGAGGCGTCGCGGTACGTGCCGCTCGACCAGTTGTGCCTGTCACCCCAATGCGGGTTCTCCTCCACCGTGGAGGGCAACAAGCTCACCTACGACGAGGAGGTCGCCAAGCTCCGCCTAGTCGTGGATGTGGCGCGTGACGTCTGGGGTACTTAACCGCTGGCCTGCGAGCGTCATTATTGAGAGTGCTTAGCGACGTCTGTGAGCTGCTGGCCTGCCCGCTCTGCGGCAGCGCGTTCCGCCTGCTAGCGTCCGCGCTGTGCTGCGCGGGCGGGCACAGCTTCGACATCGCGCGGCAGGGCTATGTAAACCTGATGCCGGGCGGTGCCCGGCCGGGGACGGCGGACACCGCCGAGATGATCGCGGCGCGGGAGGAATTCCTTTCTGCCGGTCATTACGCGCCGCTGGCGCGGATGGTGGCGGACCTCGCGGCCGCTGCTGTGCCATCCGCCCCGGCGCCGGCCAGCGTGCTCGATGCGGGAGCGGGCACGGGGTATTACCTTGGCGCGGTCCTTGACCGGCTTCGCTCCCGGCCCGGCCTGCCCGGGGCGGTGGGCCTGGCGATGGACATCTCAGCGCGGGCGCTCCGCCGGGCGGCGCGGGCGCATCCCGCGATCGGCGCGATCGTATGCGACCTCTGGAAGCCGTTCCCGGTGCGCACCTCGGCTGCCTCGCTCATCATCAACGTCTTCGCGCCCCGCAACGGCGCGGAGTTCCGGCGGGTGCTGCGCGCGGATGGGGCGCTGATCGTCGTCACGCCCGCACCGGGCCACCTGGCCGAGCTGATACGGGCCGCTGAGCTGCTGACGGTCGACAGCCGCAAGGACGAGCGGCTTGCCGCCTCCCTTACCGATCACTTCACGCTGGCCAGCCGCGCGGAACGCGCGTTCGGCCTGCGGCTGAGCCGCGCCGGTGCCATGACGCTCATCAGGATGGGGCCATCCGCGCGGCACGCCGACGCCGCCGTGACCCGCGCGCGCCTCGCCCGGCTCGCCGAGCCGATCGCCGTTACCGCGGCCTTCCGGATCTCCGTGTACCGGCCACGATGATCATTCCCCAGCCCGGCCCGGCCACGGGGTGGCGCCGACGGCAGGAACCGCATCTGGCGGTAGGGTCTCGGCGTGGGCGAGATCGGTGAGGGCGGGCGCAGCGGGGACGTTCCCGCCCGGCACGGCCCTGCCGCAAGCGACGGGCAGGACCGCGTGCTCACCATCCCGAACGGGATCAGCGTGGTGCGCCTCCTCGGCGTGCCCGTCTTCCTGTGGCTGGCCCTCGGCCCTAAGGCCGACGCGTGGGCGGTCGCACTGCTCATCGTGTCGGCCGCGTCCGACTGGCTGGACGGCAAGATCGCGCGGGCCCTGAACCAGCAGAGCCGGCTCGGCGAGGCACTGGACCCGGCAGCCGACCGCCTCTACATCGCCGCCACGCTCATCGCGCTTGCCGTCCGCGCGATCATCCCGTGGTGGCTGGTCGCCCTGCTGGCGGTGCGCGAGCTGACCGTAGCGGGGGCGCTGGGCGTCCTGCGGCGCCGGCTCGGTTTCGGCACGCTGCAGGTTAGTTTTGTCGGAAAAACAGCTACGCTTTGCCTGCTATATGCTTTTCCGCTGCTGCTCCTCGGGGCGCACGCCGGGACCTGGCACACTGTCGCCAGGGTCATAGGTTGGGCGTTCGCGATCTGGGGAACGGCACTTTATTGGTGGGCGGCCATGTTGTATCTCACCCAGACCCAGGCGCTGCTCACAGGGCGTCAGGCTCCCTATTGCGAGGAGGTGCCTGATCGCGAGACACGAGAACGCCCCGCCCTCAGCGCCACCCGTCGCACGGCGGAGACGGCCCGCGGGCGGGGCCCCGACAACGTAGGAGAAGGCGCAGTGCAGAGGGAGCGGCGTAAACGTTGAAGGCCGTCGTGATGGCAGGTGGGGAAGGGACGCGGCTGCGCCCGATGACCGCCAACCAGCCCAAGCCCCTGCTCCCGGTGGCCAACCGGCCGATCATGGAGCACGTCCTGCGGCTGCTCAAGCGGCACGGATTCTCCGACACGGTGGTGACCGTCCAGTTCCTGGCCGCGCTGGTCCGCAACTACTTCGGCGACGGCGAGGACGTCGGCATGAACCTCCAGTACGCCACCGAGGAAACGCCGCTCGGCACGGCGGGCAGCGTGAAGAACGCCGAGGATGCCCTGCGCGACGAGCCGTTCCTCGTCATCTCCGGCGACGCCCTGACCGACTTCGACCTGTCAGCCATGGTCCGGTTCCACCGGGAACAGGGCGCGCTCGTCACGGTCGGGCTTACCCGGGTCCCGGACCCGCTCGAGTTCGGGATCGTGATCGTCGACGAGGACGGCCGGATCCAGCGGTTCCTGGAGAAGCCCACGTGGGGCCAGGTGTTCTCCGACACGGTGAACACCGGCATCTACGTGATGGAGCCTGAGGTCCTGGCCGAGGTGCCGCCGGGGGAGTCGGTGGACTGGTCCGGCGATGTCTTCCCGGCCCTGCTCAAGCGCGGCGCGCCGCTATTCGGCTACATAAGCGACGGGTACTGGGAAGACGTCGGAACCCATGAGAGTTACCTGAAGGCCCAGGCCGATGTGCTTGCCGGACGGGTTATCGCCGATATCGACGGCTTCGAGGTGTCGCCCGGCGTATGGGTGGCGGAGGGCGCCGAGGTTGATCCGGAGGCCGTGCTCACCGGCCCGCTCTGCATCGGGGACTACGCCAAGATCGAGGCCGGCGCGCACCTGCGCGAATACACGGTGATCGGTAGCAACGTCGTGGTCAAGGAGGGCGCCTTCCTGCACCGCGCCGTGGTGCACAACAACGTGTACATCGGCCAGGGCGCGACCTTGCGCGGCTGTGTGGTCGGGAAGAACACCGATGTCATGCGGCTGGCTCGGATCGAGGAGTTCGCCGTGGTCGGGGACGAGTGCGTCATCGAGCCGGAGGCATACCTGTCGGCGGGGGTGAAGGTCTACCCGTTCAAGACCATCGAAGCCGGCGCGGTCGTCAACAACAGCGTGATCTGGGAGTCGAGGGGCCAGCGCACGCTCTTCGGACAGCGCGGCGTCTCGGGCCTGATCAACGTCGAAGTCACGCCCGAACTGTGCGTCAGGCTGGCGAGCGCATACGCCACCACGCTGAAGAAGGGCTCCACCGTCACGACCTCCCGTGACGTCTCCCGCGCCGCGCGGACACTCAAGCGCGCCGTTCAGGGCGCGCTGAACGCCAGCGCGATCAACGTGGTCGACCTCGAGGCCCAGCCCCTGCCCGTGGCCCGGTTCGAGACGGCACGCACCGACTACAGCGGAGGCGTCGCGCTGCGCACGACGCCGGGTGACCCGCAGTCCATCGACATCATCTTCCTCGACGAGCGCGGCGCGGAGCTGTCCCAGGCATCCCAGCGCAAGCTGGAGAGGGTGTTCTTGCGGCAGGAATTCCGGCGTGCCTTCCCCGGCGAGATTGCCGAGCTCACCTACCCGCCCCGGATCGTCGAATGGTACACGCGGGAACTGATCCGCTGCGTCGACATGACCGGCGTCCGCGAGGCCGGAATGAAGATCGTCGCTGACTGCGCCGGCGGGACTACGTCCCTGGTCCTGCCGAGCCTGCTCGGCAGGGTCGGCGTCGATGTGCTCACCATCAACAACAGCCTCGATGAGGTGTCGCCGACCGAAACGGTCGCGCAGCTGCGGGCAGGCCTGCAGCGCCTGTCGGAGGTCGTGTCCTCCTCCCGCGCCGCGTTCGGCGTCCGGTTCGACCCGGTGGGCGAGCGGATCCGGATCGTCGACGAGAAGGGCGAGATGGTCAGCGACGAGAGGGCGCTGCTCGTCCTGCTTGACCTGGTTGCCGCGGAGCGCAGAACCGGGCGGGTCGCCCTGCCGGTGACCACCACGAGGGTCGCGGAGCAGGTCTGCCGGTTCCATGGCGTCCAGGTGGACTGGGTCCCGACGTCGATGGACGCCCTGACCCAGGCGGCAGCGGCCGACGACGTGATCTTCGCCGCGGACGGGCGGGGCGGCTTCGTCGTCCCCGAGTTCGCGCGGACCGTGGACGGCATCGCCACCTTCGCCCGCCTCATCGGCCTCGTCGCGCGCACTAGGCTGACGCTGAGTCAGATCGACGCCCGGATACCCGCCGCCCACCTGCTGAAGCGGTCCATGCCGACCCCGTGGGCGGCCAAGGGAAGCGTCATGCGGAGGGTGGTCGAGGCTGCGGGGAACCGGGAGGTAGACACCACCGATGGCGTGCGGGTCGTAGAGTCTGACAGGGGCTGGGTGCTGGTGCTGCCTGACCCGGCGGACGCGGTGACCCATCTGTGGTCGGAAGGCACTGACGCTGATACCGCCCAGCTCCTGCTGGATGAATGGGCGGCGGTGGTGGAACAAGCAGCCCAGTGACGGATGCTGCGGATGGGCCGGCGGCCACGGCGATCGGTCAGTCCTGTCATAAGCCGCGCTATGGTGGGGGCTGACTAGTTACGCCATGTCGCGTCGGCCGTGAGACAATTACGCACAGTGGGCATGCGGGGCATAGGGCCCTGTGTGCCCCGCCGGTTAGGCCCGGTCTGGTGAGTTCCGGCTGGGTGTGGGCGCAGGGCGTGGCGGAAGTGGAGCGACGGTGTGGCGAAGACGTCGCGACGGAGAGCCGGGACGGCCTCCGGGCGGGACATCCTCCGGCGGGAACAGCCGGGGTTTGCGTAGTGCCTTGCGGCGCTTGATTCCGTGGCGCATGGACCGGCAGGCCTCCGCGCGGGTAACCTGGGCAGCCTCATCTCATCAACCCACGCCGCTTGCGCAGGTTCCGAAACCGGCGCCCCCGGCGCCGTGGGAATGGCCGACGGAGGGGAGACCGGGCGGAGTGATGGCCAGCGTCTACTGCACACAGTGCGGTCGTCCCAACCCGGACGACGCGCGCTTCTGTTCGAATTGCGGTGCTCCCCTGGTGCGGGGAGCGGCTGAGCGTCCGGGGGAAACGACCTCGATGATATCGCTCGGCAGGGCTGAGAGCCTGGACGCGGAGCTGAACGAAGAGCCGCTCGCCGACCCGGCGATGGTGAAGGCGCTGCCGCCGGGCACGGCGCTGCTCGTCGTCCAGCGCGGGCCCAACGCCGGCAGCCGGTTCCTGCTCAACGAGGACCTGACCACCGTGGGCCGTCACCCCGACAGCCACATTTTCCTCGATGACGTCACTGTCTCGCGTCGGCACGCGGAGTTCTACCGCATGGGTACGCGGTTTACCGTCCGCGACGTGGGCAGCCTGAACGGCACGTACGTGAACCGGGACCGCATTGAGGAGACCGAGCTGATCAGCGGCGACGAAGTGCAGGTGGGCAAGTTCCGGCTCATCTTCATGACGCACCCGCGCCTGCAGGGGCAGCGCCGCGGCGGAGGCGCACAGGATTACGCATGAGCGAGCCGCAGGGGCGCCGTGCCGCCTGGACTGAGGAGCGAGGGACGAGCGACGAGGGAAGGTGTCGCCTCAGAGCGCCCCGGAGGCGAGCGGGGGACACCGCATGAGCGCTGCGCGCGAGCGGGCCTACTACGGGATCGGGGAGGTTCTCGCCCGGCTGAGGGCGGAGTTTCCCGATGTCAGCACATCCAAGATCCGGTTCCTTGAGGCCGAGGGCCTGATCGAGCCCGCACGGTCGCAGTCGGGCTACCGGCAGTTCGCGGCGGCCGACATCGAGCGGCTGCGGTACATCCTCACCGCCCAGCGGGACGAGTACCTGCCGCTGCGCGTGATCAAGGAGCGTCTCGACGCGATCGGCAGCACCGCGGCGCGGCACTCCCGGCCGAGGCTGGCATCGTCGCTGGGAGCAGTGGTGGCGGCGGACGGCGCAGCCACGCGCGGTGCTCCCGGCCACGGCGCATCGCTGACCAGGGCAGAGCTGCTCGACGCGGCCGGCATCGACGGCGACAGCCTCGCTGAGCTGGAGGACTACGGCCTGGTCCGCAGGGCTGGCCGGCATTATGGGCAGGACGCGCTCGAGGTGTCGCGCGCGGTAGCGGCGCTGAGCAAATTCGGCGTGGGTGCCCGGCATCTGCGGGGCGTCAAGGCGGCGGCTGACCGGGACATCTCCCTGGTCGAGCAGGTTGTCGCGCCGCAACTTCGGCAGCGTGGTCCCGGTGCGCGAGCGGCGGCCGCGCGCGACGCGTGGCAGATCGCGACACTGACCCTCTGGCTGTACTCCGCACTGGTCGAATCCGCGCTGGATGAGGCAGGCCTGGCCGGCGCCGTATACGTACCGGTGGTTAACAACGGGCCTGCGGAGGGCGGCGACCGCGTATCGGGTGGGTTGCGCTCCGCGTCGGGTCGATAGCGGGTGTACCTTGACAAAGGGAGTGGCCGGCTAGCGATGGTGTGCCAATGGCACGTGAGGATGGAGCTGTAGTGCGGCAGATGGAGGTCGTCGGCGTCCGGGTCGAGATGCCATCGAACAGCCCTATTGTCTTGCTGAAAGAGGCGCAGGGCGACCGGTACCTGCCCATCTGGATCGGCGCGGTCGAGGCGACGGCGATTGCCTTCGCCCAGCAGGGCATGGTGTCTCCGCGGCCGCTGACGCATGATCTTTTCCGTGACGTGCTCGATGTCTTGAACGTCCAGCTGCGCACGGTGAACATCACCGCGTTGCGTGATGGGATCTTCTACGCGGACCTCGTTTTCTCCAACGGGGCCGAGGTCAGTGCCAGGCCGTCGGATTCGATCGCGCTCGCTTTGCGGACCGGCGCGCAGATCTTCGCGGCCGAGGAGATCCTCGACGAGGCGGGCGTGGCGATTCCTGATGAGCAGGAGGACGAGGTCGAGAAGTTCCGGGAATTCCTCGACACGATCTCACCGGAGGACTTCGGCCGCGCTACATGACTGGCGCGGACGAGGTGGTGAAGGCCGCCCGGTGGCCTCCGGTCTCGGGCGGCCCGGGCGCTGACCTGCCTGACTTGGATAGAATGTCACGACGCGCCGCGCGGGATCGTTGACGCGCTTACCTGGGTCGGCTTACGGTTCGAGACGAGTACCCAGGGTGGTCAGCTCGCGTGATGGAGGTGGGCGTGGCGGGAACCAGGGGCGATGACAAGTCGGCCGATAGCCGCCAGACGGTAGCCCCGCGCGCCGAGGAGCAAGGCACGCTGTTTGATGCGTACGACGGGCCCGCCTTCGAGTCAGCGGTCACTGGTTACCGCGGGCCGACAGCATGCGCTGCCGCCGGTATCACGTACCGCCAGCTGGACTATTGGGCGCGTACTGGGCTCGTGGAGCCCAGCGTCCGCGGGGCGCATGGCTCCGGTTCACAGCGGCTCTATGGCTTCCGCGACATTCTGGTGCTGAAAGTCGTGAAAAGGCTGCTCGACACGGGTATCTCGCTGCAGCAGATCCGCGCCGCCGTGCACCACCTGCGTGACCGTGGAACGGACGACCTGGCACAGGTCACCTTGATGAGCGACGGGGTGAGCGTGTACGAGTGCACCTCGCCGGACGAGGTGGTGGACCTGCTCCAAGGCGGCCAGGGCGTGTTCGGGATCGCGCTCGGCCGGGTGTGGCAGGAACTCGAGGGCAACCTCGCCGAGCTCCCCGCCGTGCGCGCAGAAGACGGCCTGCTCACGGTCGGCCAGGACGAACTGGCCCGCCGCCGTGCGCAACGAACCGGCTAAGCGCTGGCAGGGGCTAGCTCGGCGCGGGATGAGCTGACTGGACGGTCTCTTGGGTAGACTTGCGGCAGCCGACGACACCGTCCGGGAGAGTCCTCGCGCGGCCAGTGCGGGGCGCCGAAGGGGCAACGTTTCCCCGGAACCTCTCAGGCGCCAGGGACCGGACGGGACAGGCATCTCTGGAGTCAGCCGCCAAGGCCGGGCGACAGAGGGGGAAGCCGAGGCGGCGCACCTTGCTCGGTGGCGTTAAGCCACCCTCGCAGAGGCCCGCAGTGCTAACCCGGGGGGACGACCCCCCGGAGCCCCCCGCAGCGGCACACAGTGTCGTGGCTGTCACCCAGGAGGCTTCTGGATGGAATTTGCTCGGCGTCACATCGGCCCGTCGCCGGACGAGCAGGGCCGGATGCTCTCGGCGGTCGGCTATTCCTCCCTTGACGAGCTCACCCGGGCCGCGCTGCCCGCAGCGGCGGCCGGCACGCCGCTGGACCTGCCCCCGGCACTGACCGAGGAAGGCGCGCTCGCGGAGCTGCGCAGGCTCGCGGGATGCAACCAGGTGCTCACCTCGATGATCGGGCTGGGCTACTACGGCACCGTCACCCCGGCCGTGATCCGCAGGAACCTGCTGGAGAACCCTGGCTGGTACACCGCCTACACGCCGTACCAGCCAGAGATCTCGCAGGGGCGGCTGGAGGCACTGCTGAATTTCCAGACGATGGTCTCCGACCTGACGGCGCTGCCCATCGCCGGCGCCTCGCTGCTTGACGAGGCGACCGCCGCGGCAGAGGCGATGACGCTGGCCAGGCGTGCGGCAGGCCAGGGCAGCATCTTCCTCGCCGACGCTGATTGCCTGCCGCAAACACTGCGCGTGCTGCAGACGCGGGCGGAACCGCTCGGCATCGAGCTCGTTGTCGCCGAGGTAACGCCGGAGACAATTGCCAGCCAGCCGGACGGCGAGCTGTTCGGCGTGCTGCTGCAGTATCCGGGGGCCTCCGGCGCCGTGCGCGACCTCGCCCCGGCAATCGGGGCGGCCAGGGATCGCGGCGCGCTCGCTGCGGTCGCCGCCGACCTGCTCGCGCTTACCCTGCTGCGGCCGCCCGGCGAGATGGGCGCGGACATAGTGGTCGGCAGCACGCAGCGATTCGGCCTGCCGATGAGCTTCGGCGGCCCGCACGCCGGCTACATCGCGGTCCGCGATCGGCTGCGCCGCCAGCTGCCGGGCCGTCTCGTCGGCGTGTCCGTCGACGCCGATGGAAGGCCCGCCTACCGGCTCGCGCTCCAGGCACGCGAACAGCACATCCGCCGGGAGAAGGCGACAAGCAACATCTGCACCGCGCAGGTGCTGCCCGCCGTGATCGCCGCGATGTTCGCCGTCTACCACGGCCCGGAAGGGCTGGCCGCCATCGCACGGCACGCTCACCGCAGCGCCGCCGTCCTCGCCGAGACACTGCGGGAATTCGGATGCCGAACGGAGGGGGAGTCCTTCTTCGACACCATCCGCGTCCGCCTGCCGGGGGATTCCGGGCCGTCGGGGTCTGGGGTGTCCCCAGGTGGCGGCACTGTGTCCCCTCAGGCCAGCACAGCCGAGTGCGCCAAGGCCGCCGCGGATGCGGTGGCACGGGCCGCCGATGCCGGGTACAACCTCCACCTGACCGAAAGCGGCGCGGTGCAGATCGCCTGTGATGAGACGACGACCGAGGCCTGCCTCCGGGACGTCGTCGCCGCGGTCTGCTCCATGGAGCGGCCCAGTGACGTGCAGCTGGCCACGGGCGCCCCGGACGCCTTGCCGCCGGATCTGGCCCGTAAACGTGAGTTCCTCACCCACCCGGTATTCCATGAGCACCGGAGCGAGACGTCGATGCTCCGCTACCTGCGCCGCCTCGCCGACTCCGATATCGCCCTGGACCGGTCGATGATCCCGCTCGGTTCCTGCACCATGAAGCTGAACGCGGCGGCCGAGATGGAGCCGATTACCTGGCCCGAGTTCGCGGGCCTGCACCCCTTCGCGCCGCCGGAACAGACGGGAGGATACCGGGAGCTGATCAGCCGCCTGGAGGCGGCGCTAGCGGAGATCACCGGCTACGACACGGTCTCGCTGCAGCCGAATGCGGGCTCGCAGGGCGAACTGGCCGGGCTGCTGGCCATCCGCGCCTACCACCGGTCCCGGCAGGAGCCGGGCCGTAACGTCTGCCTGATCCCGGATTCCGCGCATGGCACGAACGCGGCCAGCGCGGTGCTCGCGGGCCTGCGTGTCGTCGTCGTCAAGTGCGGCGCAGACGGCGCCATCGACCTCAGTGACCTGCGTGCCAAGCTGGACACCCACGCCGGCCGGGTCGCCGCGATCATGCTCACCTACCCGTCCACGAACGGCGTGTACGAGGAGACCATCGCCGAGGTGTGCGATGCCGTCCACGAGGCAGGCGGCCAGGTCTACATCGATGGCGCGAACCTGAATGCCCTCGTTGGACTTGCCACCCTGCCTTCGTTCGGCGCCGATGTCTCTCACCTCAACCTGCACAAGACGTTCTGCATCCCGCACGGCGGCGGCGGCCCGGGCGTCGGCCCCGTGGCGGTCAGGTCTCACCTCGCGCCGTTCCTGCCCGATCCCTCCGGGGCGGGCGGCCCGGTCGCGGCGGCGCCGTACGGGTCAGCGGGCATCCTGCCGATCTCCTGGGCCTATATCGCGATGATGGGCGCGGACGGTCTGCGCCAGGCGACCCAGGTCGCGGTGCTGGCCGCCAACTACGTGGCCAGGCGGCTCGCGCCGCATTACCCCGTGCTGTACAACGGCCGCAACGGGCTCGTGGCGCACGAGTGCGTCATCGACTTGCGCCCGCTCACCAGGGAGACCGGGATCACCGTCGACGACGTGGCCAAGCGGCTCATCGACTACGGATTCCACGCCCCCACCATGTCCTTCCCCGTGGCGGGAACCCTGATGATCGAGCCGACGGAAAGCGAGGACCTCACCGAGCTGGACCGGTTCTGCGACGCGATGATCGGGATCCGCCAGGAGATCGAGCGGGTCGCCTCGGGCGAGTATGACCGCGGCGACAACCCGCTGAAGAACGCGCCGCACACCGCCGAGATGCTGATCGCGGGAGAGTGGAAGCGCCCCTACGACCGCGGCGAGGCCGCGTACCCGTCGGGGAACCCGCAAGGCAAGTACTGGCCGCCGGTCCGGCGGATCGACCAGGCATACGGCGACAGGAACCTGGTGTGCGCCTGCCCGCCGCCAGAGGCGTTCGAGTAGGCCGCCGCGAGCGTCCGGATGGCAGCGGACGGAAGCGCCCGGCTGGGCGGCCGGCCGGATCGCTCGCCGGAAAGCCAGCCGCGTTTACCTGGGTCATTGGCGCTAACCGTGTGCCAGCCTGACGGGGTGAGGCATTCCCCTTTAGTCTTCCGCCATGACTGCCGAAGGGCCGGAGCCGCCTGGTACGACTGCCGAGACAGTAACGCCGCAAGAGGCCAGCGAGACAGCAGCACCGGAAGTGGCCGACGAGGGATCAGCGGAATCAGCCGCCGTGGCCGCCGACGTCACCGGGTGGCAAACATCGGCGGCCGACCCGGCTGACTTCGTCGCGGAGGGCATGGGCTACCTCGACCAGGCGATCGCCGCCTTCTCGAGAGCCTGCGAATCGGCGGACGGTGACATCTTCCCGCTCGCGATTGAGCTGCTGGCGCGTACCCTGCCGTTGCGGGGACGCGACGCCGACGCGGCCCGTGTGTGGCAACGGGGCCTGGAGGATCCCGATCCCGCGGTCGAGACCGCCGTGCGGGCCCGGCTGCGCCGGGCGTTCGGCGGTGACGAGGTACCGCCCGGGCCGGAAGAAGCGCCCCCGACCTGGTGGGAAGGCTTCGTCGAGGCCGCCGTCTGCCATGGCACGCTGCCGCTGCTCGCGAACGAGCTGTTCGGGGCACTGGACCAGATGTACTCGCTGGCCGCGGTGCCGCTGGCGCAGGGCGGGGGACGGGCGCGTGACCTGCGCGAGGCCCTGCTCAGCACGGTGCGGGTGCCGAGCCAGTACGCGTGGGGTCCCGAGCTGCACGAGAGCTTCCGCGAGCGCCTGCGTGAGGCGATGGGCGCCAGCTCCGGCGTGCTCCCGCCCAGCTGGCCGGACGCCTGAGGCCCCCGTCCGGCGTAATCACGTCGGCTTTCGGCACTTCATCTCGATGTTCAGTTCGATAATAGCCGGGGGTCTGACATTTAGTGGAGCTCAGATCAGCCGGGTCTGTCCCGCATCGTAGACGAGCAATCCGTCGTCACGCAGCCGCACGCCCGGCGACGGCCGGTGCTCCTCCAGCCGCCCGTCGTGCATAAGATGCCGGACCGGCATGCCGCGTGCGATCGATACGAAATCCGCGACCAGCCGGCGGTGGCATCGCCACCAAACACTCTCCGCGCACATCACCGCCAGCCGCCGTACCTTCGCCTCGGCGAGGACCTCGTCGATGGCGGTGAGGAAGTCAGAGTGGCGCATGTGTCCGGCGTAGCCGCGGAACATTTCCTCCCGCCACGCCACATCCGGTGAATCCGGATCAGCCTTGCGGAAGCCACCGAGCCGTTTCTCCCAGCGGTACGAGATGCCGCTCGCAGGCAGCCAGCGCTCCAGTTCGGCCCGCATCATGTGCGGGTTGCGGCGGCTGCCCGGCGCGGTCCTGATGTCGACGACCGCCGCTAC
>DASQVO010000264.1:0-4894 GCA_035640715.1 Streptosporangiaceae bacterium
AGCACCGCCACCCGGCGCAGTGCGGCTTGTTCGTCGGCGTAGCCGCGCAGCTCCAGGCGGGCCTGGGCGTTGGCGATGGCGGTGGCGACCAGCTCGGTGAACCCGGCCAGCCGGGCCTCGGTGCCCACCGGCAGCGGCTCCGCCCGCGTGAACACCACGGCCATCATGCCCCACAGGTGCCCCTCGACGCTGATCGGCACGCCGACAGCCGAACGGGTGCCGAACCCGCGGGCGTCCTCGGCGGCCGGGCCCGAGGCGCCGGCGTAGTCGTCGATCCGCACCGCCCGGCGGGTCTGGAACACCAGCGTGTTCAAGTTCCGCCCCCCGAGGCTCACCCGGCTGCCGACGGGGGCAGTCGGGGTAGCGCCGGTGCTGCCCCACACGGCGACCCTTACCGCGTCTCCGGGGCCGTACCGGCTCATCCTCGCGTGGTCGGCGCCCACCAGCCGCCCGGCCTCTGCAGTGACCGCGGCGAACACCTTCTCCGGCGGCGTCCCGCGGGCGACCAGCGTCGCCACCCGCCGCAGCGCGGCCTGCTCCCCAGGGATCCAGTGGTGGCGGGTTCGCCCCGGCATGGCAGCCATCACACCGAGTGTACTGGTTTGAGTTTTACCTGGTAAGAGGCCCGTTTGGCTGGTGTGGCGGGTCCAGGATCGGACCTGGGAAGGCGAAGCCGGCGGTTTCCAAGACCCGTGCGGAAACGAGGCCACCTCTGAGTCCACCGACGTGTTCGACATCACCGCCGGCGATCTGCGGCGGAACCTGGCCCGGCCCGTAGACCCTGCACGCGCACACGCATGGCCGGGCGCCCCAACATGCTTTCCAAGTCCGTTGATCATGGTTCACGAGGGGTCGTTGGCCCGCACGCCTTGCTTAAACTCGCGCTTGTGACACAGCAGCAAGATCAGCAGCAGCCGATTGCCCCCGCCCTCGTTTCAGCGTTCGCGCCCACTGGTACGTTGCGAGCCTCGATCAATCTCGGCAACCCGATCCTCGCCAACAGGGACGCGGTGAGCGGCGGCCCGGTTGGCGTGTCGATCGATCTTGCACGCGAGTTCGCGCGTCGGCTCGGTGTGAGGCTCGAACTCGTGGTATTCGAGAAGGCCGCGGCATCGGTCGATGCGGTAAGGAACGAGAAGGCGGACATCGGCTTCTTCGCCATCGACCCGGCGCGCAGCGAAGGGCTGCTGTTCACGGCGCCCTATGTGCTCATCGAAGGCAGCTACCTCGTTCGCGAATCGTCGGCGCTCACCGATAACGCGCAGGTCGATAGCAAGGGCCATCGCATCTCGGTCGGTTCAGGCAGCGCCTATGACCTATTCCTCACGCGCGAGATCAGCCAGGCCGAGATCGTCCGGTTTCAGGGCGCAGGGCCTGCACTCGCGGCCGTGCGCGCGGGCGATGTCGAAGTGGCGGCCGGCATCCGCCAGGTGCTCGAAGGCGAAGCGCAGGGTGCACCGGGTGTGCGCGTGCTGCCAGGGTGCTTCATGGTGATCCGGCAGGCCATGGGCGCACCCGCCAGCCGAGGTGCCGAGGCGCAGGCGCTGCTGGCCGCGTTCGTTGAAGAGATGAAGGCCAGCGGCTTCGTTGCCGATGCGCTGAAACGCCATCGCATCGAAGGCGCGATCGTGGCGTCTGCCGCTTGACTACCTGACGCGCCGTCAGCAGCGGGAAGCTGACCGGCATCGACCCTTCGCACGTCGCCGCGCTGATCTCCCACCTGTCGGCGGCCGGGCGCTCGCTTTCCCAGGCGGCATCGCTGCTGTCGGCTGAACTCGCTGCGCGGCGGCGCCGGGGCTTCCCCATGCTCTCCATGATCGGACATCCTTCCGGGGGGACAAACTCCTGAGGATGGATGTCCGGGAAGCAGCCCCGAGCTGGCTAGTGTCGAGTTTTCCCCGCTCAACGGTGGCGGAGGATGCGAGAAACAACAACCCGCAACCATCGCGCCCGTTCCGGTGGACACTGGTCCGGCCCGCTGCATGCCGTCCCGGGCAGGCCATTGACCGGGTCACCGAAATCCTCCAGTTCCGGCCGCTGGTCACCGACGGCCAGGCGATCGCGGCCCGCGTGCGCGGCCGTGGCAGGATCGAGTTCGGCAACGTGACCTTCACCTACCCCGGCGCCGGCCGGGCCACGCTGGACGGGCTGTCCTTCACCGCCAGGCCCGGGCGGGTGCTGGCGGTCGTCGGCCCGAGCGGGGCCGGCAAATCCACCATCGCGCGGCTGCTGCTCCGCTTCTACGACCCTGAGGCCGGCCGCATCCTGCTGGACGGAATCGACATCCGGGAACTGTCACTGCGCACGCTCCGGTACAACATCACCCTGCTCCAGCAGGAGAACCTGCTCTTCACCGGAACGGTCCGGGACAACATCGGCTACGGGGCGCGCGGCGCGGCCGATGCGCAGATCCGCGCCGCCGCCCAGGCCGCCGATGCGCACGAGTTCATCACCGCCCTGCCCGGCGGCTACCAGGCACCGGTCGGCGAGCGCGGGCGGCTGCTGTCCGGCGGCCAGCGGCAGCGGATCGCCATCGCCCGCGCGATCCTGCGCGACGCCCCCGTCCTGATCCTGGACGAGCCGACCACCGGGCTCGACCCCGCCGGATCCCGCCGCCTTCTCGGCCTGCTCAGCCGGGCCATGGCCGGGCGCACCACGATCTTGATCACGCACGACCTCGCCCTGGCCGCCGCCGCCGACGAGGTCATCGCGGTCGGCGTCCCGGCACCCGGACGCTTCAGCACCAGCCCGACCGCTATAACCGCCGCCACCCCCGCGCCAACCATCACCCGCCGCTCCGGTTGACCGCCCCGGCGCCCGGCGCCCTCTCTGACAGCGGCCAAGCCCTGGCGGGGAGTGTCCCACGGTGGGCGTGTGTTCTCCGCTGAGCAGCCAATGCGCCCTGACAGCTGCACATTTAGTCGTCCGGCACGACCTTCGCACGCCATTCAAGACTGGGCTCCTGCGGTCTGGGTCTTGATGTCCAGCGGTGCGGTTCGGGAGACATCCTTGGCTCGGATTCCTGATATCACCGGTACCGCGCCGAATCGGCTGGCCGGCAGTGGGTAGGACACATGCGGAACCCGCCCATCGGCCTAATGGCCAATCCGTGATCTTGAACTCACGCGGAAATGCAGGCGTCTGCGACAGCAGATACCCCCGCTTCCCGTCTCCGGGGAAACCCACCTCAGCCTCAGAAAGGGGCCGTCATGCGTGCTTTGCGTTTCGACCGCTTCGGCGATCCCCATGTCCTTCACCTCGCCAGCCTGCCCGATCCCGCAGCGCAGCCTGGTGAGGCCGTCATAGCCGTCAAGGCTGCCTCGGTGAATCCCTCAGATCTGAAAAATGTCGCCGGCCAGATGGAGGGAACGACCCTTCCCCGTGTCCCCGGGCGCGACTTCTCCGGTGTCGTCCTCGACGGACCGCACGACTGGATCGGTGCGGAGGTCTGGGGTACCGGAGGAGACATCGGCATAACACGCGACGGTTCACACGCGGAGTTGCTTGCCATTCCAGCAGCGGCACTGGCCCGCAAGCCCGGGCGGCTGAGCTTCGAGGAGGCTTCGGCCGTAGGCGTCAACTTCGTCACCGGCTGGCTCGGCGCAGTCGAAGCCGCACAGCTGGCCACGAGCGAGAACATCGCTGTGTTCGGCGTTTCGGGCGGTGTAGGTGGCGCTGTCGCCCAGATCGCCCACGCCCTCGGCGCCCACGTGATCGGCGTAGACCAGGCCCAGCCTGCTGACGGCACCCCCGCCGCGTCGATCATCGAGGAGTTCATCGCGTTCGCCGGCAGCCCGCAGGACATCGGTTCCCAGGTCAAACGGCTCACCGCGGGCCAGGGGGCAGACGTGGTCTATGACGCCGTCGGTGGCGTCACGACACAGGCGGCCTTGGCCTCACTCGCTCGCCGCGGCCGGCTCGTGGTGATCAGTGCGGTCGGCACGCGGACCGCAGAGATCGACCTTATTGACCTCTACCGCAACGAAACCCGGATCCTGGGATGCAACAGCGTCAGTCTTGACGTTGCCGAATCCGGCGCACGGCTCAACCTGCTCACGCCGTACTTCGAGTCCGGGCAATTCCGCCCCCTCCCCGTCGCCAACCGCTACAGCCTGGATAACGGCAAGGACGCCTACCTTGCGGTGGAGAAGCGGATACGAGGCCGGGTAGTCATCTGTCCCGGAATCCTCACAGAGGCCCTAACAGGGTGCACCACGTGCGGATGACTATGAGGCGGCTTCCTGGCATGCTCGCCGCACCGGAGCCAGCCGGCACCGGCCTGGTATCCGCGACCGCCTATTACCGCCAGGCTGCGGGCGGAGACCGGCCGGGATCAGGTAACCCTGATCGCCAAGCTCACCGGCCGCCGCCCGGTAACACCCACTGAGACTCAGCTCATCCAGTTCCTCGGCATCCAATGGCTCGCCCTCAGCTAACGCCAGAACAACCATTCGGCGCTCCAGCGCGGCGGTATGATTCCCGCCTGTTACGTTCAGCGCATTAACCCTATTTAGGGCGCTGCCGGAGCCTTGGATTCGCAGCCGGAAGTCCTCGATCTTTGACGTATCAGCCTGGCGGGCTCATTACCTGCCAGCTTGGTAACTACCATCTGGCGCATACCTCTTGTCGTGAATTCCAACGATGAGCTTATTGTGCTGAACCCACTGCTCCCGGCAAATCCACCTGGCAGTGTCATCCAATCCTCTTCGGACCAGGACCAAGGCGAACAGCCCCGTCTTTTCGGAGACGTTTTCCTAAATGTCGTTATTGGCGCCCGGCCGCGACGGCATGTCCCTTCAGGGAGCCGGCACGGTGACAGTTTTGTTCAAGGATTTGTTCGCTCCGGCACCATTGCCAGTATTGCTCGTAGTTGTGGCCGATCCGGCCCCAGTGC
>DASQVO010000265.1:0-21943 GCA_035640715.1 Streptosporangiaceae bacterium
CGATGAGCAGGGCCACGCACGTGTCCGGGAAGCCGGGCTACCCAGAGCCGGAAAGCCTCGCAGCAGCGCAAGCAATTGTCGAGGGCTGCGAGTGCCGAGCGAGTATGCGCTGCCGGTGGATGGCCGGTTCGCCGCATGCGAGCACGGGCCGTGCATTATGCCGCAGCGAAGCCGTTTGCTCCAAGCCCCCCGTCCACAGGCCTGGATACGGGCCCCTGCTATCCACAGACCCGCGCCTGGGCTCCCCGAATCTTCCGCGGGCGGCCACCTTGGAGGTAGCCCGGCAGCATGAAAGCCGGGCCGGGCCAAGGTACCGGCGCATGGCGCCGCCAGACCGCAAGGAGATCGTGATGAATCAAGGTGGATATGTGACCCTGGTCGGCTTCGTCGCAACCGAGCCGCGGATCCGGTTCCTCAATGACGGCACACCCGTCGCCAGCATGCGCGTCGGCTCGACGGTCCGCAAGATCGACAGGGAGACGGGCGAGTGGCGCGACGGAGAGACGTCATATTTCACCGTCAAGTGCTGGAGGTCGCTGGCCGGCAACACGGCGACCTGCCTGCGCAAGGGGCAGCCCGTGGTCGTCTCGGGGAAGCTTCGCACCAGCCGCTTCGAGGACCGGACCGGGCGGATGAGATCGGAGGTAGAGGTTGAGGCCGACACGGTCGGCTTCGACCTGAAGCGCGGGGTCGCGCACTTCATGCGGAATCCGCGCCCGGCGGCAGACGCCACGGCCGTTGCCCACGGCGAGGCAATCCGAGCCGGGCTGTCGGAGGAGGACGGCGCCGGCGTGGCCGACGAGAGTACGGGGATAACCGGCGAGGGTGCGGGGGTAACCGGTACCGCGGGCACCGCGGATAAGCGGGCGGACGAGTCCTCAGCTGATCCGGCGCGCGACGAGGATCCGGACGGCCAGGCGTTCACAGCCGCCGATGATGACGGCGATGAGATGTTCGATGAACAGGCCATAGCAGATCTGGAGCATGAGCTGGATGCGTCCGCGGCAGAGCCCGCGGCCATCTAGCGGCGCCGACGTCAGGTCCAGATGACCCCTTGCATGTGAACCCACTCTCCTCACGTAGCCAGCACATGTCTCTTCACGTATGACCAGGTAGCCGCGCGGTGGAATTACGCTACGCACACAGCATATCCGCATCGGTGATCCTCCGCGCGGCACCTGTCGCAGGTTTCCAGCTCCTGGCGCACGTTCTGCAACTAATATGTTACGTAAAGTGATACAGGGAAGCTCTGGCCACGTACAGTGGTCTTACGGCTCCGAAATGAACGGTGGGCTGGAGGCATGTCAGCAGCTAATCATGCGATAAGTCCGCGGGTGCCTCGGCGCGGCCTTTTGCGGCTTGCCCGCCGGCCGGGAGGCTGGCCGCTCCTGGCACTGCCGCCACCCGTCATCGTCTACGTGGTCTCCGTCATTGCTTGCGATCTTGGGCTGACCGGCTGGGGGCTCGCCGTGACGCCAGTGCGGGGCGCGGACCTGTCGGTGTTCGCAGTCCTGCTCGCCTGCGGCGCTGTGTGCATCGAGGCGACGAGACGGCTTGGACAGCCGACCGGCGTCTCGCGTGACCTCCTGTCAGCGTGGTGGCTGCCGATCGCGCTGCTGCTGCCGCCGGTCTATGCCCTGGTTGCCCCGCTCGCCCTCGGTGTGCTGCTCGACCTGCGGGTGCGGCGCGCCCCCCTGTACCGCCGGATCTTCAGCTCTGCGGCGCTGGGGATCGCCGGTGCATCCGCTTCCATTGCCTTCCGCCAACTGGGCCCGGTGGTCGCCGCGTCGGGGGCGGTGCCATGGCTTGCCTATCCGGGGCCGCATGCCTGGTCCATACGGCCGGTGGCCGTGCTGGCCGCTTTCGGCTGTGCGGCACTGTTCAGCCTGCTGAACACCTGCCTCGTGGCGGTCGCGGCCCATACGGCCGAGCCGCAGGCACGGTGGGCCGAGGTCCTGTGGGACCGCGAAAGCCTCCTGCTCGACCTTACGGAGATATGCGTAGGCGTGCTCGTCACGATCGCTTTCGTCCTGAGCCCCGTGCTCCTCTTCATGGTGCTGCCCCCCGTCGTCGTCCTGCAGCGCAGCCTGATGCATCAGCAACTGCAGGCCGCAGCGCGCACCGACGCCAAGACGGGCCTGCTGAACGCCAACGCGTGGCAGCGCGAGGCCGACGCCGAGATCGCCCGCGCCGTGCGGGCAGGGCAGAGCCTCGCACTGCTGCTCGCTGACGTTGACCACTTCAAGCGCGTCAATGACACCTACGGGCACCTGGCCGGTGACGAGGTGCTGCGCGGACTCGCCGCCGAGCTCCGCCAGCAGGTCCGGGAGTCTGACGTAGTGGGCAGGTTCGGGGGCGAGGAATTCGTCATCCTGCTTCCCCGCGCCGACACCGAGGAAGCATGCAAGATCGCTGAGCGGCTCCGGTACCGGGCCAGCGTCATGAGTGTGTGTGCGGCCGGCGCCACGGTGAACGTGACGATCTCCATCGGCGTTGCCGTCCTCGGCGTCCACGGCCGCGACCTGTTCGAGTTGCTGGCCGCCGCCGATCTCGCGCTGTACCGGGCCAAAGATGCCGGCCGCGATCAGGTCTGCGTGCACTCACCCGACGGGCAGCCCGGCCCGCCCGGAAACGACGCCGGGACGCCGGAGCCAACGGCCTAGACCAGCACAGCCGCAGCCCTCACGGTCAGTCTGGCCGGCTGATCCGATTACGCTTGGTGCCATGCCGGAGTTCATCTACCAGATGCGTGCTGTGCGTAAGGCGCATGGAGACAAGGTAATTTTCGACGACGTCACGCTGTCGTTCCTGCCTGGAGCCAAGATCGGCGTCGTCGGGCCGAACGGTACCGGCAAGTCCACGCTGCTGAAGCTGATGGCCGGTGTCGAACAGCCCTCCAACGGCGAGGCGCGCCTGATGCCGGGCTACACGGTGGGCCTGCTGTCCCAGGAGCCTCAGCTCAACGAGGAAAAGACCGTCCTCGGCAACGTCGAGGAGGGCGTGGCCGAGACCAAGGCGATGCTCGAGGCGTACAACGAGATCGCCGAGAAGATGGCCACCGAATACTCGGACGGACTGCTCGAGGAAATGGGCCGGCTTCAGGAGCAGCTCGACCACCGCGACGCCTGGGACCTTGACAGCCAGCTCGAGCAGGCGATGGACGCCCTGCGCTGCCCGCCGCCGGACGCGAGCGTCGGGCAGCTTTCCGGTGGTGAGCGCCGCCGGGTAGCGTTGTGCCGGCTGCTGCTGTCCCAGCCGGACCTGCTCCTGCTCGACGAGCCGACCAACCACCTGGACGCGGAGAGCGTCCAGTGGCTGGAGCAGCACCTGGAGAACTACCAGGGCACCGTGGTCGCCGTCACCCACGACCGGTACTTCCTGGACAATGCGGCCCAGTGGATCCTCGAGCTCGACCGTGGCCACGCCTACCCGTACGAAGGCAACTACTCCACGTACCTGGAGACGAAGGCGTCCCGGATCAAGGTCGAGGGCGCCAAGGACGCCAAGCGGCGCAAGCGCCTCGAAGAAGAGCTGGAATGGGTGCGGTCCAACCCGCGGGCCCGCCAGGCCAAGAGCCGGGCCCGGCTCCAGCGGTATGAGGAGATGGCCGCCGAGGCCGACTCGCGGCGCAAGCTCGACTTCGAGGAGATCCAGATCCCGCCGGGCCCCCGGCTCGGGAGCGTCGTGGTCGAGACCGAGGGACTCGTCAAGGGATTCGGCGACCGGACGCTCTTCGAAGGGCTGAACTTCTCGCTGCCCCGTAACGGCATCGTCGGCGTCATCGGCCCGAACGGCGTCGGCAAGACCACGCTGTTCAAGATGATCGTCGGCGAGGAGAAGCCGGACGCCGGGACCATCCGGATCGGTGAGACGGTGCAGATCTCCTATGTCGACCAGAGCCGGGAGCGGATCGCCCCGGACAAGAACGTCTGGGAAGCGATCTCCGACGGGGAAGCGCACATCAACGTCGGCCACACGGAGATCCCGAGCCGCGCCTACGTGGCCGCGTTCGGCTTCAAGGGCCCCGACCAGCAGAAGCCGGCCGGCGTCCTGTCCGGCGGCGAGCGGAACCGGGTCAACCTGGCGCTCACCCTGAAGAAGGGCGGCAACCTGCTGCTTCTCGACGAGCCGACCAACGACCTCGACGTGGAGACGCTCTCCTCATTGGAGAACGCGCTGCTTGAGTTCCCCGGCTGCGCCGTGATCACGAGCCACGACCGATGGTTCCTGGACCGGATCGCCACGCACATCCTGGCCTGGGAAGGCGAGGCCAACTGGTTCTGGTTCGAGGGTAACTTCGAGGCGTACGAGAAGAACAAGATCGAGCGGCTCGGTGCCGAGGCCGCGCGCCCGCACCGCGTCACTTACCGCAAGCTGACCCGCACCTAACGGCCCAGCGAGTCCGGGCCTTCAGGCCCGGCGAGTGGCCGGTGTCACGGCGAGAACCACAGCGGGGCGTGGAGCGCACCGGGGGAGTGTGCCACGCCAAATGGCAAAACCCCAACCCGGGCCGACGCCTGACCATCGAGTGACCTGTCTCGAACTCCAGCAGGCGGTTGCCGTCCTCACCCAGCACAATGCAACCGAGATCATTCCAAGACGTATCTGAAGACTCAAACGTCCGGTGGAATGTCGGAGCGAGGACGAGAGATGATGAGGACCAGCGACGCCATGCCCTTCTTCGGGGTCAGGCCATCGAAGCTGACCGCTTACGCCGGCGGCCGTCAGGCCGAAGACCCGGCGACGGCCAGCAGGCAAAGGACCAGCCACCGCTTGGTGCATAGCCATGTCCCGCTGGATCAACCGCGGCGGGCACACGTGGTCGCGGCCCTGGAACTGGCCCCATGATCCCGATGGGTGTGACGCGCGGCCAGCTCCGTCCCGTCGAGGTAGCGACCGCCGCCGTCCTCGCGGCGGTCGCGGTGGCCATGGCGGTGACAGGCGCGCTGCTTCCCCATGCGGGAGCGCTCGAACTGCTGGCGGCGGTGCCGATGGCGGTAGTGGCGCAGCGGCATCGCGCTCGTGCGACTGTCGCCGCCGCGGTCGCCGCGAGCATAATCGCTTTCCTGGTCGTCGGGATCACCGCCTGCTTGGTAGTGATCGCGTGTTCGGTGATAGGCGTGGTCGTTGGCACGATCAGCCGGCGCGGACGTGGCGCATGGACGGTCTTCGCGCTGTCACTGGTCATCGGGCCCGCCTCGGCGCTCGCGGTCGATATTGCGCTGCTGGTCTTCGCAGGTCTGCGGACGCTGGTGTTCGCATCGGTGCAGAGCGTGGCGAGAGGATTCTCACGGGAACTGCGCCTGGTACCCGCAGCGCGGGGGGTGGCGGCTGGCATCGACCAGTTCATCGCCTCCGCACTCGCCTCCTGGCGGGTGTGGATATTCGTCGGCGTCGTGGTGGCGATGCCGGTGGCGATGCTCGTCGTGTGGGAGATCCTCTCGGCCGTGCTGAGAAGGCTGGATTGGGTGATAGTCCACGATCCCCTGGACACGGTAGGGCCGGCTGGTCCGGCGCACGAGTGCGTGCCACTGCCCGTCGGGCTCAAGGACGTAAAGGTGCGCTATCCGGCCGCCCAAGCTGACGCTCTTCGTGGCATCGATCTACGCCTAGAGCTGGGCCAGTTCGTCGTGGTTGTCGGGGACAACGGTTCAGGAAAGTCAACGCTGCTCCGTGTCCTCGCCGGTGGCGCGACAAGTTCGGGCACCGTGTCGCGGCCAGGGACAGCCGGGCTGGGGCAGATTGGCGGCACCGCGCTGGTGATGCAACGCCCGGAGACACAGATCCTGGGGATGACCGTCGCTGACGACGTGGTCTGGGGGCTTCCCGCCGGACACCCGACCGACATCGACCGGCTGCTCAAGGAGGTCGGTCTCGAAGGCATGGGCGACCGAGCAACGGCAGACCTGTCCGGTGGCCAGTCGCAGCGGTTGGCTATCGCGTCCGCGCTGGCGCGTGAGCCGGCATTGCTGCTCTCCGACGAGTCGACGTCCATGGTTGACTCCGACGGCCGAACACGCTTGCTCGCGCTCATGGCGGAACTGCCACGCCGGCACCGGATGACAGTGGTACACGTGACGCACTCCGAAACCGAGGCCGCGCGAGCCGATCGGGTGATCCGGATGGCCGAGGGCCGGATCGTCTCCGACCTGCTTCGCCCGCAGACCTCCACGACGCCGATGGACAGCCCGTCAGCGCGGCCGGCAGTCTTGCATCATCGGCACTTCCAGTCCGTGAGCCAGCCAGTCGCTAGCCCCCCGGTCGGCGACACCCATCGGCCGGTACTGCACCTGCGAGACGTCGCCCACATCTACGACCATGGCACGCCATGGGCGCACCAGGCGCTCAGACACGTCAACCTGGTACTGCACCAAGGCGAAGGCCTTCTGGTCACCGGGGGCAATGGTTCGGGTAAATCCACGCTCGCCTGGATATTGGCCGGCCTGATCCGGCCCACGAAAGGAACATGCCTGCTCGACGAGCGGGATGTCGCCGATCAGGTCGGGTCCGTAGCGCTGGCGTTTCAGTATTCGCGGCTCCAGCTCCAGCGGCCGACGGTCGCCGGGGACATCCTCGCCGCGGCAGGCCGCCGCGACGCGCCGCCCGACGAGACGGATTCGGTCGCGCTGGTGGGCACTGCGCTGAATTCGGTGGGCCTGCCCCGCGCACTCGCGGCCCACCACATCGACGCCCTCAGCGGTGGACAGATGCGGCGCGTGGCCCTGGCCGGACTACTCGCGGCGTCACCACGTGTGCTGGTCCTCGACGAGCCGCTCGCCGGACTCGACCCCGACAGCAAGCGACGCCTGGTGGCGACCCTGGCCGACCTCCGGCGGGCCGAGCGCCTGTCGCTGGTCGTGATCTCGCACGACATCGACGGTCTTGACGCGGCATGTTCCCGAACTGTATGCGTGAAAGACGGTGTGCTGGCATGAGCTCGCTCAAACGCGCTCGGCAACGGGCTACTGCCCGGCGCGTCGGCGTCGCGTCGGTCCTGATGCGCGAACTCCCGGGCGATTCCGTGCTTCATCGGCTGTGGGCTGGAACCAAGCTGGCCTGCCTGCTGCTCCTCATGCTCGTCGTGCTGTTCTTTCCCGGCTGGCTGTCGGTCATCGTCAGCGCCGCCCTCATCCTCACTGCGGGACTGCTGGCACGCGTACCACGCGGCGCGCTTCCTCGCCTGCCCAGCTGGCTATGGATCTTCGTGCTGCTCATGGCAGTCGTCGCCTACGCTGGCAACGGACTGGTCGCCTATATCCAGTCGATCCTGGTGGCCGTCACATTGCTCAGCGCGGCCGTTCTCGTCAGCTGGACGACCCCGGTAGCCCAGATCGCCCCCGCGTTCGCGACGCTCGGCATCCCGCTGAAGAAGCTCGGCATGCCAGTGGATGAGTGGGCCATCACCCTCGGGCTCTGCCTGCGCAGCCTGCCCCTGCTGCTTGACGAATACAGGGTGCTCTTCGCCGCGCGTCGCCTACGCGCACGGCGACCGGGAACCGGCGCCAGCCTTTTCCGGCTGCGTATCTCGTCCCTCCGGCTTATCTGGTCGGAGCTCGTCGACGTCCTCACCGCCACCATGGCTGTCTCCACGCGGCGCGCCACCGAACTCGGCCAAGCCATCACCGCCCGCGGCGGCACCGGGCAGTTCCACACCAACCGGCCGTCACTGTCCAGATGCGATATCGGTGCCTTCGGCACCGTTCTCGGCGCGTGCGCCCTGATCGTCGGCCTGAGCCTCGGGTTAGCGGTGTCCGGAAAGTGCGAGCCCGTTAAGACCTGCATATCTTCACCTTGGAGTGACGACTCTGCGGACGGCGACTCTCCGGGTGACGGAATGCCATCACCAAACCCGCCGTCTCTCCTCCTGGGGCGCCAGCCCGCCAGCGCTGTCCGCAGGTGCCCCCCGTTAGCGGTAACCATGAGCAGCAGGACGAGCAGGCCCGCGGCGAGCGACAGCGCCAGCCCGTCCGGGAACCCTGGCGACATATAGCTCCAGGTGACGACGCCTTGCCCGGCTGGGACGTCGACGGCCTGGATGAGACCGTCCCGCTGGACGGTGAGCGTGGTCGTCTGGCCATGCAGTGGTTGCCAGGTGGCGCTCCAGCCCGGGATCGCGGCCACTGAGCGAACGACGCGGACACCGTGCGGGGAAGATACCGTGGCCGCCGTCGGCTCATCAGGCGCACCCTTCACATTTTTTATCGACGCGCCAGAAGCTGAACGGCCGGGGAGCGCCTGGATGCTGAGCGGCCCCGTGGCGAAGTGGTCGGTAAAGACCGCGAATGAGCCGTCGAAGCCGGCGAATCCCCATCGCGGAGGGACGAGAGCGCTCTGCAGCTGGCCGTCGGCCACGAACACCTGTCCGCCCGGCTCGGCAATGGACGGCGCGCCTAGCCGAGCTGGCGCGCCTTGCGCCCAGCCGACGACCGCGATGCTCGCCACCGGGCGGGAAAGGCTGATCGCCACAGTTGACGCGGTTACCGCTCTCGCGCGAAACCAGCGGGTCGAGCCGCCTGGCGTCGTGAGCCCGATCTGCATTCCGGCTGCCGCGTCCAGCTGTGCGTCCGGGTCAGGCACCTCGACCTTGGACACCTCAAGCGGCGTGCCCAGGTACCAGGTGGCACGCTGGCCCGCGGCGAGGTCGTGCCGGCCGGTGCCCGTCAGCCCGGGAGCAGGCCCGCCGTCTCCGGCAGCAGTGATCAGATACGCGGGCAGGGTAAGGAGAACCGAGGTATCGAGCTGGTCTAGAGTCCCGTTCCCGACGGCCGCGGGAGAGAGCACATCCTGTCCTTCTCCGGAGGCCCGATGCGCCCCGGTCCCCGCCGCGTAGGTGCCGTCGACGATTGACGAATATCCCTGAACCGATGGCACGGCGCTGATGCCGTTGAGATCGGGCGGGCCGAGGGCAGACAGCTCACCGGAATCGATCAGGTCGGGATCGTAGATCGCGAAGCGCCCTGAATATCCCAGGGTCGCGATCGAGTGCGGGGCCGCCGTCGGGGCCGCCGTCCGGTCTGTCCCTGGATGGCTGGAAGGAACGTCCACCACCCCAAGGACGGTGAAAACTACCAGGTCAGCGACGACGAAGCCGGCGCACAGGCACGCGCGCAGCCTCGGCCCGAGGCGCCGTCCGAAGATCACGAGCGCGATAGCGCCAGCGCTCAGCACCGCGTACGGGACAAGCCACGGCTTGAGGTGACCGATGACGCTAGCGCTGCGGCTCGGGGTCGCCCCCAGCCAGTGGAGCAACCCCGTGCCCCAAGTGAGGCCGCCCGCGACGACCACGATCGCCGCAAGCGCAGGCAACACGCCAAGCATGGTCTCCGGGGCGATGCGGTGAAAGGGGCGGTACCGCAAGACCCGGTTCCGCAAGACCCGGCCGCCGCGGAACGGCTGGTCGGCCCAGTAGCCGAACAGGACAGCGAGCGCCAAGTCCAGGACGAGGATGTTGCGGCTCTGCAGCCGCTGGTCGCCGAACAACGGCAGGTGATAGAGCAGGCTGCCCAAGGGGGTGTTCCCGCCTAGCGCGAGCACGATCCCCGCGAGTGCCATGAGGTGCCAGACGAGCCACTCTGGAGGCCGCTGGCGCAGCCGGAGGCGGCCGAGAAGGGCGAACGCGGCGACGAGCGGGAGGATGCCTACGTAGCTCGTCACCTCGGTCAGGTTGTAGCCGGCGAAGAAACTGGGCTGGCCCAGCGAGCCGGAGCCGCCGAGCAGGTCAGGCACCAGCGTCAGCAGCAGCCACTTGACCGGAAGCGAGCCGGAAGCGAACAGGGACATCGAAGCGGCGCCGCGCTGGGATGTGCTGATCGCAGCCAGCCCCGGCAGCCACTGAACCGCGCCAAGGCATGCGCCGAGTACCAGGCCCGCGGTTACCGAGATGGCGGCCGGACCTGAGCGGCGCCCCAGGCGAACGATCTGCCAGGCCGCGTAGATCGCGTCGATCACGCAGGCGTCATCGACGGCACGCGGCTCGCCCGCGAGGATCGTCAGGCCGGTGGCCGCCGCGAGAACCGCGGTCCAGCGAAGCCTGGACGCGGCGGGCCGGTCCTGTGAGAGCCGGAGGATGGCCAGCAGCTCCACAGGCACCCAGCTCATGCCAGCGATCAGGCCGAAATGGGTCACCTGTGCCGCCATTGCCCCGCCAAAGGCGAACGAGAGTGCCCCAAGGAAGCTGGCCAGGCTCGCCAGGCGGAGAGCGCGCAGGAAGCAGAACATCCCGAGCCCGGCCACCGCCCAGGTGACGATCAAGTTCACCGTCCACGCTGCGGTGCCAGGCATGATGGCGAACAGCCAGGTGAACGGGTACGCGGCAGCTGCGTTCCAGCCGGCGAGCAATTGCGCGCCGCTCCAGATATACGGGTCATACAGCGGCAGGTGGCCAGCCCGGATCTGCTGCCCGGCGAGCACGCGCAGCGGAAAGTTCTGAGTGATGTCGTCACCGGGCAGGACAGCGTGCCCGAGCAGCGCGGGGACGCCGAAGACTGCGGCTGGCAGCATGACAAGCAAGGCTGCACACACGACGTCATTGAGGCGGCGCCGGGACGTCGGTGTGCTGCCTACCTCAGCCATTGCCCCGGCCGCGGTCACCGGCAGTTCAGTCCGCATCATGCGTACTATGGCAACCTCACCTGAAGGAATCCTTGAAGTTCACCGCTGACTCGCCAGGGGCACCCAGGTCAAGCGTCACCATGATCGCCGGGTGCGCCAGTGAGGTGCGGTCAAGGCGGAGTTGCCCGGCCTCTGCACGGTGATTACCTCGAACTGTTTATCGAGGCAGATGCCTTCATCCCTGCGATCGCGGCTAAACGGACACCTGTCCGGGCCAGCAAAGCTAGTGCGGCGTGAGGCCGAGGTCGCGGCCGCGGGGCTCCATCGGCCGGTTGACCAGGCTGTGCGCCGCCATGACGAGGTAATCCCAGAGCTGGGCCTCCAGGGCCTCCCCCAGGGATAGCTCGTCGAGCGCGGTTCTCATGTTGCGCAGCCAGGCGTCCCGTTCGGCTTCGCCGATCCCGAAGCGCGCGTGGCGCATCCGCAGGCGGGGGTGCCCGCGAAGCTCGTTGTAGGTTTGCGGGCCGCCCCAGTACTGGATGAGGAACAGGCGGAGGTGCTCCTCGGCGGGCCGCAGATCCCGGGCCGGGTACACCGGCCGCAGCACGGGATCGTCGGCGACAAGCTCGTAGAAGCGGTGCACGAGGCGGTGGAAGGTCTCTTCACCGCCCACCGCGTCGAAGAAAGTAAGCGACGGCCCGCCCGGTGAGGCCGACGCGGCGGGCGGGCTTTCCGGCACGCCTTCGCGGCCGGCGGATTCGGCTGATTCGGTATCCATGACTGCGTCCAGCCTATGGGCCCTGACAGGCACCGTGCCTCAGCCCTCCTTGATCAGCTCGTCGCCGGCTCGCCCGGCTCGTCAGCCTCGGCAGCCCCCGCCGTGCCGCCAGGCTCTTCGGCCCCGTTGCTCGCGGGCACCTTGCGGGGCGAGGCGGAAGAACCCCCGCCTCGTTTGGTATGCCTGCCGTCCGCCTCCGGAGTTGTGTCCTCGCCCGCACCGCCGCCCGTCTCCAGCGGCGGCATCCCCGGCCGGGTCCGGCCCGCACCGGCCTGCGCCGCCCGCCGGGCCGTCTTGCGCGAGACCGCCGGCCAGAAGTCCGGGGCAGGAGGCGCCGGAAGATCGACGACGGACAAGACCCGTTCCCGTAGCTCGCGCCCCACCTCCCACTGCCTCAGCGGCAGGGTCTTCGCCGCCACGCGCATCACGATCTGGTTGTCCAAGATGTCCTGGACGCCCCAGACTTCGGGCTTCTCCAGCATGAGCTTTCGCCAGTGCCGCTCTCGCCACATGGCGATCGCGGCCTGCTCCATAAGCCGGCGCGTGGCGGGTATGTCGCGGTCCTGCGGGATCGGGACGTCGACGACGGCACGGGCCCAGCCCTGCGACTCGTTCCCGATCTTCTCCAGCGCGCCGTTGCGGAGATGCCAGACGACTCCGTTCACGTCCCGCAGCCGCGTGGTGCGGAGGCTCACCGCCTCGACGGTGCCCGTCGCGTCGCCGATATTGATGACGTCGCCGACCCCGTACTGGTCCTCGAGGAGCATGAAGATCCCGGCGAGGAAGTCGCGCACGAGGTTCTGCGCACCGAATCCGACGGCTACGCCTACGACGCCGGCGCTGGCCAGAATCGGGGCCAGGTTCACCCCAAGATCGCCGAGGGCGATCGTGCCTGCGATCACGAAGATCGTGACGGAGGCCGCGTTGCGGAGGATGAATCCCAGGGCGTGTGCCCGCTGGCGCCGCCGTTCGGAGGCCGCCTCCTGAACCGCGGCGGCGGCGGTGGTGGCCGCCTCGTCCGGGGCGATGGCGTCGATGGCCGTGGTCCCGGCCTCGTCCGGCAGGTCGGCTGCGGCGGCGCGCGGCCGGCGGCGCCACGGCCTCTGGCGGCCGGGGCCGCCGGTGCCCTGGCGCAGGCGGTTATGCAGAGGCGCGTCCGCGGCGCGGGCCGTGATCCGGTCGATGAGCCGGTGCACGACAGCGCGGGCCAGCAGCGCGAGGAAGACCAGCCACGCGAGGCGCAGAGTCAGGTTGACGGGGCCGCCCAGGTAGGCGGCCGTCAGCTTGGCCGCCGCTGGGTTGTGTGAGACGTCCCAGACGAGGCGGCAGGCAATGCCCGGATCGGACTTGCAGCTGTTGATCAGGGTTGCGGGCACCTGGGACAGGTCCAGGCCCTGGAGGGGGGCGCGAGGGAGCACGGGATCCTTCCTGGATTGTGAGCGCCTGCCGGACCTGTACGGGCGCTCGCGGCTTTCCCTATAGTGGCCGGCCACGCCCCCTGGGGGTGCCCGCTCACCTCATCGCCGGGCCGCTGGCCCCGGCCACAGGGATGCAATGCAGGCAGAGGTGCCACTGCGATCACTGAGGTGTAGGCAGAGGCGGGTACGCGTAAGCCGCGGCCGGAGCCACGGGACGCGCCGCCGCGGGTTCAGGGGACGCGGGTTCAGGGGGGCGGGGCGAGGGAGAGGCCGGTGTGGCTGGCCAGGAAGGCCAGGATGTCGGCGGACAGGTTCACCGAACGGCTCACCGCGCGGCTGGAGTGCCCCACGTCGGCTTCCCGGCGCAGCAGGATGGGCCTGCGGCCGGGACTGGCGGAGGTTGCGTGCTGCAGCGCCGCGCACATTTTGCGGGCGTGCACCGGATCGACCCGGCTGTCATTGTCGAACACTGTGAAAAGCACGCTCGGGTACTCGACGCCGTCGGTGACATGGTGGTAGGGGGAGTAGGACAGCAGCCAGCCGAGCTGCTCGGGGTCCGCGGCGGTGCCGTACTCGGTGTTCCATGTCTCGCCGAGCCCGAACCGCTCATAGCGCACCATGTCGAGCAGCGGCGCCGAGCAGACAGCCGCGGCGTAGAGGTCCGGGCGCTGCGTGATCGCGGCACCGACCAGGAGCCCACCGTTCGAGCCGCCGTAGATGCCCAGCTGCTCCGGCGTGGTCCACCCGTCAGCGATGAGCTTCTCGGCGGCGGCGTGAAAGTCGTCGAAAACGCATTGCCGGCGATCAAGCATCCCGGCCCGGTGCCAGTCCTCGCCTTCCTCGCTGCCGCCGCGCAGCCCGGCGATGGCGTACACGCCGCCGGCCTCCACCCACGCGAGGATCGTGGCGGAATAGGCGGGGGTGAGGCTGATGCCGAAGCCGCCGTACCCGTACAAGATCGCCGGGCGCGGAAAGGGCGGGCCGCCGGGCGCGCCCGGTGCCCCGGCCTGCATGTCGCCGGCCGGTTCGCCGCTGATGACAAGCATCCGCACCTCGGTGCCGTCGCTGGAGCGATACGCGACCTGCCGGGCACTGACCGCCGGAGCCGGCACAGACCCAGGCGCCCGCGCCCAGAGACGTGCCGCGCCGGTGCGGGCGTCGTAATGCATGATCGTCGTCGGCGTGGTGCTGTCGGTATAGCTGAACCACGCCTCATGGCCGCCTTCCGGCCGTTCGCTGATCCCGCCGACAGTGCCCGGTCCCGGCAGCGGGACCGTCCCCGTCCGGTCGCCTGTCGCAAGGTCGTGCACGGTGATTTCGCTGATCGCGTGCCGGGTCCACAAGGCGAGCAGGACCGGGCGCGGGAGTTCTTGCCCGTCGAGGATGGCGTAGCCGTCCAGGACCGCCTCGGGATCGGCGGGAATGAGGTCACGCCAGGCCGCGGGACCGGGGTCCGCGGGATCCGTGACCGCGAGCCGTCTCCTCGGCGCGGACGCGTCAGTGAGAAGGTACAGCCGTCCGTCCCGGCCGATCCTGGCGCCGGTCCGCGCGTCCACGCCCTCCTGCACCACCCGGAGGTCGGGAGCCGACGGGCTTGAGGCGGTCAGGTCGGCGAGCCACAGGTCGTTACGTGGCTGCGTGCCGCGTGCGGCGCTGATGGCCAGCCACCTGCCGTCCCTGCTCACCCACGCCGAGTAGTAGGTGGTCTTGTCACGTCCCTCGCCGAAGATCAGGACGTCGTCCTGCACGGAGGTGCCTACGCGGTGCAGGTAGACGCGGCGGTGATACTGCTCCTCACCGCGGGGAACCGCGTCCGGCGGCAGCCGCCGGGTGTAGTAGAACGCCTTCCCGCCCGGCAGCCATGCGATGCGCGAGTAGCGGCAGCGGTCGATCGGGCCGTCCACCTGCTCACCGGTTTCCACGTCCATCACCCGGAGCACGGATTCCTCGCTGCCGCCCTCGGACAGCTGATAGGCCAGCAGGCGCCCCTCCTTGTCCGGGTGCCAGCCGTCGAGCGTGGTGCGCCCGCTGGGGTCGATGGCCACCGGGTCGATCAGCGGCCGCCCGGCATCGGGATCCGCGGCCCCGGCGGCCATGCCGGTTACCTCGCCGGCCTCGGCGACCCGCAGCACCGCGTGTTCCTGATCTGGCAGGCGCCGGGTGAAGAACTGGCGGGTTCCCCGCCAGGCCGGAATCCCGACATGCCCGGCCCCGGTGAGCTCGCGGATCCGCCCGGCCAGCCTGCCGACCCCTGGCAGCGCGTCGCGGTAGGCGGTGAAGAGCTCATCCTGCGCCCGCAGCCATGCGAGCGTCTCCTCGCTGGCCGCGTCCTCGAGCCACCGGTAGGGATCCGGCACCCGGTAAGTGAACAGGTCTTCGGTGAGGTCAAGCCAACGGGCATCCGGGTAGTGATCTGCGGTCATGCCAGGCACCTTAACCGCGCGGCGGGGGTGCGGCGGCGCGGCGGGGCGCGCCGACGGTGCAGTGACGCCACGGCGAGCTTACTCTTATGAGGTAGCGGTGGCGCGGTTCAGCGGACACACTAGGAACACGGTGCTCCTCTGATGCAACACATCGCCCGGCGGAGGTGGGAGTGCGACGAGTCCTGCTGCTCAACGTGACGTATGAGCCGCTGACCACTGTGGGGCTTCGCCGGGCCGTATGCCTGGTCATCGGCGGAAAAGCCGAAGTCGTCCACGACGATACGGCAGGCGCGATGCTGCATTCCGCCTCGGTCTCGCTGGCAACGCCATCGGTCATCCGGCTGTGCCGCTACGTCCGGATCCCGTACCGGAACCGGGTCCCGCTCACCAGGGCGGCGCTGATGCGGCGCGACGATTACCGGTGCGCTTACTGCGGCCGGCGGGCAGAGACCATCGATCATGTGGTGCCGCGGAGCCGCGGCGGCCCGCACTCGTGGGAGAACTGCGTCGCCTCCTGCACCACGTGCAATCACCGGAAGGCCGACCGATTGCTCGAGGAACTCGGCTGGGCGCTGGCATGGACGCCGGCGGTGCCGCGCGGCGCGCACTGGCGGCTGATCGGGGTCGCCCGCGACGGTGACCCGCAGTGGGCGGCCTACCTGCGGGAGCCGAGCGCAGCCTGACACCGCTGCCCGCTGTACTGCCCCCGCTCGCTCTGTCTCCCGCTCGCCTCCGGGGCGCTTTGAGGCGCCGCGTCCCTTTGGCTCGCTTATGAGCCTGACGCCGCTGCGCCTGCCGTCGCTCTCATGTCGGATTCTGCTAGGTCACCCTGATCTGGATTCTGGTAGCTCACCGTGAGCTGGCTGGCCACGACGTCGACGCGGATGACCGCGCCCTCGCGGACATCGCCGGCGATGAGAGCCCGGCCGATCCGGGTCTCCACTTCGCGGGCGATGAAGCGGCGCAGCGGGCGGGCACCATAGACCGGGTCGAAGCCCTGCCGGGCGATGAAGCTCCGCGCCTCGTCGGTGAGCTCCAGCGTCATCCGCCGGTCGGCGAGCCGGGCTCGCAGGTCGCCCGTCATCAGTTCGACAATGCGCTCGATCTCCGGCTGGGTGAGCGGCTTGAACAGGACGATATCGTCGACGCGGTTGAGGAACTCAGGCCGGAAATGCGTGCGCAGCGTGCCCATGACGAGCTCGCGGACGTCGGGCTTGATCTCGCCGTCCGCTGTCGCGTCGGTCACCAGGTACTCCGACCCGATGTTGGACGTCATGATGATGATGGTGTTGCGGAAGTTGACTGTGCGGCCCTGCGCGTCGGTTAGCCGGCCGTCGTCGAGGACCTGCAGGAGCGCGTTGAAAATGTCGGCGTGCGCCTTCTCGATCTCATCGAACAGGACGACTGAGTACGGCTTGCGCCGGACCGCCTCGGTGAGCTGGCCGCCTTCCTCGTATCCGATGTAGCCGGGCGGCGCACCGACCAGGCGGCTGATCGTGTGGCGTTCCTGGTATTCGCTCATGTCGATCCGGATCATGTTGTCCTCGGTATCGAAGAGCGCCGCGGCGAGCGCCCTGGCCAGCTCCGTCTTACCCACCCCGGTCGGCCCGAGGAAGATGAAGGAGCCGATCGGCCGGCGAGGATCCTTGATGCCGGACCGGGCCCGGATGATGGCGTCGGACACGAGCTGGACGGCCTCGTCCTGGCCGACGATGCGCTCGTGCAGGATCTGGTCGAGGCGGAGGAGCTTTTCCCGCTCTCCCTCCTGCAGCCGGCTGACCGGGATGCCGGTCCACCGGGACACGATCTGCGCGATCTCCTCGTTCGTGACGACTTCCCTCAGCAGCCGCTGGTCGCCCTTGGCGGCGAGGCTTTCCTCCTCCGCCCGCAGCCGCCGCTCCAGTTCGGGGAGCTTGCCGAGCCGTAGCTCGGCGGCGCGGTTGAGGTCGTAGTCCCGCTCGGCCTGATCGGCCTCCTGGCGCAGCTGTTCCAGCTTCTGGCGCAGGGCCTGCACCCGGCGCAGTATCTGGCGCTCAGATTCCCACTCCGCCCGCATTGCGTCGGCGGCTGACCGCAGGTCCGCTAGTTCCTTGCGAAGCTCCTCAAGGCGTGCCTTGCTCGCCGGGTCGTCCTCTTTGGACAGCGCGGCTTCCTCGACCTCGAGCCGCATCACGCGGCGAGTGAGCTCGTCCAGTTCGGCCGGCATGGAATCGATCTCGGTCCGGAGCATGGCGCAGGCCTCGTCCACGAGGTCGATCGCCTTATCCGGCAGGAACCGGTCGGAGATGTAGCGGTGGCTCAGCGTGGCGGCGGCGATGAGGGCGCCGTCGGAGATCTTCACGCCGTGGAAGACCTCGAGCCGTTCGCGCAGGCCGCGCAGGATCGAGATGGTGTCCTCGACGGAGGGCTCATTGACCAGCACCGGCTGGAAGCGCCGTTCGAGCGCGGCGTCCTTCTCGATGCGCTGGCGGTACTCGTCCACCGTCGTGGCGCCGATCATGTGCAGCTCGCCGCGGGCCAGCATGGGCTTGAGCATGTTGCCGGCGTCCATGGCGCCCTCGGCCGCACCCGCGCCGACAACCGTATGGAGCTCGTCGACGAACAGCAGGATCCGGCCGGCCGACGCCTTGATCTCGCTGAGCACGGCCTTGAGGCGCTCCTCGAACTCGCCACGGTATTTGGCGCCGGCTACCAGGGATCCCATGTCAAGGTAGAAGATCTTCTTGTCCCGCAGGCCCTCGGGGACGTCGTTGCGCGTGATGCGCTGGGCGAGGCCCTCCACGATCGCTGTCTTGCCGACGCCGGGGTCGCCGATCAAAACCGGATTGTTCTTGGTCTTGCGGCTCAGGATCTGAATCACCCTGCGGATCTCCCCGTCCCGGCCGATGACCGGGTCGAGCTTGCCAGACTGCGCCTCGGCGACCAGGTCACGACCGTACTTCTCCAGCGCCTCGTAGGAACCCTCCGGCGTCGCGGACGTGACCCGCTGATTGCCGCGCACTTTGGTCAGCGCAGACAGGAAGGAGTCTCGAGTCACGTTGTGACTCGCCAGGATTCGGCCCGCGGCCGTCGACGTGCCTTCCTCAGCGAGTGCCATCACGAGATGCTCGACCGAGATGTACTCGTCCTTGAGCCGCTTGGCTTCGCGCTCCGCGGCTTCCAACACCTTGGCAAGGCGCCGGGTGATTGACACCTGGCCTGGCGTAGCGCCAGGACCGCTGACCTTTGGCCTGCGCTCCAATTCGCGTTGCAGATCGGCGCGTAACGCGGCGACGTCGACGTCGGCGGCGGCAAGCAGGCGTGGCACCAGACCCTCGGGCTGATCGATCAGGGCCGCCAACAAATGCTCACCGTCGACTTCGATGTGCCCCATCCGGGTCGCGGTGTTCTGCGCCTCCTGCAGCGCCTCCTGCGATTTCTGCGTCAAACTGTTGATGTCCACAACGATGTCCTTCCTCGGCGAGAAGCTGATTCGAGTTCGTCGATGCGGTCGAGCAGGTCGAGCACCAAGCCGATCGCCGCGTAATTGAGGCCTAAACCGGTTCGTAGCCGTTGGATCCGGGCGACGACCGCCACCGCGGAGGAGTCGAACCATGGCTGGCCGCGGGCGTCGGGCCTGCATGGCAGCAGTCCGAGCGCCACCATTCGGCGCACCATTTCCGGGTGCAGCCCGCATCGACGCGCCAACGCATCAAGCGACAGACCCGGCCGTTGCGCCAGCACATAGCGGGGCGCCGTCATCGTGACCTCCTCGGATCGAAGGTTGACTCCGCAGCGAGCTGCTCGAACAGTTCCCGTTCTCGCGCAGTCGGTTTGGGTGGCACCACAACCTTGATCTCCGCAAACAGGTCACCGGGCTTGCCCTTGGGGTTGGGCATGCCCTCCCCACGCAGGCGCAGTCGCCTGCCAGTGGAGGAACCGGGAGGCACCTTCACTTTCGCCTCGCCGCCCGGCGTGCGAACCGCAACCGTGGCGCCGAGCACCGCTTCCCACGGCGAAACCGGCAGGTCGGTGACGACATCGCGGCCCTCGAGCCGGAAGCGCTTGTCTCCCTTGATGCGGACGATCAGGTACAGGTCGCCCGGTGGGCCGTCGCCGCTACCTCGCCCACCCTCGCCGGCCAGCCGAATGCGTTGTCCGTCGACCACACCGGCAGGGATGTTGACCGTGTAGGTGCGGCCGTCCAGCGAGATCTGCCGCTTGCCGCCGCGGTAGGCCTCTTCGACGGTCAGTTCCAGCTGCGCCTCTTGGTCGGCACCCGGGATCGGCCCGAATCCTCCACCGCCACTGAACATGTCACCGAAGAGGTCTTCGATGTCGATACCGGCTCCGCCGCCGAACCCTCCTGTGCTGTAGCGGACGCGCCCGCCGCCTGGCGCGCCGCGGAAACCGCCGAAGCCACCTCGACCCGCCCCGGCACCCGCCCGCGCCTGCTCTTCCCAGTCCTCTGGGACCCGGCGGAAGTCCTCACCGAACCGGTCGTACCGCTTTCGGGTCTCCGGGTCGGACAGGACGTGGTAGGCCTCGTTGATCTCCTTGAACCGGTCCTCGGCGCCAGGATCCTTGTTGACGTCGGGATGGTACCTGCGCGCCAACGTCCGGAACGCCTGTTGGATCGCATCGGGCGTGGCATCCCGGGATACCCCGAGGGCTTCGTAGTAGTCGCGGGCCACGCGAGGTCACTCCTCACGTCGGCTGACCACAACGGCGGCCGGCCGAAGCTGGTTGCTGCCCTCCCCGTATCCCGGACGCAATACCTCGATGACGGTGCCGGGGGCGGTGTCCGGCACGTTGATCACGCCGACCACCTCGTGACGCTGAGGGTCGAAAGGCACTCCCGTCTGATCGTCACGCGCGTATCCGAGCTGATCGAGTACCTTCACCGCTTGGTCCAGAATCGTTCGAACGCCGTCGATCACCGCGCTCGACTGCCCGCCGTCGTGGGCAAGTGCACGCTCGAGGTCGTCGACGATGGGAACCCAGGCGCTCGCCACCCTGGTCCGCTCGTTGCTGCGTTCGCGGTCCAATTCGCGGGCGTATCGCTTGCGTAGGTTGTCCAGATCGGCGACCGCGCGCCGCCAGCGGTCCTCGAGCCGCGCCAGTTCAGCGCTCGAGTCCGATTCGGGCGCAGTCGGTTCCGGCGCAGCCTCGGCCCCGCCGGAACGCTCGTCTTCGGTCTTCGGATGTTCTGCCGGGCTGGCCATCGGCTAGCTCCGGTCGAACTCGGCATCGACAACGTCGTCGTCGGCCGACTGCGCCGCCTGCCCATCCCCCGAGCCTTGCCCGTTGGTGGTGCCCGCCGTCGCCGAGGGCTGCAAGCCGTACAACACCTGTTGCAGTTCGGATGTCATCTGCTGAACCCGGTCCAGCGGTGCCTCCTCGTTGAGCGCCTGCCGTGCATCAGCGATGAGCATCTCGGCGCGACCACGGTCGTGCGGTGCGACGGAGTCGCCGAGTTCGGCGAGCCGGCGCTCGACTTGGTATGCGGCCGAATCGAGTTCATTGCGCGCCTCGACGAGCCTGCGCAACTGTTCGTCCTCCCGACGATGCGCCTCGGCTTCGCGCACCATCCGGTCGACGTCGCTCTGGTCGAGGTTGGACTGCTCGCTGATCGTGATGCTCTGTTCGGCGCCGGTGTCCTTGTCACGCGCGGTGACGTTGAGGATGCCATTGGCATCGATGTCGAAGATCACCTCGATCTGCGGTTCGCCGCGCGGCGCGGGCCGGATGTTCTCCAACTTGAATCTGCCGAGAACCCGGTTGTCCTTTGCCAATTCGCGTTCGCCTTGCAGCACGACGATGTCGACGGCCGGCTGATTGTCTGCGGCGGTGGTGAACACCTCGCTGCGCCGGACCGGGATCGTCGTGTTGCGTTCAATGATCTTCGTCATCAGGCCGCCGGCGGTCTCCACACCCAGCGACAGCGGCGTGACGTCGAGCAGCAAAACGTCGGAGACCTCGCCCTTGAGCACCCCGGCCTGGATCGCTGCGCCCATCGCCACGACCTCGTCCGGGTTCACACTCATGTTGGGGTCCTTGCCGCCGGTCAGCCGGCGGACGAGAGCCTGGACGGCGGGGATGCGCGTCGACCCGCCGACCAGGATGACCTCGTCGATGTCGTTCGCCGTGACCTTGGCGTCCGCCATCGCCTGCTTGACCGGCCCCATGGTGCGCTCGACCAGGTCGTGGGTCAGGTCGTCGAACTTCGACCGGTTGATGGTCATCGTCAAGTGCTTGGGCCCGTTGGCATCAGCGGTGATGAACGGCAGATTCACCTGAGTCTGTGCCACCGACGACAGCTCGACCTTCGCCTTCTCCGCGGCTTCGAAGAGCCGTTGTAGCGCTTGGGGATCCGAACGCAGATCGATGTTGTTCTCGCGCTTGAACTCGTCGGCGAGATAGTCGACGAGCCTGCGGTCGAAGTCGTCGCCACCGAGATGGGAATCCCCGGCGGTGGCACGCACTTCGACGACACCGTCGCCCACGTCGAGCAGGCTGACGTCGAACGTGCCGCCACCGAGGTCGAACACCAGCACGGTTTCGTGGCCCTTCTTGTCCAGCCCGTAAGCCAACGCTGCGGCCGTCGGCTCGTTGATGATGCGCAGCACCTCCAGACCGGCGATCCGGCCCGCGTCCTTGGTGGCGTTGCGCTGAGCGTCGTTGAAGTACGCCGGGACGGTGATCACCGCTTCCCTGACCCGCTCACCGAGGAACTTGCCGGCGTCGTCGGCGAGTTTGCGCAGCACCAGTGCGCTGATCTCCTCCGGTGAATA
>DASQVO010000266.1:0-11313 GCA_035640715.1 Streptosporangiaceae bacterium
CAACGCGCGAGCTCAGGAGCGCACGCGTATCACTCGGGCTTCACTGAATCGACCAAAGGCGCTGGGGGTGCAGCATGCCTACGGCCCCGGCGTGTTTGGCTTAAGTGGCGCTTTGCCCTGGCTGTCTGGTTTCAGGCGTACCCGTAGAGGGTGAGGATGCGCTGGTCGTCGCGGCCGTAGTGGCGGCGGGCGGCGGCGATGTTGGCGTGGCCTTTCTTCCTGAATGACCCGATCGCGAGGTTGCGGATGGCATTGCTACTGAGCGGTGAGCAAGCGACCGGGCGCGGGCCGACCGGCGGTACGTCACCCAGCTGGTCAGCGTCCTCATTCGCGAGAAGCTGCTCGACGAGGCGTGGGCGGCCGCGATGGCGGACCCAGCTCAGATACCCGAATCACAGTGGTTCGAGCTGATCAGCCTATGGGAGGAGGCTCATCCGGCGGACGTGATCAAGCCCTACCAGGATCTGATCGAGACCGGGCTGGAGCGAGCCAGCGACAAGCACCGCTATTCCACCGCGATCAAGACCATCAGACGGCTCCGGGAGGCCTGCCACCGCGCCGGAGTCGAAGCCAGCTTCGCTGCCTACCTCGACGACCTCCGGCAACGGCACCGGCGCAAGACGTCCTTCATCACCAAGCTGAACAAAGCCCTGGCTTCCGGGCCCGGCCCCTGAGCCATCGCGTTCAGTTCTGCCGTGCTCAGCTCCGTCACGGGCGCAAGCGCAGGACCCGGTACCGGCCGACGTGCCCGGGAGAAGCTCGAGGAGCAGGCGAGGCTGGGAGCGATGACGGAGGGGCAGCGGCGAGACTAGCGTATGAGATGTGATCCCTCAGCCTTCCCTTGTCAGCTCCGAGCTTGCCGAAGCCGCGTTGTCCTGCGTTCCGCTTGCCCGCGCCCGCGAGCTGGCAACCTGGGTCGGCTCTGGGCGGGAACTGACGAGCAGTGGCGTGCTGCGGCCGGCCGCTGCGGCCGAGGCGTGCCGGGTGCTCGGCATCGAGTTGCCACCGGGCAGGCTGCGCACCGCGAAGGACGTGCCCGAGCTCATGCGGGACTGGGAGGTGGCGGTCACCGCCGGGTTCATCGAGCCAGGGGCCAGCCGCGTGTACGCGGCGGGCGACCTGGCGGACCTGGGGCCGGCGAACGCGGAGCGCGTGCTGCGATCCTGGGTGTGGTCTGCCTCGGGGCAGCTCGGATTGCCCTATGACCCGTGCGCGGGGTGCCTGACCGTGCTCCACGAGCTCAGCGTGGCCGGCGGGCCGGTGCCGATGGCGGACCTGGAGGAGGCCGTGCGTTCGCTGTCGGAGGCCGGAGAGGCCGGCGCCGTAGCGGGAGCGCCATGCCCTGACTGCGGCGAGGTGCACGACGTGCTGTCATTCGCCGGCCTGCTCGGCATCGATGATGATGACGATGACGGCGACCACGCTGACTTTAGCTGGGAGCATACGGAAGCTGCGGTCGCGTGGCTGGTGAGCTTCGGTGCGGCGGCCACCGGCCCGAGCGCGACGCCGGGCGGCAGCGTCCGGCTCACGCCGCTCGGGCGGATGCTGGCCGAATCGGTATTCAGCGGATGCGCACCGGCGCCGGAGGACGGCGCGGGGACGCTGGTCACCGTGATCAGCGTGCTGCCGCCGAAGATCGCGACGGAGATGGCGCGGCCGTGGCTGGCCGAGCGTTCCCCGGTCGATGCGGTCAGGGAACTGCTTGGCTATGCCGAGTCCGCGGATCCCGACCAGCGCATGGTGGCGCTGGCCCTGGCCAGGGAGATAGGGCCCGCGGCGGCGCAGGCCTGGCGGGAGAGTGCGGGGCGGCCGGGTTTCGGCGCGTACGCACGGCGCTGGCTGGCCGGCCAGGGTGAGCCGGTGGCCGAAGACCCGCGCGATGAGGCGTGGCTGACCGTCGAGGCGATGAGCCTGGCGAGCGCAGCGGTGCCACCGGAGCTCGTGCCGCTGGTGTTCGGCGCGGCGGTACAGCATGCTGCTACGAGCGACGTCGCCGAGACGCTGGCGCTGATGAATGCGTCTGGGCACCCGGATGCGGCACGGCTCGTCGAGTCGGTGGCCAGCCTCACCGGCCTGCGGGTGCCGGAGTCGCTCGCGGGCACCGACGTGTACCAGCTCAAGATCACGCTGCGCGGCGTGTCCAAGCCGCCGGTCTGGCGGCGGGTGCTGGTTCCGGCCAGTATGACGCTGGACCTGCTGCATGAGGTGATCCTGCGCGCCATGGGCTGGGGCGGTGGGCACCTGCATGTGTTCAGCGACGGCTGGCGCGAGTACGGCAGTCCCGACGCCGAGCTCGGTCACGCCGACGAGAGGTGGGTCACGGTGGCGGATCTCCTGTCCGGGCCGGGCGGCACGGTGACGTACACGTATGACTTCGGCGATGACTGGGAGCACGGCATCCTGCTGGAGAAGATCCTGCCTGCCGGTCCCGGTGCCGCCTATCCGGTCTGCGTGGCGGGCAAGGGGGCGTGCCCGCCGGAGGACTGCGGCGGCGCGTGGGGATACGCCGAGCTGAAGAAGATCCTCGCCGATCCGGATCATGAGCAGCACGAGGAGATGCTCGAATGGCTTGGCCTGGACGACGCCGCGGAGTTCGACCCCGCGGAATTCTCCGTTGACGAGGTGAACGAGCGGCTCACCGTACTGCGGTAGCTCAGGCCCTGGTAGCCGCGGCCAGGGCCGTCCACGTCAATACCACAATCGTGGGATAGATGTACCGCTGGTGAAGCGTGAGCGGCTGTCCGGGCGGGTACCGGTCACCAGCGGCGGAGTCGTCGGCCAGGTGTGGCGTGGCGGCAGCGGCACGCAGGCGCCGGTTGCCCGGCTGCTCGCCGGGGTGGAGGTCGTCCCGCTCGATGATCTGCTGGGGCGCCGTGCGGGAACGGTGCTGGCGCGCAGCGGCGGCTCGGACGCGATCGGCGCGGCGGTTGTCTGCCTGGCCGGGGATAGGGACGACATCCTCACCTCAGACCCCGGCGACCTCCGGGACCTGGCACAGGCCGCCGGCATCCACGTCGAGCTGATCCCCGTCTGAACTTTGCCCGGGACGGCTGGCACCGCTGGAGAATGACCCGCTGTGGGCTCACGCCAGATCCGCCCGGCGCATCACGTACAGGTCGGCCAGGAACTCCTCCACCTCACCCTCATCAAAGATCCCGTCCCGCGCGAGATCGTCCGCGGAGCGGACTGGCTCGTTGTCCTGGAACAGCTCATCGGCGCTGGGCCGCGGGCTGGTCGGCGGGAACTGGTGCCCGGCGCTGTCCGTCGTCATTGCCCTCACCTCCCAACGCGGACTCCCTGCAAGTGAGTCACGTCCGACGCCAATGCGCCGGGTCGCTGCGACTCCGCGAAAGCGTTCTACCTGGTGGCTAAGTCATCCGGCAGGTTATTGAGGCCGCATAGCTCCGACCTCGCAGTTATCGCCTTGGCCGGTCCGGTTCCGCCATATGGTCTGGCGCCTGAGGATCGCTGGTTAGCTGGCGAGTGCCCGCTCTACCAGGGCGCGGTCGTCGCCGGCCAAGCCGGGCAGCAGCCTGAGGTGGACGATAGTGCCATCGCCTGCTGGCGCAAGGTCGATGACCTGGCACACAGCGGCAGCATCTTGATCCCCGGCGATGACGATGGCGCCAGGCTTGGTCTGTCCGGGATCGCGGGCCTCATCGAGAAAGGTCCAGACGTAACCGGTGTCGTCTTCGTCATTGAGGTCTGCGGTGATGTCCACGCGGTACATCTCAGCCCTCCTCTCGCCAGGCCACGCCTCTAACGTACTGGGAATTGGGCTGCGGAGCGCCGAGGGCAGTGAGCAGTCTGTCCAGTTCCGGGTCGTCGGCGCGGTGGAGCCGGACGGGCGCATCCGCCGACGTTGGACATGTCGATACCCGCGCCGGTGAAGCGAAACGCCCCCGGTGAATGATCATCAGACGCCCACAGCGCGACGTAATTGTGCATGGGTGCGTATCGCGACACGGCGGCATTAACGGGTTTCAGCGGCTCGTACTCCGATGAGCGGTTATCGGCCAGCGCCTCAAATTGTCAGGCATGCACTGGACCGTCGGCCGGCGCGGACGCCATCGCCGCGCTCCGCTGCCAGCCGCCCCGGAGACCGGATCCGTTACGCAACCCGCAACCAGACATGCGCCGCCTGAGCAGCAAGGCACACTGAACGATCCTGCTCACCTACAAAACTGACGCGCACCCCATTCGGGATGTCTGTGCTCCCCGGCGGCCGGCTGGCCATGAGCTGGAGAAGCGCGGTCAGCACGAGCTGAACAGATCTGGTGCCTTGGTGCATGCCGTATGCGGCTGGCTCGTGCGGCTGGGCGGTCTGCAATGCATCGCCTGGACCGGCCACGGCAAGATTGAGTGGCTGATTACCACTACCCGGCTGGCCGCCCGCCTGCCCGGCTCCGGGCAGCTTGCCATCACCTGGTGGCGCGATCTCATGGATCCGCAGCCGCGCCGGATCCGAGGTCTCATTCCGGGTGCCTAGCGCCTCGGCCAGTACCCGGTCCTCCGTCACATCCATCATGCCTACCCCAGCACTTGCCCTGGCGCCGGTTCGTCCACCACACTCAGCGTGCCCCTGCCGGGGTCGAAACACGCCAGGGTGCCGGTGACCAGCTCGTCGAACGCGCGTGGATCGATGCCGGCGCCGATCGGCACCCCGGCCGTCACCGCACCCTGCACCATGACCGGGTTGAGCTCACCGAACACCAGGGCGGCGAACCCAACGCCACGGTTGGCCATGGTCAGCAGCGCCCACGCGGCGGCGACCCCGCCTTGCACCAGCGGCGAGAGCAGGATCCGCCCGGCCACCGGCTGGCCGCGCAACGGGTGGTCAGTTCGTGAGATCACCCCGGACACCCGGTCCAGGTCGTACCGGGCGCTGAACGGCCTCGGGTTGACGAGCACCGGTGCCACGACGACCGGGCCGAACGCCTGCGGGACACGGAACACGCGCTGACTCATCGGGGCTCCAATCGGCCGTTGAGGGCGGCATGGATGCACTCGTCGGTCCGGCGAAGGGCCGACTCGTAGCCATGCGCCCGAATGATGTTGGAGAGCTTGGCGGAGTTGGTCACCAGGCGGCGCCACCCGAAGTGCGCTCGCTGCGCCGCCGGATCCATGACGTACCAGCAGGTTCCCTGCGCGACGACACCGCCCGCCTCGCGGATGGCGGTGAGCAGGCACTGCTCCTCGGCCGCGCGACCGACCAGCCCATTGGTCGTGATGATCAGCCACACGCCGGGAGCCACCCGCTTCCCGTCGAGCGCCTCGGCGATGCGCTTCAACTCCAAGAACGACAGCTGTGGCCCGCTGAACACGACCAAGTCGATGTCCCCGCCGCCGGGGATGTCCTCGGCGAAGACGGCTTCGATCGCCTCGTCGTCCACGGTGAACTCGTCGATCAGCGGACGACCCCGGTTCGCGGCCTGATAGCTGGGCGCCTCCGGGGTCACGCCGACCACGTGGTACATGGCCATGGATCCGAAGCTGGCCATGCTCGCGCCGAAGTGCTTGAGATCGTCCGAGGTCGGCACCTGCCCGGCCAGCTCTAGCGTCGGCACGTTCCAGTAGGAGCGGCATCGGCGGCCCACCAGCGCGCCCAGAGCGCCCCAGTCCGCCACGTCGCGCATCGCCGCGGTCACCCGCACCCGCACGTTCGCCCGGCGGTTGTCGGCGAGGTGGTATCCATATGCGGGTGTGCGCCCGGTCAGCGCGGCCGCGAGCCCGGCCGCGCCGCCCTCGTAGTTCGTCCTCGCGCCGAAGACGGAGTTGGCGTACGCTACCGTGCCCGTGTCACCCCAGGCGACATGCTCGCCGAACCGGGGCTGGTACACGCTCTGGTAGCCGATGCACGTGTTCAGGGTGGACACGCCCAGCCGGGCCAGCACCGCCCGGGTCAACCGCTCCCCGTCCACCAGTTCACAGCTCTGGGCGAACAACTCCGCATGCTCGAAGTCCACCGACTGCGCATTCCGGGTCGTCGGCACGCGCACCCGCAGGCCACCGTCGGCCAGCCGCCGCAGGTAGTCGTACCCGGCTTGCCCGAAGATCTCCCAGTCGCCCATGAAATGCGCATTCGTAACCGGCACGAACCGTTCCGCGCCGAAGAACTCGCCGACCGCGAGTTGCTCGGCGAACACCGCCGCCAGCAATTCGCCGTGCGCGCCATCCCGGATCCGCCGCTCTTCATCGGTCAGCTGCACTCATGCTCCTTTCCCATGGCCCCACATCTGAGTGCCGGCATGCCTACGTGCCCACCGTGATCGGATAGACCGCTATCAGCGCGGGCACCACAAGGCTGATAACGGCGGTCAGATAAATCAGTCTCCGGACCAGCTGGGGCTCGTCATTATCCGGGGTATTGGCGATGATCAGTGAGCCATTGATGTGGACAGGACTCATCGAGATTATCGCAGTAGCTGTCGCCACGGTCACCAGCACCGCGAGCACTGCCGCCGACGAGCCTCCACTGATCGCCAGACCGATCGGCGCCATGACGCCCAGCACGACGATCGTCGACGAATCCATGTTGGAGAACAATGCCGTGACGTAGGCCAGCACCAGGATCGCGACAACCGGACTGCTGATACCGTGCAGCACGTTTTGAATGCTGTGCAGCGTGCCCACTTTTGCCAGGAGGTTGAGGTAGATCAGCAAACCTGCCAGCAACAACACGACAGGCCATGCCACGCGGCCGAGCACCTCTTTCTCGGGCGGGCGGAAGATGATCTGCAACAGAAGGGCTAGCGAAAGCGCGGTCAATCCGATGTCGACGTTGAACCCGATCGCCGTGACCGCCAGGACGACCAGCGCCGCCAGTGACGCGATGCGATATGCCGGCCTGGTGTCGCCGGACGGGCTCCGGCGAGCGGCTGCGACCGCCGTTGTCCCTTCGTGCCGGATTGGGGCAGGGTCGACAGGATCGGAACCCGTCCCGGTCCCTAGCGCAGCCGCATGCACCACTGCGGGGGCGGCGGCGCTCAACCCGGCACCCGCGCCGGCCCCCGGCGCAGCCGCCCGCCATTCCGCCACGTGCACCTCCTGCCGCAGCCGAGTGCCGCCGAAGGCGAAGAAGGCGATGACCGCCGCGACGGTATGCACAGCCATGACGATGCCGTACAGAGCCCACGGCGAATAAGGCAGATGCGCGCGTTGGGTCAGCGTACGAAAGAGTGCGCCCGCCGGGCTCAGCGGTGACATTCCAGCGGCGATCGCAGCCCAGTTGGCCATGACCGCCATCATGAAATAGTTGATGCGGTACGTTCGCGCAAGCCCCGCTACGATGGGAATTACGATCGCCACGACGGCGGCGGGTAGGCCGCCGACGGTGCCGAGTATCGCAGCCAGTACAAATCCCACCCACGGGATGAGCCATCGCCGGGAACCGACTAGTCGCAACACCGACTCGGTCAGCCAGTTGATCGCACCGCTGCGCTGGGCGTGAGCAAACAACAATGTGATACCGATGATGAGTATAACAAGGTCGCCCGGAAATGCGGCGAGAATGTTTCCGGCGCTGATGCCCGCGACTGAAGCCAGCAGGAATGCGCCAGGAAGCGCGACGACACCTATATTTATTCGGAACCACACCGATACCAGCAGAATACCAGCAAAAATAGCTAGGGACAGTGCCTGAATAGTCGACATGTGCACTTTCTTTGTAACTGAGTAGGTGGCTTATCCGGGCCCAGATCACACGCAGCCAGGGGTAGCCGGACACGACGGCGGAGAGCAGGGTGACCCGGCGAAGGCGATGAGGTGATCAGGAGATGCGGCGGCGCCCGATCCGTTCGGTCAGGTCACCGAGCATCACCGCGCCTGACGCCGACCCGAAGAACGTGATGGCGCTCAGCAAGCCGGTCTGGCCCTGGCCAGGTTCCACGGCGGCTCGAGCACGAGCACGGCACCACCGATGAGATGAGGTCGTAGCCGTCTACCCGCTCGCCGAGGGCAAACGTGATCAGTGCCCGGTGCCGGGGCGGGCGTCACCACCTCGCCGAAATGCTCGAGGGCAGCGTCAGGCGCTGCTGAGGTCATGCGGGGGCCTCCTCGTGATGCCGTGGGTATAGCCACTATATCTAGTGGTTTAATCGTTATACCTCGGGCAGGTGCTTGAGTCCGCCGACGAAGGTGGTGGCGGTCCATTCGGGCTGTCCGGCCAGCTCGATGGTCCGCAGCCGGGGTAGCAGTTCGGCGTAGAAGGCGCGGGTCTCCATGCGGGCCAGCGCTGCGCCCAGGCAGTAGTGCACGCCGGAGCCGAAGGCGAGGTGCTTGTTCGGGTCGCGGCCGGCGTCGAAGTGGAACGGGCCGGCGAAGACGTCCTCGTCGCGGTTGGCCGAGGGATAGGACAGTAGCACCGCCTCGCCTTTCGGCCCGCGGGGCTCAGCCTTCCCGCGCCGCTGCTGACCGAGCTCTGGCTGGCCGCCACCGACCTGGCCGATGCAGCGGCCGCAGGTGACATTCCGGGCGTATGACATTCCATTGATACCGAACGAACGGAGTGCGTGTCCGCGCGCGCGACGGGCGGCGGGGGAGGGCCGTGGAGCTCACCGGCTCGTGACGGTGCCGCCGGCCAGCTCGATCCGCCGGTTGACTGTCACCGCCTCGAGCATCCGGCGGTCGTGGGTGACGAGCAGTAGCGTGCCCGGGTAGGAGGCGAGTGCTGCTTCCAGCTGTTCGATCGCGGGCAGGTCAAGGTGGTTCGTTGGCTCGTCGAGGACCAGCAGGTTGACGCCGCGGGCCTGCAGCAGCGCCAGCGCGGCCCGCGTGCGCTCACCGGGGGAGAGGGTGTCGGCGGGCCGCAGCACGTGAGCGGCCCGGAGGCCGAATTTCGCCAGCAGCGTCCGGACGTCAGCCGGCGCCATGTCCGGCACCGCGGCGGCGAATGCGTCCATCAGCGGCTCGCTGCCCAGGAACAGGCCGCGCGCCTGGTCGACCTCGCCGACGATGACGCTGGCGCCCAGCGCCGCGTGCCCTTCATCCAGCGGGATCCGCCCGAGCAGCGCGCCCAGCAGGGTCGTCTTGCCGGAGCCGTTCGCGCCGGTAATCGCGACCCGGTCCGCCCAGTCGATCTGCAGATCGACCGGCCCGAGGGTGAACGCCCCGCGCCGGACGACGGCGCCGCGCATCGAGGCGACGATGGTTCCCGCCCGCGGTGCGGCCGCGATCTCCATGCGCAGGTTCCACTCCTTGCGTGGCTCCTCGACGACGTCGAGCCGTTCGATGAGCCGCTCAGTCTGGCGTGCCTTTGCCGCCTGCTTCTCGGTCGCCTCCGTCCGGAACTTGCGTCCGGCCTTGTCATTGTCCGGCTGCTTGCGCCGGGCATTCTTGACGCCCTTTTCCATCCAGGCGCGCTGGGACCGGGCCCGCTCCTGCAGACCGGCGCGGGTGTCGGCGTACTCCTCGTACTCCGCACGTGCGTGCCGTCGCGCCACCTCTCGTTCGGTTAGATAAGCGGCATAGCCTCCGCCGTACGCTCTGACCTGCTGCTGGGCCAAGTCAAGCTCGACGATCCGGGTCACGGTCCGGGTGAGGAACTCGCGGTCGTGACTGACGAGGACCGCTCCGGCGCGCAGGCCCTGGACGAACGCCTCCAGCCGGGTCAGCCCGTCGAGGTCAAGGTCGTTCGTCGGCTCGTCGAGCAGGAATACGTCGTACCGGCTGAGCAGCAGCGACGCCAGGGACGCCCGCGCAGCCTGGCCCCCCGACAGGGCGGTCATGGCCTGATCGAGCTCCACGGTCAGGCCCAGCCCGGCCACGACCGCATCGGCACGCTCGTCCAGGTCCGCGCCGCCGAGCGCGAGCCACCGCTCCAGCCCGCGGGCGTAGTCGTCATCCGCACCTGGCGTCCCGGCCGCCAGCGCGTCCGCGGCGGACTGCATCGCGTCGTCCGCCGCGGCGACGCCGGTGCGCCGGGCCAGGAACTGCCGAACGGTCTCGTTCGGGCGGCGATCCGGTTCCTGCGGCAGATGGCCGATCGTCGCGCCCGGCGGGCTGATCGTCACCGTGCCGGCATCTGCCGGGCGCATGCCCGCCAGCACACGCAGCAGCGTGGACTTGCCCGCGCCGTTCACGCCGACCAGGCCGACGACATCACCGGGACCGACGACGAGGTCGAGGCCGGAAAACAGGAGACGGTCACCGTGCGCGGCCTCGAGGCCCTTGGCGACGAGCGTGGCGCTCACCGAGATCGCATCCCCAGGGCACCTTCCGGATTGTTGTCCGCACGCGCGACCCGGTCCGCCGCACCGGGCGGCCCCAGCGTACCGGCCCGTTGCCACTGAGCCCTCCTGGTTATTCCGCTACCAAGGTGGCGGTGGAGACTGGCGGCGTTGCCCGGCGCGGCCCGTCAGGGCCGGAGGTGCTTACCGGAGCTCGGGTTCGGTCAGGTCGTATCCGCGGGTCACGGCGTGCAGGTCGAGGTCTTCCCGGCTGGTGCGGACCGCTTGCCTAGTGACGCTGGTGCACCCGTTCACGCTCCGGCTGACTCCCACGCGTGGCACAGCGCATTGGCCAGATACATCTGGCGCGGTGTCCGGCAGGACACCCGGATCAGGTCGGCGCTCGCCACGATGACCGCCAGTGCCCTGGCCCTGAGGTGGCGACGTTCAGCCGATGCGGGTCGTACAGGAATTCCAGGCCGCGGGGCGCGTCATCGGCGGAGGAGGTGGCCATCGAGTAGATGGCGACGGGCGCCTCACGTCCCTGGAACTTGCCGACCGTGCCGACCCTGACCCCGGCGGGACAGTCGGCCCGGGCCAGCCGGACTGAATTAGATTTTCTGGCGAAAATGGCGCCGATCGTTAAGCTTTCTGCATGGTTAGTCTCCGCGCGCTTCAGGCCCTTACCGCGATCCGCACCCGCGGTTCCGTCGCGGCCGCGGCCGCGAAACTGGGCTACACGCCGTCGGCCATCTCCCAGCAGCTCAGCCGGCTGGAGAGCGAGACCAAAACGATTTTGCTGGAGCCGTACGGGCGGAGTGTGCGCCTGACGGCAGCCGGCGAGCAGCTCGCAGCGGCGGCAGACAGGATTCTGCACGAGTGGGAGGCGGCCGAGGCAGCCCTGGAGCGGCTCCGCGGGACGGTCTGCGGCACGGTCCGCGTGGCCGCGTTCCCGACGGTGGCCCGTGGCCTGTTGCCCGACGTCCTGGCCGCGCTCCGGCGCGACCAGCCGGACACCGTCACCGGGCAGGACCGGCGCGACGGATCATCTGTGAGGAAGTCCCGCGGTTTCAGTCTGTGAGTGTCCGGGGGAGCCCGAATCGTGGCAGTACGGCGTTGTCGAAACGGGTGATCACGCTGACGCGGT
>DASQVO010000267.1:0-16319 GCA_035640715.1 Streptosporangiaceae bacterium
GGCGAAATGGGCCCGCCGCAACGGGGTGATCCTGCACCTGCACCGCGCCGGGCACTCCACCTACACGCGGCAGAAGACCCACGGGGTGAACTTCCGGGTGATCGCCAAGTGGATGCGGCTGGCGGGCGTGGACCACATCCACGCCGGCACGGTGGTCGGCAAGCTGGAGGGCGACCCGCACGCGGTGGCCGGCTACTACGACACGCTGCGCCTGAACCACGTGCCCGCCGACCCGGTCAAGGGCCTGTACTTCGACCAGGACTGGGCCTCCCTGCCCGGCACCATGCCCGTCGCGTCCGGCGGCATTCACGCCGGCCAGATGCACCAGCTCCTGCACTATCTCGGCGAGGACGTGGTGCTCCAGTTCGGCGGCGGCACGATCGGCCACCCGATGGGCATCGCGGCCGGCGCGACGGCCAACCGGGTCGCGCTGGAGGCGATGATCAAGGCGCGGAACGAGGGCCGTGATTACCTCACCGAGGGACCGGACATCCTCCGGGCGGCGGCCAAGCACAGCCGCGAACTCGACGTTGCCCTCTCCACCTGGGGCGACGTGACCTTCACCTACGAGTCAACCGACACCCCGGACGTGGTGGCCACGCCGACGGGCCTGTGAACCGGAGGACGATCATGCGCATCACCCAGGGCACGTTTTCCTACCTGCCCGACCTCACCGACGACGAGATCAGGGCCCAGGTGCAGTACGCCCTGGACCAGGGCTGGCCGCTGTCGGTCGAGTTCACCGACGACCCGCACCACCGTAACACCTACTGGGACATGTGGGGCCTGCCCATGTTCGACCTGCAGGACGCGGCCGGCGTGCTGTATGAGATCGGTGAATGCCGGAAGGCGTACCCGGACCGCTACATCCGCGTCAATGCCTACGACGCGTCCAAGGGACGCCAGACCACCGCGCTGTCGTTCATCGTCAACCGGCCCGCCGACGAGCCCGGCTTCCGGCTCGACCGGCAGGAGGTGGCCGACCGGCGCATCCGCTACACGGCGCACGCCTATGCGGCCGACCGGCCCGCCGGAAGCCGCTATACCCGGTCGTGACCGTGGAGAACGGGCAGCAGGGGAGCACCCGGCCCTCGTTCGGGATGAAGGGCCCGCCCGCCCCAGCCGATCCGGTCCCAGCTAGCACGGGATCACCCGGCCCGGAGGCGGCCAGCATGATCGGCGACAATGCGGCGGCCGGGACCATCCCCGACGATGCCACCGTCGACCTGCACGAGGCCCGGCGCCGCTCGGGCGTGGACGATGTGCTGGCCGCCCTCGACCGCGAGCTGGTCGGGCTGGTCCCGGTGAAGACGAGGATCCGGGATATCGCCGCGCTGCTGCTGGTCGACACGGAGCGCGCCCGGTTCGGCCTGAGCACCGCCCGGCCGAACCTGCACATGTGCTTCACCGGCAGCCCGGGCACCGGCAAGACCACGGTCGCGCTCCGGATGGCGGAGCTGCTGAAACGGCTTGGCTACCTGCAGCGGGGGCACCTGGTCGCCGTCAGCCGGGAGGACCTCGTCGGGCAGTACGTCGGCCACACCGCGCCCAAGACCAAGGAGGTGCTCAAGCGGGCGATGGGCGGGGTGCTGTTCATCGACGAGGCGTACTACCTCTACCGGGCGGAGAACGAACGCGACTACGGCCAGGAGGCCATCGAGATCCTGCTGCAGGTGATGGAGAACCAGCGGGAGGACGTGGTCGTGATCCTGGCTGGCTACAAGGACCGGATGGATACCTTCTTCCAGTCCAATCCCGGCATGAGCTCGCGGATCGCCCACCATATCGACTTCCCCGACTACACCCTGGACGAGCTCGAGGAGATCGGGAAGCTCATGGTCACGGCGGCCGGTTACCGGTTCTCCGAGGCGGCGGCCACCACGTTCCGCGAGTACCTCGGCCGCCGGAGCCAGCAGCCCCGGTTCGCGAACGCGCGCAGCGTACGCAACGCGCTGGAGCGGGCACGGCTGCGGCACGCCAGCCGGCTCCTGGCGCAGGAGGCGACGGCGCTGACGAGGGACGATCTCATGCGGCTCGAGCCAGAGGACTTCCTCGCCAGCCGGGTGTTCGCCGAGCCGGATCCGGCGCCCGGCCGCCCGGCCGACTCAGCGGTTCCGCGGCAGCCCGGCCCGGGCAACGCCGGCGGATAGCTCTCTGGGACAGGACCGGCTCCACGCTGCGGGCGGACAGCATCCCGCGGGCCCGGGAACGCCAGGCCGGAACGCCACGCAGGAGAACGCCGGGCTCAGCTCAGGACAACGCTCGTCTGCTCAAGGCCCCGGCGCACCTCCGCCGCAAGCCGGTAGGCGTTGCCGACCTTGAACTGATGCGAGAAGTAGAGCTGCGGATGCTCGTCGGTTTCCTGGTTGTACAGGCAGTCGATCGCCCAGCCCTGACGGCGCATGGTCCGCGCCACGTTGTCGATCTGGTTCGCGAGCATGCCGAAGTCCGGGACCACCGCCGCCTCCTCCCCGCCGAGCGGCTCGAAATCGATGGGCGTGGCGACGTTGAGATACGGGCTGATCCGCACGCCGCCCAGCGTGATCGGTTCCCGCTGCGGGACGTTGAAGCTGACGACCCCCGACGCACCCACGCTGGCGGGCGAGCCGATGATCTTCGCGAGCCGCTTCGTGTCGAGCGGTGTGGTCGGATTCTTCGGCGGGGCCTGGGGGAGCGGGGTCGACGTCGCTTTCAGCATTGCGGCGCATCCCTCCGCCACCTGGCGCGCCGTGCCCTGGCCGCGCATGTGCACGTACCACACCATCGGTTCCAGCTCGGTCAGGTGCTGGTGCTCGGCCTGAAAGGTCAGGTTGTGGCTGACCATCGCGTCGATCACGGGGCCGAGCTCGCCAGGCTTGCAGGCCATGTCGCCGTTCATCATGACCATGCCGCCGGGGAGCGCCTGGAAGTAGAAGTCGCCGTCGATCTCGAACGCCGGCTTGATCGGCACGCCGTGCTTCGTCACGTTGTTGATGTCGGTGCGGACGGTCCCAATGTCGAGCACCCCGTTGCTCATGGTGCCTTTTACCCGGATGATCCGCTCGATCTCCGCTACCGGCAATGGTGCTAGCGAGGTCGCGGCCGCATCCCGTCCCAGACCCCCGCCCGCCTGTGTCGCCGTCCGTGTCCCGCAGCCGCTCACGCCCGCGAGCAGCGGGGCGCCTGCCATCAGGCCGCCGGCGAGCCCGCCCGCCCGCAGCACGTTCCGCCGGGTGACCCGCTTGGCATCCACGCGTCCATCCATTGCCATCTCCGCACCTCGGGTGACCCATCCGGGGATTGCACGCGGGCGCTACCCTCTGTATTTGATGGCAAACGAGTTGTTGTTTTGGATGGCAAACAGACTGACTGGCCGTCGTCTGCGCGGTCCTCAGCCTCCGGCTGCGTAAGGTGATTGCGTGCGGCGGGCCGCCGTTTCCCGCCGGGGGCCTCCGCCTCTCCGGCGGAGGCCGTGGGAATTAGGGGACAACCGTGATCGGGCAGGGCTTCCGGCGGAGCAGGCGGTGCCCGAGCGAGCCGAACATCCGGTGCAGGATGCTCGTCGACGCCCCCACGATGATCATGTCGGCGCGGGCCTCCTCCGCGACCTTCTTCAGCTCGGTGAGCGGGTTGCCGCTGCGCACGATGAGGCGGCCGCCGCTTCCCCAGGTACCGGCGTCGTCGGCGACCTGCGCGGAGACATCCTTCTCCGCCTCGGCCTGCGCTTGCGCTTCGGCGGCGACGATACCGGCGTCCACCCAGCCGGACAGCGCGACCGGGGTGCGCAGCGGCTGGCGGACGTAGACGCAGATGAGTTCGGCGTGCTGCCTGCGGGCTAGCCCCGCCGCGTACGCCAGGGCGCGCAGCGACGTCGGCGTGCCGTCGACGCCGACCACGATCGCCCTGGGGCCATCGGTGCCAAGTTCTGGCTCGCCGCTGGCCGCGGGCCGCTTCGCGGGCGCGGGGACCTTCGCCGGGCGCCACCCGCCGCGGGACCGGCCTGGCTCCTTGCCGGGCTGCCGTGGCTGCATGCTGGTCACGACGCCACCGCCTTACTTTCGTGCTGGGTGATTCCGCGAAGCGCCGGGATGGCTGCCGCCAGGGCCGCCAGGTCCAGTGCCGGGAGAGTGTCCAGGCCGGCGAGGAGCGCCCTCGTCCGTGCCGCCTCCAGGTCGCGGATCACCTTCTCGCCCGTTCGGGTCAGGCAGACGGCGACGACCCGGCGGTCAGCACCGTCTGTATCGCGCCGGACCCAGCCGAGCCGCTCCATGCCCATGACAAGCGCCGACATCGTCGGCTGCGTGACCTGCACAGCATCGGCCAGTCCGGTCACCCGCTGCGGCCCGTCGCGCAAGGCTAGCAGCGTCCCGGCCTGGGTCAGGCTTATGCCAGGCGGCAGGATGGCGCGGCGCAGCCGCATGGAGAGTTCCACGATCGCCGCGCCGAGCTCATCGGCGAGCCGCAGCCGCTCCGGCGACTGCCAGTTCAGTGGCTGGCCGTCCAGCCGCCGGAGGTCCATGGGGCCGTGGTTCATGGCTCAGGCCACCCTGCCCCGGATCACCACAACCGGGCATGGTGTGTGGTGGACGAGCTGAAAGGCCCACTCGCGTGCCCGCACCGGCGCTGGCGAGCCGTCTGCTCCGGCCGCAATGCGCTTGCTCTGTGATGCCGACATGGTTTCCTCCTTGAAACCAGATCCGGCAGGCAAGGGGCTGGCCCGGCGCCCGGGCCCAGGGCCCGGCTCCTTTCCACGATGCCCTCCGGCAGGGCATCACCGGCTCACCTAACCAATATATATAGTCCCCCTATGTACGTCAAGGGATAACTTTGACCCGGGCTTTACCAAAACTTGGGATAGCCGAACGTGCGTCCCATGGCACTCACCGGCAGATGGCACCCAGGGAGTCCCCCCGTGCCTTGGTGAGAGCAGCCCAGCGGAAAAGCACGGGCAGCGCGTGGCAAGCTTTCGTTATGCCTGAGATGCCCCCCAGTGCAAAGGCGACCCTGATCAGCCTGCCCTGCCGGCTTGTCGCACGCCGGGTCATCCTTCCGTGGATACTCCAGGGTGAGCAGCCCGCCGGGGAGGGGCTGGAGATCGGCGCCGGGAGCGGTGCCATGACCGCGCAACTCCTGACGATGTTTCCCAGGTTCCGCATGGTCGCGACCGACGACGACACGGAGCTGGTGGGCACGGCTGAGCAGATTCTGGCCGGCTACGGCAAGCGGGCGAGCGTACAGCGGGCCGACGCGGCTCAGCTGCCGTTCGCGGACAACCGGTTCGACCTCGTGCTGTCCGCCGCGATGCTGCACCACGTCATCGAGTGGGACAAGGCCCTGGCCGAGGCCGTCCGGGTGCTCCGCCCCGGCGGGCGCCTCATCGGCTACGACATGCTTGACACCCTGCCGATCCGGCTCATGCATATCGGCGAGCGAGACTCGACCAGGCTGCTGCGGCCGGGACAGGTCCAGGCCTGGCTGAACCGCCTCGCCGTGACGGACCTCCAGGTGAAGACGGCGCTCGGCGGGGCCGTCATGAGGTTCTCCGCCACCAAGACGGCGTGAGTGCCTCGCATTGACTGCCCTCACGGGCCGTCCGGCTGAGTTAACGGCCCGCTGACCCGCCCGGCGCCTTTTCCGTGCCAGCCGCGAGCGGCGGAATGCGCGGCCGCGTGGCGCAGGCCTTCGCTGATGCGATGAACCCGCAGATCAGAGCGATCTCGCTGACAGTGGAACCGGCGTAACGCGGCACACTAAAAAGTGACATAGAGCAGAAACACACCATTTTTAGCTTCAGCTCCGGTACGTCTCCCACGGCGAAGCCGCGCCCGCCGCTGCCGCCGCCTTCGCTGATGCCGCGGCGGCGCTTGCCAGGACGCCGATTCCCAACCATCAACGGAGGTGGCCTGAGTGACCAGCAACCTGTCCCGCCCGCCGGGCCCGACCGACCCAGGTTCCGGGGCGGATGCCCCGGCGGGCACTGCCACACCGGTGGCCGGGGCGGCAGCGTGAGCACCCCGGCGTTCGCGGGGACCGGTAACGCACGGGTCACTGCGGCGAGACTCAGCCGTAACACCCGCTTCCTAGCGTCACGGCGGATGAGGGCGGGACCTGCGGGTGGCGGCCGGCGCGGGCTCGCACGGGCGCATGACGTGCGCCGGGTGCGGGACCTACTCCGGTTCGCCGTGCTGCGCGGCGCCTATGCCAACGGCCAGCTCCCCAGCGAGAGCGAGCTGATGGCCGTGCACGGCGCCTCCCGCGCCACCGTGCGGGAGGCGCTGGCCCTGCTGCGCGCCGACGGGCTCATCGAGCGCACGCAGGGCATCGGCACCCACGTGGTCGCCAGAACGGCCGTCACCCGGCTCGCCGAGGCGCACGGCGCGGTGAACCCCTCGCCGGACAGCATGTTCAACCGGCGGATGCGGCCACGCGTGCTCGACCGCTCGGTGATCCCCGCGCCGGTGACCGTGACCGGGCATCTCGGCGTCGCACCGGGGGTCCCGTGCCTGCGGCTGGAGTACGTCGCGCTGCTGGAGGACCAGCCGGTGGGCCTGGCCACCAACTACGTGCTCTTCCCTGAGGCGGGCAAGCTGCTGGACTGCCCGTTCGTATCCGACTGGTACGCGCTGCTGGCCGACGCGGGGGTGGAGTTCGGCGAGTCGGAATTCGTCATCGGCTGCGAGCTCGCAGACGCGACCGTCGCGGCGGAGCTCGCGGTACGCGAGGGCATGCCGCTGCTATCGATGGAGCAGACGATCACCGACCGCGCCGGGCGGCCGTTCGACCTTGCGTTCATCTACACGCTGACGAACCACTTGAGGTTCGCCTCCCGCGCGCTGCGATACCCCGACGGCGGCCCGCCCGGTCAGGCCTGAGCCGCCTGCGGAACCGGCGCCGAACCTGTGCCCGCCATGCCGAACTAGCCGAGCCGTGCCCGTCTTGAGGAGCTGACAACATTGAACGATCTTCCGCTCACCCTTACCGAGGCGGCAGCGGCGCTGCGCTCGGGTGCCGTCACCTCGGTCATGCTCACCGAGGCCGCGATCGCCCGGGCTGACAAGCTGGACGGCGTGCTCGGCGCCTACATGGCCAGGTTCGACGATTACGCGATGGCCGCGGCCGAGGCAGCGGACGAAGAGCTCGCCGCCGACGTGGACCGCGGCCCGCTGCACGGCATTCCCTGCGGCGTTAAGGACATCCTGGCCATGGCGGAGGGGCCGACCACCGCGCAGAGCCTGATTCTGGACCGGTCGTGGGGCGAGGGGCGCGACGCCCCGGTCGTGGCCCGGCTCAAGCAGGCTGGCGCGGTGATCACCGGGAAGAGCACGACGATGGAGTTCGCCATCGGCCTGCCCGACTTCGGCAAGCCGTTCCCGGTCCCGCGCAACCCCTGGGACACCGCGACCTGGCCGGGTGGCTCGAGCTCGGGTTCCGGGGCCGGCGTGGCCGCGGGCCTCTTCTACTGGGCCATCGGCACCGACACGGGCGGCAGCATCCGGATTCCCGCCGCCTTCTGCGGGGTGAGCGGCCTGATGCCCACGTTCGGCCGCGTGCCGAAGTCCGGCTGCGTACCGCTCGGCTACAGCCTCGACCACATTGGGCCGCTGGCCCGCAGTGCCGCTGACTGCGCCGCCGTGCTGGAGGTGATCGCCGGGCCGCACCCGAGCGATCCGGACTGCGTGGACGCCCCGTTCCGCGCGGACGACCCGGCCCGGGACCTGGCGGGCGTCCGGGTCGGCGTGGTGACCGAGAACCAGATCTCGGCCGGGGCGGATCCGGCCGTTCGCCCCGCGCTGGAGGCGGCCGTGGCGGTCCTGGCCGGCCAGGGCGCGGACGTGCGCGAGGTACGACTGCCCTACTGGGCGGAGATGGTCACGGCCAACATCGCAACCATGTCGGCGGAGGCACTTGCCTACCATCGCGGCGACATGTGCACGCGGTGGGGCGACTATTTCGCCGCGACGCGCGCCTTCATCGCGCAGGGCGCGCTGATCTCCGGCGCCGACTACGTCCAGGCGCAGCGTGTCCGCCGGGTGGCCCAGCAGGCCCTCGGCGAGCTGTTCACCGAGGTGGACCTGATCGTCTGCCCGACGGCGCAGGCCGGATCGCCCAGCTATGACAGCCTCAACGAGGGTCCCGGCGGCATCCGCCAGCTCATGGAGCTGGTCAACACCGGCTACTGGGACTGCGTCGGCAATCCTGTCCTCGCGGTGCCGATGGGCTTCACCGCGGCCGGCCTGCCGCTGTCCATGCAGATCGCCGCGCGCCCGTTCGATGAGGCGGCCGCACTGCGCGCGGGCCGCCTCTACCAGGAGCACACCGGCTGGCACCTGCGCCAGCCGGAGATCGCCGGGGCCGAGCCGGCCGCGGCGTGAGCCCGGCCGGCCGCCACCCAGCTCACAGCCACCCAACCGGATCAGGAGGGCAGATGGAACCGATCGGAACGCCCGGCTGCGAAGCCGCGGTGCGCGAGATGCTCACCGCGGCCGGGCTGTCACCCAGCCAGGACGAGATCGCGGCGGCCTGCGCCGCCTACCCCGCGTTCCGCGCCTCGGCGGACGCACTGTACGACGTCGCGGAAGCGCGCTACGCGGACCCCGCGCTCCGCTTCCGGGCCGCGGATACCGCCCGCATCGACTGGGCATCCTGATTCAGCGGGCCCCCTTAACTCCCGGGACGGGTCCTCGTCATTGGCACAGCGTGCACTCGGCCGTTGTGACGAGCGTGCTAGCGACCCGGTCCGCCGGCAGGGCGCGGCCGGTGCAGAGCAGATCAAATCCCGATGGATCTCGCCGTGGCCATCTCAAGCAGGTCGTGCAAGGCGCGGGCGGTCGGTAGCGCAGTATCGATGGCCAGCATCCGCGGCGCGGTCTCACCGCGGAGCACATCCTGGATGTGCCGGATCGCAGCCGTGAAGGAGGGCTCGCCCGCCGTCGCCGCCGTTCGAGTTTCCGTCCGTCCGTTTATCAGCCGGAAGGAGTCGCCCGCAGCGGGATGAAATGGGTTGCTGATCTCGATCTGTCCTTCCGTGCCGAGCAACCGGGAGAACACGTCATGGCTGCGGTTCAGCCCGCAGGAGAGCAGCAGGCGCCGACCGCCCGGATAGCCGAGGATGGCCCAGGATTCCACGTCGACCCCATGGCCGCCCCACTCTGACGTCGCCCAGGCGCTCTCGTGCCCGGCGCCGAACAGTTCCCACGCCAGCCGGATCGGATAGCACCCGACGTCGTTGAGTGCCCCACCCTCGAGCGCCGGAGACAGCCTGATGTTGTCCGAGCTCTTGATCTTGAAATGGAAGCTGGACTGGATCTCCCTCAGCTCACCGATCGCGCCGTCGGCAAGCAGGCCGGCGATCTCACTAAGCTGTGCGTGGAAAGGAAAAACGAACGCTTCCCAGAGCAGGGTGCCCGTCTCCCGCGCGACGGCGAGTACCCGCTCCGTCTCTGCAAGCGTGCCGCAGAGCGGTTTCTCGCACAGCACAGGCTTGCCTGCGCGCAGCGCCCGGACGGTCCACTCAGCGTGCAGTGAGTTCGGCAGCGGCGGCGCCGAGAATCTGCCCATTGCTGATCATCTGCTGGGCTTCGCCCGGTGATCGGTGGACGCCCAACCATGACCGCACGTCAAGGCACTGAGCCCCGTTCCTTCCCGGCAGCGGCGAGGAATGCGGTGATGCGGGCGTTGGCGTCGTCGGCGGGCCAGCGGACCGCCGACGACGCGCTGCGCGTCCTGCGCTACCAGCTCGACCGCCTACTCCCCACCGCCAGCCAATGACGCGTGCTCGCGGCAGCCCACTGGGACGCAGGATCAGCCAGGACCACATAAATGCCGGCATGGCCGCGGGGCCAGCGGGGAGGACCTGTTGAGGGCGGTTCAGCGGCCGTCAGGCGCGGCCGGGGGCGGGCGCGGCGCTCGCCCCCGGCCTGGGGGTGTTCATTTCTCGGCGCCGGCTTTCGGAAGGTAGGTGCGGCACCTGGCTGCCGGCGGGCTTGGGAGTTATCAGATGAGGTTGAGTGCGCGTACGGCGTCGCGTTCGCCTGCCAGTTCGGTCACGGAGGCGTCGATCTTGTCGCGGGAGAACTGGTTGATCTCCACGCCCTGGATGATCTCCCAGTCGCCGTTCGCGGCCCGGCATGGGAACGAGCTGACCAGCCCCTCCGGCACGCCGTAGGAGCCGTCCGAGACGACCGCGGAAGATGTCCACGCGGTGCCGTGGACCCAGTCGTGGACGTGGTCGATGGCGGCGTTGGCGGCTGAGGCGGCCGAGGATGCGCCGCGCGCCTCGATGATGGCTGCGCCGCGCTTGGCCACCGTGGGGATGAACGTGCCGGTAAGCCAGGCTTCGTCAACCTGTTCAGCGGCGCTGCGCCCATTGACCAAGGTGGTGTAGAGGTCGGGGTACTGGGTGGCGGAGTGGTTGCCCCAGATGGTCATGTGCTCGATCGCGGTGACCGGTACGGACAGTTTGGCGGCGAGCTGGGAGAGGGCGCGGTTGTGGTCCAGCCGCGTCATCGCGGTGAACCGGCTGGCGGGGACGTCGGGGGCGTGCTGCTGGGCGATCAGCGCGTTGGTGTTGGCTGGATTGCCGACGACGAGGACTTTGATGTCGCTGGCGGCGTGGTCGTTGATGGCCTTGCCCTGGGGGCCGAAGATGCCGCCGTTGGCTTCGAGCAGGTCTCCGCGTTCCATGCCGGCGGTGCGCGGGCGGGCTCCGACGAGCAAGGCGACGTTGGTGCCGTCGAAGGCGGTCTTGAGGTCGTCAGTTATGTCGATGCCTGCCAGCAGCGGGAAGGCGCAGTCGTCCAGTTCCATTGCGGTGCCTTCGGCGGCCTTCAGCGCTGGGGTGATCTCAAGGAGCCGCAGCCGGACCGGGATGTCCGGTCCGAGAAGCTGTCCGGAGGCGATGCGGAACAGCAGGGCGTAGCCGATCTGGCCGGCCGCGCCGGTCACGGTGACGGTAATGGGCGTAGTCATGGTTGGCAGGCTACGACCAGCGGTGGGTGCCGGGCACGCCGGCACCCACGTCACCGGTTACGGCCCTCCGGGAGCGTTTCGGCGGCTGGGCCGCTCCGGTGGGCGAGGTGCTGGGCGCCATTGGTGACGATGAGGCCGGCTTCTTTCCGCACTACCGGCATGCCGTGCCGCGAACATGGGGCGCCGGGCGGGCCACCCTGATCGGGGACGCGGCGCACTCGATGCCGCCGACCCGCGCGCAGGGTGCCAACCAGGCACTGGAGGACGCGTGGGCACTGGCCAGGGCGCTGCGGGGGGCAGAGGACATCCCATCGGCGCTGCGGGCCTTCGAGCACGCGCGTTCACCCAAGGCAGCTCTCGTCGCCCGGCACGCGGGCTCAGAAGACACCAACAAATACCGCCCGCTGGTGTCGCGCCTGGTGCCGAGCGGGCTCACCGGCCGCTACTACACCCGGTGGCTCGGCCAGGTCAGCAACTACCTCGCAGCCTGACCAGGCTGGCACCGGCCGGCGGCCGATCAGCCAGCCTGAGAGGCTTGCTCAATGCCCGGCGTTGAGGGCGGCGCGGGGCCTGGCCCGGACGGGTGGGCAGGCCCCACGGGCCTGCCCACTAGGGCGCGGTGTTTGGCGTGACGCCCACGTCGACGGTGACCCAGCCCTTGCTGCCGCCCGGGCCGGTCGCCGCGATCCGGTAGTAGCCGGCGGTGGGGAACGTCACCGTGATGTTCGCCTGGCCGCCGGCCAGCGTGGCCGAGCTGGGGAAGCCCGTCGGGACGGTGACGCCGGGCGGGGGAGTCACGGTCAGGTTCACCGTGCCGTTGGCGGCCGGGTCGAGCGAGAGGCCGGCGGTCTCCGCCTCCAGGTTGATCGTGAGCGGCCTGCCCGGATTCGGCGCGCCGATGTCGGTCAGGATGCCGCCGGTGCTGTGGAAGGCGATCGTGTCTGCCGGTGCGACCGGCACGCTCGGCACTGGCAGCGGGGCCTGGCGGAAGTTGAAGGCGGACATCAGGTCGTTCTGCCGCGCGTTGAGCTTGGTCAGCGGGGCCAGGCCCCACAGCCGCTGCATGAACGACAGGATCGACACGTTGGTGGTCTGCTGGTGGTAGACGCCCTGGCGCGCGTACGGGCTGATGATCATCATCGGGGTGCGGGTGCCGTAGCCGGTGGCCGCCGGAGGAGCGACGTGGTCCCAGAAGCCGCCGCCCTCGTCGTAGGTGACGAAGATCGCGGTCGAGTCCCAGTATTGGCTGTGTGCGACGGCGTTCACAAGCTGGCCGATCCAGGCGTCGCCCTGGCCGACGTCCTCAGCCGGCTCGGTGCTGTATCCGACACCGGGCCGGAGGAAGGAGAAGTCCGGCAGGCTGCCGCTGGACAGGTCGGTGAGGAACTGGCCGGCCGTGGTCAGGTCGGCCGCGTGGCCGGGCGGGATGATCTGGTCCCAGATCGTGCCGTTCAGTATCGACGTGGGCAGCGCGTAGTAGATCTTCCAGGACCGGTTATGGGCCGTCAGTTCGTCAAAGATGGAGTTCCACGGCTGGGTGGCGCCGGGCTGGAGGTTGTTGTAGACCCAGCCATGGTCGGTGCCGTTCAGCGCGGTCATGACGTTCGGCTGCGTTGGCGCGATGACCGGCTGGAAGTTGTGGTCCGCCAGTTCGTAGGACCTGGCGAGGTACTGCTGATTCGGGTCGAACTGCGGGCCGAACTCGGTGATCGCCGACATGCCGTCCTGCGGGAACACCGTGTAGTGGTCCATCTGGTAGCCCTTGCCGGGCTGATAGTCCATGGCCATCTGCTCGCCGACGGCGCTGTTGTTGATCGCACCCTGGACGTCGCCCTCGTTCGGCCCAGCCCAGACGGGGCTCACGTTCGGCGCCGAGTCGTAGTAGGCGTTCGGGTTGAGCAGCGAGGTGTTCGCCGGGATGCCGTCCGCGCCGGGGAAGCTGCCGAAGAGGTTGTCGAACGTGTGGTTCTCGATCATGATCTCGATGACGTGCTTGATCGGCGCGTTCGGCATGCCGCTGACGGCCGCGGTCCTGGCGGACACTGCACGCGCGGCTGTGGCCTGCGTGGCTGCCGTCTGCGTGGCTGCCATTTGCGTGTTCTGGGTGGCGTGGTCCGCGCTGGCGGACGCGAGCCCGGGCGCGGCGGTGACGGCGATCGACGCGATCCCGGCGAGCAGCAGATGTAGCCGCTTCGGCGATCGTCGCATCATCAGACTCCTCCCCCTGACTGGGCGAAATTGTTGCACGTCATCGGCGGCGTTGTTGGCACGATGACGTCTGCAGCGAGCCTGACAAGGGAAAATGGCCGGAATGGCCGATTATGCCTGGCGGGCAAGCGAACGATATAGGAACAACCCTGCCCAAGTTGCCGCAAGTTACCACCGTCTCCTGAGCGGCCGGGGCGGCCGGGCAGCCGGGGCGGCCCACCCCATAAGGGTCCCGCGCCGCACTGAGGCTCCCGGCAATCCGAAACCCCGGAACGCGGCCCGCGCTGGGTCCCGTTACCCGCCGGGAGGGTAAGGACCTGGCTACGTGGGCGTGCCGACCGCCAGCAAGCAACGGTAGAGCTCGAGGTGGCGCTGCGCCGCCGCCTGCCAGGTGTGCCGGGCGGCGAGGCTACGGCCGGCCGCTGTGCGCGCCGGGTCCGGCCGGTCCAGCGCCTCGCCCAGCGCGGCCGCGATGCCGGGCGCGTCGGAGCCGAACAGCGCCGTCCCGCTGAAGACCTCCCGCAGTACCGGAAGGTCGCGGGTGACCAGCGGGACGCCGGCGGCCAGGGCTTCCATCGCGGCGAGCCCGAAGCCCTCGACCGTTGACGGGAAGGCGAACACGGCCGCGGCGGCGACCAGGGACGGCAGCACCTCGTGCGGCACCGGGCCGAGGACCACCGGCTCGATGCCCAGCTCGGCCGCGCGCGACTCCCACTCGGCGCGGTAGGGCCGGTAGTCGAAGAGCGTCTCCCCGCCCGCGATGACCAGGCGCAGACCGGGGTGTGAGCGGCGCAGCAGCGCATACGCCTCCAGCAGGTCGATCGAGCCTTTCCGCGGCTCAATGCCGCCGACCGTGAGGACGAAGCGGCCCAGCCGGGCCCACCACCGGCTGCGCCCGGCTGCCGCGACGGGGCCGGAGGCAGCCGCGGCGGCGAACCGGGCCGCGTCCACGCCGTTGGGGATCACGGTCGCGCCGATGCCCCAGCCGTCGCGGAGCTCGCGGGCGACTGCGCGCGAGACGCAGACATGCCCGAACGGGACCCTGATGGCACGTTCATGGCAGGCTGCGAGTTCCGGCGTGGTGAAGTGATCGATGTGGTGCACCGTGCGTACGCAGCGGCCCGCGGCGTTCGCGCTGATGCAGTCCTGGGCGTGCACGATGTCGTAGCCGCGCGGGTGGAAGGCCTCCCGCAGCGCGGCGATGGAGCGCAGCACGCGCTCGCCGGTCCCTTCCCCGTCGCGGTCCGGGAACGGCACGATGACCTGCCGCACGGCCGGGTCGACGGGCCGGAAGAAGCCCGCGTCACCGCCGCGCCCGAGCGTCCACACCGTGACCGCGGCGCCTGCGGCCGCCAGGGCCTCGGCGAGCGAGAGCGTGTGCACCACGCCGCCGCGAGGCTTGGTCGAGTACGTCAGCAGGGCGATGTTCACTGGGGGCGCTCGCTCGCGCGGCAGGGGCTTACGGGGGAGCGGCTCACGGGATGCCCCGGTAAATCTCCGGGCGCCGCTCGTCCAGGTGGCGCAGTACCCGGCGGGCGGCCGCGACCTGCGCGGCCACGTCCAGCTCGGCCACGGCCAGCCCGGCCCGGCCCCAGGTGCGGGCCAGGATGTTCCCGCCCGGCCCGACCACCTTCGACTGGCCGAGGAACCGGAGCCCGCCGATTGCGCCGGTCTGGTTCGCCGAGACCAGCACCAGCTGGTTTTCCGCAGCACGGGCACAGTCGTACAGGTCGAACAGCCACGATTGGCGGTCCTGCGCGAGACGCGGCGCCCGGTTCGTCAGGCTCGTCGGCCACGCCGACAGGCAGGCGAGGATCTCCGCACCGTCCAGGGCCAGGCTGCGCGCGGATTCGGGGAAGGTCTTGTCGTAGTCGATCAGCATGCCCAGGCGGCCGACTGGGGTGTCGAAGGCGGCGAAGCTGTCACCGGGCCGGTAGGCGGCGGCCTCGCCGGCCGGCAGGTGGACCTTGCGGTGCCGGCCGAGCACGCCGTCGCCGGTGACGCAGGCCGCGGCGTTGTAGCGGTCGTCGCCGTCGGCCTCGCAGTAGCCGACGCACACGACCATGTCCCTGGCCAGGGCCGCCACCGACGCGAGCATCGGGTCGTCCGGCTTCAGCGCGGGCGGCAGCGCCTCCGGGTCTGGATGGCGGAGGTCGGCCAGGTAGCCGCCGAGCGCGGCATCGGGCAGCACGAGCAGCCCGGCACCCGCGGCGCGCGCGTCAGCGATCAGCTTGGTGATGCGGCGCAGATCGAAGTCCAGGTCGCGGCCGAAATGGGCGGCGGCGGCCGCGAGCCGGGTGACTGTCATGCCGCCTCCCATGCGAGCGGCGTGAGCGGCGGGATCAGGGTGCCGGGCACGCTGCCTCCGCAGGGAGCGTGCTGGCCGGAGTGCCCCGTCACGCTGCCGCCGCGGGCGCGGTGCCGGATGGCGGCGCGTACGCGTCGGGCCGCCGGTCGCGCAGGTGCGCCATGGCGCGCCGGGCTGTGTCGAGCGCTGCGGGGACGTCCAGTTCGGCGACGGCCATCCCGGCCGAGGTGCCGGTGCAGGCCAGCACATCCCCGCCCGGATCGACGACCTTGGCGCTGGCCACGAAGCGCAGCGAGCCGAATGTCCCGGACTGGTTGGCTGACACCCATACCACCTGGTTCTCCAGCGCCCGGGCGCGGTCGAAGAGGTCGAACCGGCGCGTCCAGCGGTCCTGTGCGAGGTCGGGGCTGGGATTGGTGCGGCTGGCCGGCCACGCTGACATGCAGACGATGATCTCGGCGCCGTCCAGGGCCAGGGTGCGGGCTGATTCGGGGAATGCCTTGTCGTAGCAGATCATCATGCCGAGCCGCCCGGCCGGGGTATCGAAGGCGGCGAACTGGTCGCCTGCGGCATAGCTGGCGTCCTCCCGCAGCGGCTGGTGCACCTTGCGGTGGCGGCCGAGCACGCCGTCGCCGGTGACGCACACCGCGCTGTTATAGCGCTCGCCCCCGCTGTCCCCGCCGGCCTCGCAGTAACCGGCGCACACCACGAGATCGCCGGCCAGCCGGGCCAGCCGGCGGATCTCCGGGCCGTCTGGCTCGAGCGCCGGCGGCCCGTCGGCCGCGACGGCGCCCGCTGCGCCGTCCGTGCTCCCGTCCAGGTGGGACAGGTAGCCGCCGAGGCACGCCTCGGGCAG
>DASQVO010000268.1:0-9536 GCA_035640715.1 Streptosporangiaceae bacterium
GCTGCGTAACCTCGGCCTGGTCACCGGGCAGCGCCACGGCCGCTCCATCATCTACGCCCTCTACGACGACCACGTCGCCGAACTGCTCGACCAGGCGGTCTACCACATCGACCACCTCCGGCTCGGCCTCAGCGACACCGCCGGACCGGACGAGACGATCATCGGCATGGCGCGCTGAGGCCCCGGCAACCGGGACCTGCCAGCGCGCGATCTGGGAGCACAGGCCCCGGAGTGCATACCAGGCCGCCCGGCGGCGCCGGTGTGCCCGGAGCTCAGTGGCCGGGGAGGAAGATCTCTCGGGCCACCCGCAGCGCGTAGAACACGATCACCAAGACGGCCAGCGGGTCGGCGAAAGCGCCGGTATCACCTCTCCGGCGTCCGCTACGCGGCCAGCCGCTTCTCGAGCCGCTCGCCCTGGCGGCCCGGTTGGTCCGGGTCAGCTGGTTGTGAGGGCGAAGATGTGGATCTCGCCGTGGTTGGTGTCGGCCGGCAGGGTCACCTTGGTCACCCCGAGCGCCGGGTTGATGGGCACCGCCACCGAGTACACGTTGGTGGTGCCGTACACGGTGGACCCGCAGCCGCAGTTGCGGTACGGCATGGTCACGGCGACGGTGTTGCCCGGCTGGGGGCCGCCGGCGGCCCAGTCGGTGACCGTGATGGGCAGCGAAGCGGTGGAGCCGTCGCTGTAGGTGACGGTCACCGTGCCGGTGCTCGGGCCGTTGGTGGCCGACCCGAGCAGGTCGAGCGAGGAGGCGCCGGCCGGGGCGTTGAGGGTGACGATCTGCCCGGCCGCCACCACGTTGCCGGGGTCCCCGGCAGGAGAGGCGGGCCAGGTGTAGGTGGCGCCGCCGGCCGTCAGCTTGCTGCCCGGGGCGACCCCCGCGGCGGCCAGCGCCTGCGCCGAGTAGCTATACCCGCCGCCGTCGAAGTCGGCGGCCATCGGGTCGCTGTCGGAGGACACGCCCCGGTTGCCGAAGTAGGAGGCCAGGCTGCCGGGGGTGGCGACCTGCACTGTCAGGTTCTCGGCCGGCACCGGCTGGCTGTCCACCGTCGCCGACACCGTCACGGTGGAGAAGGTCTGCGGGGCACTGGGGGAGGCGCTGAGCTGCACCGGGATGGTGCCCCCGCCAGCCGGGATGCTGGCTGTGCCATGCGACGGGGTGGCCTGCAGCCCGGAGCCGGGCGGCACCGTCACCGACCACGACACCACCTGGGTCTGGGTGGTGGCATTGGCTGCCGTGAGGTCCGCGGTGGTCGTCCCGCCCGGGGCGACCTCGGCCGGCCCGGCGGGCGCCACCACCACCGGCGCCTGCCCGGCCGAATACGACGGCGGGGCGTCGGCCGGCGCCGAACCCCACGCCTGGTCCGGGGTCGACGAGAGGGTGAAGGCCAGGGACCCGCCGTGGGCGAGGACGTCGGGGGCCGGGATCCAGGTCTGCTGGCTCGGCGTCCCGTTGACGGCCAGGCTGGTGACGTACGGCTGGTTGTCGCCGGCGCCGGCCCCGCGGATGTTGAGCGCCGTACCGGACGGCAGGTGCACCACGGCGTGGGTGAACAGCGGGCTCCCGGTCACCAGGACCGGCGCACCGGCGGTCTCGGGGTACAGGCCCAGGTCGGCCCACACCAGCCAGGAGCTCATGGCGCCGAGGTCGTCGTTGCCGGGCTCACCGCCGGGGGCCGCCGAGTACAGGGTCGAGGTGATCTTGCGCACCAGGGCCTGGGTCTGGTACGGCGCACCAACGTAGTCGTAGACCCACGGGGCGTTGATGTTGGTCTCGTTGCCCGCCCAGTAGTACGGCAGGTTGGGGCCGGCCATGAGCTGGGTGAAAAACGTGTTGAGCCGGGCGATGGCCTTGGCCGGACCGCCCATGAGGTTGATCAGGGCGCCCAGGTTCTGGGGGGCGGCGAAGTTGTACTGGGCGGCGTTGCCCTCCTGGTAGCCGGACTGGCCGAAGCTGCCGTAGCCGACCGTGAGCGGGTTACCGGTCGGGAAGTTGCCCCCACCGTCGCGGGGCTGCAGGTAGCCGGTGGCCGGGTTGAACAGGTTCTCCCAGTTCTGTGCCCGCTTGGCGAACTCGGCCGCAGTGGAGCTGCGGCCCAGCGCCTGGGCCATCTGGGCGATGCCGAAGCCGTTGAGGGCGTACTCCATGGTCTGGGAGGCGCCGTTGTCCACCGGCGACAGGGACGTCTGCTCCACATTGGGGGTGTCAGCGAGAAGCCCTTGATCTGGCTGTCCCCGTAGTAGTAGCCGCCGCCGTCCGCCCCGGTGGGTGCGGTGTCGGGACTGAAGGTGAGCATCCCGAACGGCGCGCTGGCCCCGGGAAAGGTGTCCACCTGGCCGACCACGTCACCACCCGAGCCGGTCCCGATGAGCGGGTTGACATAGCTGGCCGGGTCGGACGTCACCGCAGCAGCCTGGCCGGCGGCCACGCCCGGCCCAGCCGAGACCAGGCCCGCGACCAGCCCGGCCACCATGCCAGCGGTCATGCTCCGCCGCCCCAGCCGGCCGATGTACCACTTGGCGCGGTTCACGCGTCTTCCTCCCCTGCAGCGGCGCGCTGCACGTGCCCCCGAAGTGCTGACCAACCGCTCTCGCACCGCCGCAAGGTCAATGACAACGTTATCATTACCGGGTACCTTGCTGTCGTTTTTCGGGCGTCTTTGACCGGATCAGTGTCGGACAACTCAGACGATCACGTCAAGACTCGGCCGCAAGCCTGTGCGGTTGGAGACAGGGTCCACCCGAAGACCGCGCGACACTGCGCGGAGGAGGCATCGGCCCAGCCGGTAGGGCCTTGGGTAGAAGAACTCCCGGCCGCAGGCGATCAGCAGCCGTATCCGGTGCTCCAACTCCCGCAGCTAAAAGGGCCTGCGGTTGCCGTCCCTCGTTCCGCCAGAATCCGACAGCGTGCGGAAGATGTGCCGCAAGACAGAGTAGGACCTGAGGCGGACCGGGCACGCCACCCGGCGGCTGTGGTCGCCGGCCCGGGTCGCGAGGCCGACCTGCGTGCCGTCGAGACCCCTCGGCGAGGCGCTCGCGGGATCCGGCCGGCCCTTCGTCATCACCTCCGGGACCGCCCTTCTCCCGCCGGGCCGCCTCGCGTGCCCGACCTGCCGCCGGTGATCATTTGCCCGCGGTCACGGCTTTCAGCTCGTCGAGCGACTCCCGGATGAGTCGCGGCAAGTCTGGCTGGCTGGTCTCGCTGATCCAGCGTTCGAACGCGATCTTGAACACAGCGATCCCTGCCTCGGCAGCCAGGCTCGCGGCTGGGTCGCTGACGCCGCGCCGGCGCAACGTGCCGGCGAGCGCCGAGCCGAGTGAGGCGAGCTTGATCAGCTCGCGTTCCTGGAGCTCTGCGTTCGCTGCGATGATGGCCTGGCGCTGCCGGGCGCTGTCGCGGCGGTCCTGGAGCAGGGCGCCGGCGGCCTGCATGGCCGCGGCGACCGCGTCGATCGGCGCTGCGGAATCAGGCGCGTCGGCAACGGCGGTCACCAGGAGCTCCTGCAGTGTGCCCGCGCCCGAGAACAGAACCTCGCGCTTGTCGGCGAAGTGCCGGAAGAACGTTCGCTCCGTCAGCCCCGCCCGCTTGGCGATCTCCGCCACCGTGGTCTGTTCGAACCCGCGCTCGATGTAGAGCTCCAGTGCCGCCTGTTCGAGCCGGCCGCGCGCGTTTGGCTCCCATCGGCCCATGCCACGATCGTACCTGATGACAGTGGCTGGCATCAGGTACTAGGCTGATGACAGCAACTGACATCGGTCGGTTCTCGCGCACACCTTGTGCTGAGGACGGCCGGCTCACTTGGAGGTTTTTCATGCGTGTTTTCGTCACCGGCGCGTCCGGCTGGATCGGCTCCGCCGTCGTTCCCGAGCTCATCGGCGCGGGCCATCAGGTCACCGGGCTCGCCCGCTCGGATACCTCGGCCGCTGCCCTCACCGCCGCCGGGGCACAGGTGCATCACGGCACTCTCGATGACCTCGACGGCCTGCGGAGTGCGGCTGCCGCGTCGGATGGCGTGATCCACCTCGCGTTCAAGCACGACATCGCGTTCTCGGGAGATTTCCAGGACGCTGCCGATGCCGATCGCCGTGCCGTCGAGACGTTCGGCGAGGCGCTTGCGGGTTCTGACCGGCCGTTCGTCATCGCCTCCGGGACGCTCGGGCTCAGCACGGGGCGGGTGGCGACCGAACGGGACGGGCATGGTCCCGACTCGGCGGCGCATCTGGGCGGCGGTCCGCAGACTCGGCAGGCCACGGCGGAGATCACGCTCTCCCTCGCTTCCCGCGGTGTCCGCTCGTCCGTTCTGCGACTCCCCCCGACGGTGCACGGCGACGGAGATAACGGCTTCATGGCGGCCATCGTCGGCATCGCCCGCGACAAGGGCGTCTCCGGCTACATCGGCGACGGGTCCAACCGCTGGCCCGCCGTGCACCGGCTCGATGCCGCGCACCTGTTCCGCCTGGCCCTGGAGAAGGCCCCGGCGGGATCGACGCTGCACGCGGTCGCCGACGAGGGCGTGCCGATCCGCGACATCGCCGAAGTGATCGGCCGTCATCTGAATCTGCCCATGGCTTCCATCTCTCCCGAGGACGCAGCCGGGCACTTCACCTGGCTGGCCGGCTTCCTCGGGGCCGACAGCCCGGCCTCAAGCGCGCTGACCCGCGAGCTGATGGGGTGGCAGCCAGCGCATCCCGGGCTCATCGACGATCTCGACAAGGGCCACTACTTCCACAACCCAACCGCATGACCAGCCGCGCCCGGACGGGATCGCCGCCGGAGCTTCTGCTCCATCACCGCCGGTGGGCACTGTTGCGTTGGCCGATCGCGGATGGCAGGAGACTGGTTCGGTGACTGCCTGACGTGACTCGGTCGCGGTCCGCTGGTATCTGGCCGCCTGGCGCTTCTTCGCGCGCGTGGATGGCGAAGTTGCTCGGGCGGCCAGCCCGTCCCGCGTGGTCACCGCCCTCACCAGCGGCTGATCACACGCCGGGTGCGGCGCCGGAAGCACTGGTGTACCGGGGCGCCTGCCATACCGCCGCGGGCAGCTTGGCAGCGATCTTCTCGGCGGCCTGGCGGACCTTTTCGCCGTACTCGGCGTGGATCTTGCTGGGCATCCGCACCTTCGGACCGGAGATCGACAGCGATCCGACCGGCAGGCCGCCCCCGGGCCGGATCGCCGCAGCCACCGCCACCACACCGTCCTGCAACTCCTCCACGTTCACCGCGTAGCCGCGTGCCCGGATGGTGTCCAGTTCGGCGCGAAGCCGATCCGGGTCAGTGGTGGTGTGTGCCGTGACCGCCTCGATGTCCGACCGCAGGTAGTCCGCCGCCTTCCCCTCGGGCAGGTACGCCAGCATCGACTTCCCGTTGGAGCTGGCGTGCAGCGGGGCGCGCGCACCCAGCGGCGCGACCGCGCGGACCGCATGTGGGCTGTCGATCCGCTCGATCAGCACGACCTCGCGCCCGTCGGGAATCATCAGGTGGATCGTCTCGCGCACCTCCGCGGCCAGCGCGTTCATCACCGGGAGCGCGCAGGTCCGCAGGCCGCCGCGATCGCCGACGGTGCTGCCCACCACGAAAGCGCGCGCGCTGACCAGCCATTGGGTGCCGTCGGTCTCGAGCCAGCCGGCCTCGGCCAGCGTGGTCAGGCTCCGGTAGACGGTGGTCTTCGGCAACCCCATGGCGCGGGTCAGCTCAGACAGCCCCACCGGCTGCAACCGGGAAACCGCCTCCAGCACTTGAAGGGCCGTCTTGACGCTGCGCATCTTCGGTCCTCACCTGTCCATCGTCGATCGACCGCTGCGCTGCCGCGTCCTGCAGGGCGAACGTCTCAGGGGATTTGACGTCCCCGGTTGTCGACCGTAGCCTTTTATCCGGTCCGTAATTTAGCACATCGATCCGTATTACGGACCACACGGGGATGGCGGCGTGTCGGCCGGCTCAGGCGGAGCGCCGTTCTTGCAGGGGCTCTGGGCGCTCGATGTAAGGAGGAGCCCTCGTCGGCCCGTACTGCACGACGATGTGATCGGGGGGAGCGCCGATGCGAAGGCCACAACCTGAACGCGGTGGTAATGGCGGCGAAGCAAAGGGACGGACATGGCTGACCCGATGACCGCACGAGGTGCCACCGGAACCGGCCTCGGGCGAGCCGTGGTGCCGGGACGGCCCACGGTGATCATGCGCCGGACGGATGAGCCCGACGCGTGGGTCGCCACCGTGGATGGCACCACCTTTGCGGACCTGCCGCAGCTGCTGGAAACGGCGGACGGGGACGCCGGCCGGATCGTGCGCGGCGACGCGCTCACGGTCACCGACGCCGGACTGCTCCCCCCGGTCGCCAGGCCGCGCAAGATCGTCTGCGTGGGACAGAACTATGCCGACCACGTCAGCGAAACCAAGCAGGTCGCAGCACCGTCCTATCCGGCGCGTCCGGGGACCTGTCCAAGCCCCTGATCGCGATGATCCAGGGATACTGCATCGGGGCCGGGATGGCGGTCGCGCTCGGCGCGGACATCCGCATTGCCGCTGCGGGCAGCCGCTTCGCGATCCCCGCCGCGCGGCTGGGCATCGGCTACCCGCTGCCGGAGGTCCACACGCTGGTGAGCGCGGTCGGCCCGGCTCGTGCCGCCGAGATCCTGTTCACCGACGACCAGTTCTCCACGGACCAGGCACTCGCCGCCGGGCTGATCAACCGCGTCGTCTATCCCGGAGAGCTGGAAGTGGCCGTCGCGGAGCTGGCCCGCCGGCTCGCGGACAATGCGCCACTGTCGATCCGCGCGGCCAAGGCCGCGATCCGCGCCAGCGTCATCGGCACGCCCGGACTGCGGGCCACTGCCGAGAAACACATCTCTGCGTGCGCCGGCTCGGCGGACGCCCGCGAAGGCCAGCGTGCCTTCCTCGAGAAACGACCCCCCCGGTTCACCGGGGCCTGATCCCCGTTTCCGTCCGGACCAACGAAAGAAGCAGCGATGCCTCTCCCCAGCAGAGAACCCACTCCTCCCTTCGACATCACCCGCGCCAGCCACGTCGTTCTCGACGTGCAGGACCTGGCCGCCAGCCGCCGGTTCTACGAGGAGCTGATCGGCCTGGTCGTCACCGAGGCCGACGACGACGTTATCTTCCTACGCGGTGTCGAAGAGGCCTGCCACCACAGCCTGGTCCTGCGCCGCGCCGCGGAGGGCGCGTGCAACCGGATCGGCTTCCGGGTCCGTCGTGAGGCCGACCTTGACGCGGCAGCGACCTGGTTCGAGCAGCGCGGCCTGCCCGCCGAGTTCGTCGACGTGCCGTTCCAGGGCAAGACGACCCTGCACACCACGGACGCTGCGGGCGCCCAGCTGGAGCTGGTCGCCCGGATGGAGACCGTGCCCCGGCGGATCATGGCCTTCGACACCTTCAAGGGCGCCGCTCCCGCGCGGTTCGACCACTACCAGCTCCACGTCGCCGACGTTGCCAAGGCGACCGGAATGTACGCCGGCCTGGGCTTCCGGATCTCCGAGTACATCAGCCTCGACGCAACCCCCGGCACCCCGCTGATCGCCTCGTTCAATGCCCGCAAGGGCAACGCCAACGACATCGTGCTGGTGGCCAACGAGGGGCCGCGCCTGCACCACTTCAGCTATGTCATCCACGACGCGCCGAACACAATGCTGCGGCTGGGCGACCTCGCCAGCGCCCTCGGCTACAGCATCGACTACGGGCCCAGCCGCCACGGTCTCGGCTACGAGACGTTCCTGTACCTGCGTGACCCCGACGGCCACCGCATCGAGCTGCTCAGCCACCCCTACCAGTTCATCGACGAGGAAGAGGAGCCCTTCGGGTGGGCGGCCGACGACGGGAGGGCGGTGAACCTGTACGGTCCGCCGCCGTCGCTGGGCTGGTACAACGAGGCAACCACGTTCACCGGCGTCGAGACCGTCATGCCCGATATGAACCTCGCCGAGAAAATGGGGCCCGGGAACCGGCGCATGAGGGGGAGCCACCGATGACAGGAACACCCGCCAGACGGCTGGCGCTGTCGCTGGACAACGGCCCTGATCTGGAACAGACGCCACGCGTGCTCGACATCCTTGCCGAGCGCTCGATCCGCGCGGTCTTCTTCATGATCGGGGAGAAGGTGGCCGCGCCCGCCGGACGGGACATGGCCCGCCGGGTGACCGGCGCGGGCCACCGGGTCGGCAACCACACGATGACCCACGGCACGCCATTGGGCCTGCGGCCCGACGACGAGGCCGTGGCGGAGATCGCCCAAGCGGACGAGGTGCTGGCCGAATTCGCCTGCGACCCGCCCCTGTTCCGGCCGAACGCCGGGTTCGGCAAGCTCGGGCCGCACGTGCTCTCGCCCGCCGCGGTGGATTACCTGGTCAGGCACGGGCACACCACTGTCACCTGGACCAGTGTTCCCCGTGACTGGGAGGAGCCCGAGGGGTCGTGGGTGCAGCGCGCCCTCGACGCGGTCGAGCACACCGAGCACAGCATGCTCGTCCTGCACGACGTGCTGGCCACAACGGCCGACCGCCTCGGGTCCTTTCTGGACACCCTGCGGGACCGGGGCGTCGAGTTCACCGACGAGTTCCCCGCCGGCAGTGTGCTGATCTCCGGCGGACGGCGGCTGCCGCCGCTGCAAGGTCTGGTGTCCACCGACATGGAAGCGGGGAGCAAAGCGTGACCGAGGCCGGGGTCCGGGCCGCAGAGCGAGATTGCACCCGGCTGATCCTCGGCTACTGCCAGGCGACCGACACCAACGACATCGAGGCGTTCGTCGGATTGTTCACCGCGGACGCTGAGTGGATCAGGCCGGACGGGAGCACGGTGGCCGGGCAGGATGCGATCCGAGCGTATTTCGCAGCCCGGCCCGCCGGTGTGGTGTCCGCGCACATCAGCAGCAACGCCCTGGTGGAGGTGATCGGTCCGGACTCGGCCACCGGGCGCTCTGTGTCCACCGTGTACCGCGGCAGCGCGGTGGAAGGCGGCCCGGCGGTGCTGGCTCCGCCCGTCGCCATTCTCGAGAACCGGGACGACTTCGCGCTGACCGGGCAAGGATGGCGCATCTGCCGCCGGAGATCGCGGATGATCTTCGCGTTAGCCGGCGGTGTGGGCGTTGAGGAATTCTCGGGCGTAGGCGCCTGGAAATGTCTGCCTCTTGTGGCGGTGTCATCGGCCGGGGTGCTGTGGAACCCCACACGCTGGTCACCCGATAGGCGGATGCCGCTCGCCGTCTCCAGCCTCCAGACGTTCACGCTGCGGCACCACGACATAGGCGGGATCCTTCGTGGACGCGACGCCCGCTTCGAACGTGCCGAAGCGCTGCAGGACGCTGCCGGCGAGCAGGGCCAGCCCGGCCGCGGCCGCGGCCAGCCGGCTGCGCCGGGCGACGGACACCGCGGCGACCGCCCCGCCCAGCGTGAGGTACTCCGAGGACCGGCGCAGACGGTGCGCCCGCCCGGTGGTGTACGCCTTGGTCACCAGGCCGGGCCGCTGCTCGATCAGCCGGGACGCGAGGAGCTCGGCCACTGCCCCGGCCGCGCCGAGCCGGCGGGC
>DASQVO010000269.1:0-6382 GCA_035640715.1 Streptosporangiaceae bacterium
GCGCATCGACGAAGCCCTCACCCTCAACCCCGATGCCATCTCCACCGCCTGCCCCTACTGCCTGGTCATGCTCGGCGACGCCGTTGCCGCCAAGAAGGGCGCCGGCGAGGCCAAGGACAGCCTCGAAGTCATCGACGTGGCCCAGCTGCTGGCCCGTTCGGTCACCCGGAACGGGGCAGCGGCTGGGGCTCCGGCCGACGCGGCCGACGATCAAGCACAGCGATAGCGAAACCAGCGATCAAGGAGGATTCCCATGACCCAGCCGGTGCTGGTGGCCGGAGCACGGACCCCGATCGGCAAACTGCTTGGTTCCCTGTCCGGCCTGGCGGCCCCGGCGCTGGGGGGAACGGCGATCCGGGCCGCCCTGGACCGGGCTGGCCTGGCGGCGGACCAGGTAGACGCGGTGATCATGGGCAACGTCGTCCAGGCCGGGGTGGGCCCGAACCCAGCCCGCCTGGCCGCTGCCGCGGGCGGTGTCCCGATGGCCGTTCCGGCGACGACGGTCAACAAGCTGTGCCTGTCCGGGCTGACCGCGATCGCCCAGGCCGCCCAGCAGATCCTGGCTGGCCAGTGCGAGGTCGTGGTGGCGGGTGGCGTGGAGTCCATGTCGAACGCTCCGCACCTGCTGCCCGGTTCCCGGCGCGGCTTCAAATACGGCGCCACCGGGCTCACCGACGCCCTGGACCAGGACGCGCTGGTGTGCGGGTTTGACGGCATCTCGATGGGGGCGGCGACCGAGCGGTACCAGACCGGGCTGGGCATCTCCCGGGAAGACCAGGATTCCTTCGCCGCCGAGTCGCACGCCCGCGCGGCGGCCGCCATCAAGGACGGCCGCCTGGCCGAGGAGATCGTGCCCGTCATCGTCCGCGGCCGTAAGGACGAGGTGACCGTCGAGCAGGACGAAGGCGTGCGCCCCGGCACGACCGCCGAGCGGCTGGCCGGCCTGGCCCCCGCATTCAGCGAAAACGGCACGATCACCGCGGGTTCGGCGTCGCAGCTCTCCGACGGCGCCTGCGCGGTTCTCGTTATGGATAAGGTCCAGGCCGAGCAGCGCGGCCTGCCGTGGATCGCCGAGATCGGCCGTTACGGTACGGTCGCCGGCCCGGACCCGTCCCTCCTGCACCAGCCGGCCAACGCTATCCGCGACGCCCTGCGCCGCGACGGCAGCCTTAAGCTCGGCGACCTGGACCTGGTCGAGATCAACGAGGCGTTCGCCGACGTCGCCCTGGCCTCGACGCGGGAGCTGGGCCTGTCGCCGGACCGCGTCAACGTCAACGGCGGTGCGATCGCCCTCGGCCACCCAGTCGGGATGAGCGGCGCCCGGCTCGTGCTCACCCTTGCCCTGGAACTGCGCCGCCGCGGCGGTGGAATCGGCGCCGCGGCGCTGTGCGGTGGCGGGGGCCAGGGCGACGCTCTCCTCCTCCGCGTCCCGGCGGCATGACGAGCCAGGAGGCCCCGTGCGATGATCTGGGCCACCCGGTCCAGGTGGCCCGGCCGGTGCGCCGGGTGGTCTCCCTGGTGCCCTCACTGACCGAGTCGGTCGCCGTCACCCGGCCTGCGGCGCTGGTGGGTGCCACCGATTGGTGCACCCACCCGGCTGGCCTTGAGGTCACCCGGGTGCGCGGCACCAAGAACCCGAACGTGGCCGCCATTACCGGGCTCCGGCCTGACGTCGTCCTGTCCAATCAGGAGGAGAACCGCCGTCTGGACGTGGAGCGCCTGCGCGCGGCGGGCGTGCCGGTGTGGGTGACCAGGATCCGCACCGTGGACGAGGCGCTGGCCTCGCTGCGCCGGATGTTTCGCGAGGCGCTCGGCTGGCCCGAGCCAGGCTGGCTGGCCGAGGCCCGGCAGGTGTGGCGGGACCCGGCCCCCGGTCCGCCGGTCCGCGCCGCCATCCCCGTCTGGCGCGACCCCTGGATGGTGGTCGGATCGGCCACCTTCACCGGCGACCTCGCCGCCCGGCTGGGCCTGGACAACGTCTACGCCGATCACCCGGACCGGTACCCGCGCGTCAGCCTGGAGGATGTGGCGGCGCGGCGGCCGGACCTCATCGTGCTGCCCGACGAGCCCTACCAGTTCAGCGCGGGCGACGGCCCGGAGATGTTCCCCGGCCAGCGGGTCGCGCTCGTCGAGGGCCGCAGCCTCACCTGGTACGGTCCATCGCTGGTCACGGCCCGGGCCCAGCTTCTCGCCCAACTGGGCGCGGCCCGCGCCCCGCTGTCCTGATCAGGAGGTCCCGAGCGTGGAGGAATCGAACGTGGCCGGCACCTCGTCCGTGCTCGCCCGGCGGCACGGACGGGTCGGCTGGATCAGGCTGAACCGGCCGGAGGCGATCAACGCGCTCGACCTGCCGGTAATCCGGGCTGTCACCCATCACCTGCGGCGCTGGCAGGACGATCCGGACATCGCCCTGATCGTGTTGGACGGTGCGGGGGAGCGGGGATTCTGCGCGGGCGGCGACATCCGGGCGGTCCGGGAGTCGGCGTACGGCGACCCCACGCTGGCCGCCACCTTGTGGCGGGAAGAGTACGAGCTCGACGCGCTGATCGCGCACTACCCGCACCCGGTCGCCGTCGTCATGGACGGGATCACCATGGGTGGCGGCGTCGGGCTCGGCGCGCACGCCAGCCTGCGGATCGTCACCGAGCGGACGGTCATGGCCATGCCGGAAGTGATGATCGGGCTGGCCCCGGACGTCGGCAGTTCGCTGCTGCTCGCCCGGGCCCCGGGTGAGACCGGTACCCACCTGGCGCTCACCGCCGCCCGGATCGGACCGCACGACGCGGTCGCCTGCGGGCTCGCCGACCACGTCGTCGCCACCTCCCGCATACCTGACCTCATCGACGCCCTGGCCGGCCCGGCCCGCCCCGCCGATCTGCCCGCCCTTCACGCGCTCCTGGCCCGCGAGGCCACCGGGCCCGCGGACCGCCCAGGCGCGGCCGGGCCGCCGGCTGAGCTAATCGCCCAGCGCCCGTGGATCGACGCCTGCTACCGCGCCGGCACGGTCGAAGAGATCCTCGCCGCGCTGCGGGCCCGCCCCGAGCCGGCCGCGTCCTGCGCGGCCGCGGCCATCGAGTCCGCGTCACCGACCGCGCTCAAGGTCACCCTGCGGGCGCTGCGGAACGCCCGCGCCATGACTACCGTCGACGAGTGCCTGATTCAGGACTACCGGGTCTCGCTCCGCTTCCTGCACCACCATGATCTGTCCGAGGGGATCCGCGCGGCCGTCGTCGACAAGGACCGCGCCCCGCAGTGGAAGCCCGCCAGCCTGGCCGAGGTCAGCCCGGACGTCGTGGACCGGTACTTCGCCCCGCTCGGCCCCGGCGACCTCCGGCTTCCACCGGCCCAGCCACCAGAAGCGGCCCGGGAGAAGCTTGGCGCCGACCCCGGACTCTGCGGGGAGTGCCGGCATGCCAGCCTCAACCAGACCCGCCGCGGCCCGGCCTACCTGCGCTGCACCCGCGCGACCTGGGACAGCAGGCTCCCGCGCTACCCCGCCTCCCGGCCAGTGACTGCCCGGGCTTCCAGCCCCGCTAAGTAACCGGGCTACTCTGGGCGGTGCCGCCCCACCCGATCGCCTGGACGACGTTCTCGTCCGTCAGCGGCAGCGTGCGCACCCGGACCCCGATGGCCGCGAACAGGCCGTTGGCGATGGCCCCGGCGACCGGGCCGGCGGCACATTCCCCGGCGCCGAGGACCGGATGGCCCGGCCGGTCGATGACGATGACGTCGATCTGGGGGATCTCGGAGAACCTCAGGATGGGATAGGCCTCCCAGTCCAGGCTGGTGATCCCGTCGCGGCCGAACCGCACCTGCTCCTTCAGCGACCAGCTGACCGCCTGGATCGCGCCGCCCTCGATCTGGTTGCGGACACCGTCCAGGTGCACCACCTGACCGACGTCGACGGCCACCACGATCCGCCGGACCCGGACCGATTCGGCCGCCTCCACCTCGGCGACCGCGGCGCAGTACGCGCCGGCGTTCTTATACCTGGCATAACCGAGACCGAGCCCGGTGTCCCCGCCGGCCGCCGCCGCGTCCCGGTCCCGCCCCCAGCCCGCGCCGTCCGCGGCCGCCGAGAGCACGGCGCGGGCCCGCTCGTCCTCGAGTCGCGCCAGGCGGAAGTCCAGCGGATCGGCCCCTGCTGCGTCGGCCAGCTCGTCCATGAACGACTCGATGGCAAACACGTTGAAGTGCGCACCGAGCGAACGGATGGCCGAGGTGCGGATGGGCATCGACAGGACCCGGTGCGTGGCCACGCACGCGGACCCGAACGCGTACGGCGGGACGGCGTTCCGCCCGCTGCCGAGCCCAGCCTCCGGGCCCGGATCGACGGAGGGCGGGAGGGGACGCCCGCCGTCGCGGTAGCCGTTGGCCAGCAGGCCGGGGTTCCCGGCGTAGCCGGGCCGGCCCATGTAGCCGTTGCTCCAGACGTCGTAGGTCCAGTCGCTCACGCTGCCGTCCGTCCCGAGCAGGGCCGAGACGTCGGCCGTCATGGCCGAGGCGAACGGCCCGCAACCGAGTTCCGCGGCGCGGTCCCACAGCACGCGAACCGGGCGGCCGCCGGACCGCCGGGCCAGCAGCGCGGCGTCAAAGGCCACGTCGTCCGCGGGGTTGTGGCCGTAGCAGCCCGCTCCTTCGACGTGGCGGACCACGACGTCGGACTCGTCCATGCCGAGCGCGTCCGCGATCGCGCGGCGCAGCAGGAAGATCCCCTGGGTATGGCTCCAGACCTCGAGAAGCCGGCCGTCGAACCGGGCCAGAGCGCAGCTCGTGGCGATGCTGGCGTGGGCGATCAGGCCTCGCGAATAACTGGCCCGGACAACGGTGCCGTCCCGTTTGCGCGGGTCTTTCTGCTCGTTGGCCAGTACCGACATCTCGCTGGGCTGCGCGCGCAGCCAGGCCGTCAACCCGGACTCCTCCGGCAGATCCTCGGCCGGCTCCCACTTCGCCAGCCGCGCCAGGCGGGCGGCCGCCGCGACGGCGACTTCCTCCCGGTCCGACAGGACGGCGAGAAAGTCGCCATCCCGGACCAGCTGGACCGACGGGGGCAGGCTGGCGGGTGCGTCCTCCGGGAAGTCCCGCAGGGCCGCGCGCAGGAAAGGGGGACGGATGACGCGGGCGTGGAGCATTCCGGGCAGATCCAGGTCCTGGATGAACCGCGGGCGGCCGAAGATCTTGTCGGGCAGGTCGATCCGCTGCAGGTCGGGCTGGACGTCCCCGTCCGGCACCTGCGCCGGCTCGCGGGCCTCGACGCCCAGGTCCACGTGGGCGGCCAGCGAGCCGTAGGAGCCGACGATCTCGCCGTCCGGCGTGCGGATGTCGCCGTCGGCGACGGTCAGTGAGCTGGCCGGGACCCCGGCCTTCGCCGCCGCGGCCTCGGTGAACAGGCGGCGTGCGGCGGCGCAGGCCACCTGGACCGCGGGGCCGGAGACCTGGGTCGACAGGCTGCCCGCGGTGAAGCCCTCGTCCGGGGACACCGCGGTCGACGGCGGCGCCATCACCAGCCGGCCCGGCGGCAGGCCCAGTTCGCGGACCGCGATCTGGGCCAGCGCCGTGTGGATGCCCTGCCCGATTTCCACCTTGCCGACCCGCAGGATCACCGTGCCGGTCTCCTCGACGGTCAGCCAGTCGGAGATCAGCGGATTCGCCGCCAGGCTCGGGGACCGGTTCACCGTGCACCTTCCTGTGCGGCCCGCAGCACCGCATCGATGATCCGCTGCTGACTGCCGCACCGGCAGAGGTTGGGATCCAGGGCCTCGGCCACTTCGGTGCGGCTCGGCGCCGGATGGTCCCGCAGAAACGCGGCCGCCCGCATGATGATCCCGGGCAGGCAGTACCCGCACTGCCCTACCTGCCCGTCGACGAAGGCCTGCTGCAGCGGATGCGGCTCCGACCCGGTGCCCAGGGACTCCAGGGTCCGGACCTCGCTGCTGCCGACGACCTCGACGGGGAAGTCGCACGGCTTGCCGCGGCAGCACCTGGGTATCTGCTCTCGAGCGGATGGCGCGCAGTGCCGCGGCAGGACACGTGCTGCCTGGTCCTGCGGCGTTCGTTTACGTGCGAGGCGATTGCTGGCTCCGTGATGGTGTCAGTCCTATACACGCCAGCGGAGGCGTCGCCACGGAGCAGGTGTGCCAGCGCGGACCCCATGCCGAGGACCAGCACCGGCAGACAGGACACCAGCGTGGTGACCTCCCACGGCGCCCTGGTCATCCCCGCCTGGGTCAGCAGGTGATAGGCCACCTGCCCCGTCATCCCGAGGACCAGCGCGGCGATCGCGGACCAGCGGGCGAACCGGCGCGTCCGCTCGCTCACGGCCGGGCTACTGGCCAGCCAGACCCGCAACGCGAACGCGGCATAGGCCTCGACACCGACCGGC
>DASQVO010000270.1:0-3680 GCA_035640715.1 Streptosporangiaceae bacterium
ACCGTGCGAGTCGATGAGAAGACCCGTAAAGAACTCGACGAGGTTGCCGCCGAGCTCGGCGAGACGGCCTCCGAAGTGATCAGGAAGGCGATCCACCTGGCCTGGTTTGCCGCCATGCAGGACAAGATGCGCCGGGAGTCCGCCGAGATCGCCGCCGACCCCGCCGAGCGGGAGGAGGCGGAACGGATCCGGGAATGGGCCCGGTACCTTGCTTCGTAAGGGCTCGATCTTCCTCATCACCATGCCGACCCGCAGCGGCGACCATACCCAGCAGAGCCGACGCTACGCGGTAGTGGTGACCGCAACCAGCTTCATCGGGTCCGTGGTCACGGTCGCCCCAACCTCCACGTCCGCGCGGGCGAGCCTGACCCGGCCCGAGGCCGAGATCCAGGACCGCAAGTGCCGCATTCTGCTGGAGCAGATGCTCGCCGTGGACGTGCGCAAGCTCACCCAGTGGATAGGTGTCCTCGGCGACCGCGAGATGGACGCGCTGGATGACGCGCTCAGGCTGTACCACGGCCTCATCTGACAACGCCGCCCCTTCGCGGACGACTGGATGGTCGTCGACGACCAGGACACGGATACGGCAGTGCACGGGCGGCTTCATCACCTCCTCGCACCGTGGCGGTCGTCCCTGCCGCGCGGCGCCTCCGCTGACCGGCTCGACGCAGGGGGGCTGGCAGGTGCAGCCGGATCGTCGTTCCGCACCCGGGCCACCTGCCTGGGAAACCCGGGTGCGGTCACGGCGGCGTTCCGGCAGGATCGCGTTATGGCCGACGGTGCGGGCACCATAGGTGCGCAGGAGTTGCCCGCGGCGCTGGAGCGCGTGCTGCCGGGGATCGGTGGCATAGAGATCATCGAGAGGCTCTCGGCGCTGAGCGGGAGCGACTTCGCCAGTGTGATGCTGGAAGTCGTCAGGCGGCGAGCGGCCCGGGAAACTCCCGCTGCTGGCTGATCCGGACGTGACCACTGTGCTTGATCGCGGGGAGAGCGGATTGTCGGTGGCGGCCGGTACGGTCTGCGTAGTTGCTGATCATGACCAGCGCGGGGAGGGCCAATGCCGGGGAAGCTGCGCACGATCGGTCCTGCCTTCGTGGTGCCTGGCCCGTCGGGGGTGGCGGTACGCGACCGGCTCAAGGGCCTGACGCCGGGGGATGAACAGGTGCTGCGGGCCGTGGGCGCGCACCTGGGCTCGCTGGCCTCGCGGGATCTCGCGCGGCGGTGCCGGGATGGGCTGGCGCATTCCGCGGAGTCGTGGGCGGTCCGCAAGCAGGAGCTGACGCCGGTGTCGTCGGCGCGCTGGGCCGGGGCGATCACCAGGGCCAGCCATGATCAGTGGGCTCTGGCCTGCCGCAGCCAGCTCGCGCATATCCGGTCCCTGGAGGCCGGTATCCGCGTGATCGCGCACCGGCTGTCCCTGCCAATCGGCGAGCGCGGCTCGAAGAAGGCGCCGGGCGGCTACCGCAGCAGGCAGGAATGGCACGCGAAGGCCCGGCGGCTGCGGGTTCTGTAGGACCGGCTGGCCGCCGAGCGGGCCGGCCGCGACGCGGGGGTCGTGCATGTGGTGCGGGGCGGGAAGCGGCTCGCCCGCGCCCGGCACAACCTGGCTGCGGCGCAGCTCACCGAGGCCGGGTGGCGGCAGCGATGGGAGGCGGAACGCTGGTTCCTCCAGGCCGACGGGGAAAGCGGGAAGCGGTACGGCAACGAGACGGTCCGCGTCACCCCGGACGGCGAAGTGTCGATCAAGCTACCCGCGCCGCTGGCGCATCTGGCGAACGCGCCGCACGGCCGGTACGTGCTCGCCTGCCGGGTGCGGTTCCCGTACCGGGGGCAGGAGTGGCGGGACCGGATCGAAGCCAGCCGGGCGGTCGCCTACCGCATCCACCTCGACGTGGACCGCCAGCGCTGGTACATCACCGCATCCTGGCACTACGCGCCGGTGCAGACCATCCCGCTGAAGGCCGCGCTCGCCGATGGGGTGGTGGCGTTCGATATGAACGACGGCCACCTGGCCGCGTGGCGGCTCGATGACCATGGCAACCCCAGGGGGGAGCCGCGCCGGTTCTGCTACGACCTGTCCGGTACCGCCCAGCACCGGGACGCCCAGATCCGCCACACTCTCACCCGCGTTCTGCACTGGGCGCGGCGGTGCGGCGTGAAAGCCATCGCGATTGAGGACCTGGACTTCGGCGCGGACAAGACCCGGGAAAAGCACGGCAGGCGCACGCGGTTCCGCCGCCTGATCTCCGGTTTCCCCACCGCGAAGCTGCGGAACCGGCTGGTATCGATGGCCACCGGGATGGGCCTGGCCGTCGTCGCGGCCGATCCGGCCTATACCAGCAGGTGGGGCGCCCAGTACTGGCAGAAGCCGCTGACCAGCAGCACCCGCACGGCCACCCGCCACGACGCGGCCGCGGTGGCGATCGGACGGCGCGCCCTGGGACACCCGATCCGGCGGCGGACGGCACCGCCCCCGCACGACCAGAGCGATCGTGCGGGGCATCGGACCGCCCAGGCCGGCCCGGGCGGCCCGGGGCGTGAGGGACCCCGCCCCCGCATTCCCGGACCACGGACACGATCCGTGCGCGCCGGATGCGGCGCGAACGCGGGCGACCAGCGTGCCCAGCACCGTTCGGGGCACACGGCTGAGCATGCGCAACTCACGCTCAGCCCTTAGGAACGGTGTGTGGGCACCGGCTGCCCAGAACGGCTGCTGTGCTGCTTAGATGGAGATCTGCGCGCCGTGCCGGGCGCGCTGGCCGGGAACGCATGGAAGTTTCAGCGGCCTGGGCTGGTCGGGCGGACTGGGAGGCGCAGATGACGGCAGGCGGCGTGGCGGTGGGAACCGGCGTGGACACCGGTGGCACGCCCGGTGCGGGATCAGCCTTGTTCCCGGCCAGCCGGCTCGACGACGTGGCAGCCCAGGTACGCGCCGCGGGGCTCGACGCGCTGCTGCTGACACCCGGTGCTGACCTCAGGTACGTCACCGGTTACGACGCCAAGCAGCTTGAGCGCCTGACGTGCCTGGTGATACCAGCCGGGAACCGGCCGATGCTCGTGGTCCCCAAGCTCGAGCTGGCAGCGGCGAAGGCGTCGCCCGCATCCGGCATCGGCTTGGAGATGATCGCCTGGGAGGAGACGGAAGATCCATACGCGCTGATCGCCCGCCGGCTCGGCGCGGTCGCCGTCGTCGGGCTGGCCGATCAGATGTGGGCGCTGATGGTGCTGAAGCTGCGGGACGCGATGCCCCGGGCTCGCCAGGTTCTCGCGAGCTCGGCTCTGAGAGATCTGCGGATGCGCAAGACCCCCGCCGAGGTCGACGCCCTCCGCGAAGCCGGCGCCGCGATCGACCGGGTGCATGCCCGGGTTCCCGGCTGGCTCAAGGCGGGCCGGACCGAACGCCAGGTCGGGAAGGATATCGCCGAGGCCATCCTCGCAGAGGGCCATACCCAGGTTGATTTCGTGATCGTCGCGTCCGGCCCGAACGCGGCGAGCCCTCATCATGAGGTATCCGGCCGGGTGCTCACCCGCGGAGACGTCGTTGTCGTCGACATCGGCGGCGCCATGCCGTCCGGTTACCGCTCCGACTGCACGCGGACGTACGCGATCGGCGAGCCTCCCGCGGAGTTCAGGGCTTACTACGAGGTGCTGAAGGCGGCCCAGGATGCCGCGTGCGCGGC
>DASQVO010000271.1:0-4997 GCA_035640715.1 Streptosporangiaceae bacterium
CGGCTTAAAGACGTTCGGCACGTGCCTTGGCATCTGCGATGATCTGCTCAGCCTCCTGGCGCGCTCGAGCGATGATCTGTTCGGCCTCACGCTGCGCGTCAGCGATCGCCTGGTCCGCGGTCTGCTGTGCGAGCTCCAGGACATGGGCCGCCGCATCCAGGTCGTCAGCCCTGCGGGTCTTGAATCGCAGCATGTCAAGCCTCCTGCCAACCGGCCTCCTGTCCCAAGCCCGGCGTTCGGTCAACTCAGCAATCGGCGTTATTCGCGGCTATGAGTGAAGCCGACCTTCAAACGCCGTCATCAGAGCCGCAGCGGCAGCAGCGATCACGCCCTGGCCGACGACAGCACCTGACGTTCAGCCCTCTCGGCCCTGGCCGGAAACTGAGCGTTTGCAAAATGCTGGGCACAGGACCAGGCGCTTACCGGCCCGCCGTCGGGGCGTGCGCCGGCTCGGGCGGAGAAATACCAGTCAGATTCAGATACGGCTCGGCTTCGGGCTCGGGCAGTGAAACGGCGTCTGCGCTCGGCGCCGGCTTCGGCCTAAGCGGCTTCCGCGCATCTGCTCCTCCGCCGCGGCCGCGGTAGACGAGCAGGCCGTTGACCGGGTCTGGGACGGCGTCCAGGGCCGCGCGCACGACGGGCAGGTTGCGGAACGCCTCCCACTGCTCCTCAGTCTCGAACTGCACCTCGAACACCACGCCCCACCTGTCCGCATGCCACGACCCGTCGGTGGCGCCATTCGTCAGCGCTGCCTCGATCAGGGCCGAGTCATGTTGCTCCTGCCATCGGAAAGCAGAAAGCTCACCGTGCATTACCTCGATCGACCACCACTCAGCCATAATCGAGATATTACGTTTTTTCCCGGGATCCGCAAGGCTGCCTGGCCCTCCGTCCCGAATGCCGCTCTGCCGTGATCTCGGACGTTCCTCGACGACCATCTGGACCGTGGCGTCCCTCACACGGCCTCGATGAAAAGCACGGTGGCGCTCAGGATGCGCTGGACCGGGGTGGCCAGGCCGATCTCCCCCAGCGCGGCGCCGGAGACCTCGATGCCGCCGGTGCCGGTGACGACGGGTTCCGCGATGCCGTGCCGGCGGGGCAGCCGGGTGCCGGGGGTCACGTCGGTGATCCGGTAGCGCGCCGCGGGGTCCGCAGGTACTGATGGAAATGGTTGCCGCATTCGGGTCGTTGAGCGCTGGATTGCCAGGGGCCGCGATGCGGTAAATATAGCCGTTCTCGGCTATCCTATAATACGGCCCCCGGTGCAGCATGGAGTCGGGCAGCCCTAGATTCTCGCCATTGGGATTTCCCTCCTCGTATGAGAACATGCGGCCCTTCGAATCAATATATTTCCAGCCCGGCCCTTTCTTCAGCGGTAGTCGACCTGAAAATCCCTCCGGGACCAGCTTCTCCGCGTCCTCCGGCTTTACCCCCAGCAGCGATCTGGGGTCACTAAAGAAGACGACCGCACCCAATCCCGTGGTGGTGAGAACCTTCTCGTTCTGATTGAAGGCACTGCCGATACGGTAGTCGGGCGTCATCGAGCCGAACTCCTGGGAGAGCTGGCCCTTGAACAGATCCCGGTACGGGCTGACCGTGGCGATCTCCACCCAGCGGCTGAACTCCACATCCCCCGCGGAGGTCGCCAGGGATATATGCCTCTTCGACGCCCAGGCCCACGCCGCGCGCAACTCGGGAACGGCCGGGTCGTCCGCCGGGACGAGCATGGTCACCGGCATCTGGCAACGCTTCGACGTCGTCAGGCGTCCATGGCCCCGTGTGCTCCACCAGCACAACGCTCACACACGTCACCTCCCTGCCAGTCCAGTCTGACATCGGCAGGTCTTGTCCGGGTTCCCACGCCAAGTGCAGTGGACTAACCGGCCGACCAAATCACGACTACCACAGCGCACTGATGTCCGCGGCTAACCATTCCTAAAACTGAGCGGGAGTGAGTCCTGTTGCCAGGACTCGTGCTCAGCCGAACGCCCCGAACGGTATCGGGCGTTTGTTGGCGGTCCTGGAATCTGCCCACTGGCGGCCATCAGGATCTGCCCGGAGACGGCCGCCCGATCACGGGATGTGACTGCCCGCAGGGCCCACGGCCGCGCCCGATCGGCCGTTCGGCGCGGCAGTTCGGCTCGATGCCGAACACGACTCTGGCCGTCCAGATTTGGGCATTCTGCGCATCCACGAGCCGGGCGGACAGGGATCGCTCATTTACATCCTGGGGCTGACGGCCGTCGGTCAGGTCAGTCGAGGTAGTCCCGGAGGACCTTGGATCGGGACGGGTGGCGCAACTTCGACATGGTCTTGGACTCGATCTGCCGGATCCGCTCCCGGGTGACCCCGTAGACCCTGCCGATCTCGTCCAGGGTCTTGGGCTGGCCGTCGGTCAGCCCGAACCGCATGGACACCACGCCGGCCTCACGCTCGGACAGCGCGCCGAGGACCGAGTGCAGCTGTTCCTGCAGCAGGGTGAAACTGACCGCCTCGCCGGGCTGAATCGCGTCGAAGTCCTCGATCAGGTCGCCGAGCTCGCTGTCGCCGTCCTCGCCGAGCGGGGTGTGCAGGGAGATCGGCTCGCGGCCGTACTTCTGCACCTCTATGACCTTCTCCGGGGTCATGTCCAGCTCGGCCGCGAGTTCCTCGGGGGTGGCCTCGCGGCCGAGGTCCTGCAGCATCTGGCGCTGCACCCGGGCCAGCTTGCTGATGGCCACGACCATGTGCGCCGGGATGCGGATGGTGCGCGCCTGGTCGGCCATCGCGCGGGTGATCGCCTGCCGGATCCACCAGGTGGCGTACGTGGAGAACTTGTAGCCCTTGGTGTAGTCGAACTTCTCCACGCCGCGGATCAGGCCCAGGTTCCCCTCCTGGATCAGGTCCAGGAACAGCATGCCGCGCCCGGTGTACCGCCTGGCCAGCGAGACGACCAGGCGCAGGTTGGCCTCCAGCAGGTGGTTCTTGGCCTTCCTGCCGTCGTCGGCGACCTGCTCAAGGTCGATGCTCTGATCGGCACGCAGCACCCCGCTGCCTTCGGCGAGCTTCTGCTCGGCGAACAGCCCCGCCTCGATCCGCTTGGCCAGCTCAACCTCCTGCCCGGCGTTGAGCAGCGGCACCTTGCCGATCTGCCTGAGGTAGTCCTTAACCGGGTCAGCAGTAGCGCCGATGGCTGCCACCCAGGCGGCGGGAAGGTCCTCCTCGCCATCGCCGGAAACCCACGGCTCGTCCTGGCTCTCCTTGCCCGCTGCCTGCGGCGGGCGGTCGGCAGCAGCCGCGACGTCGCCCTGGCCGGTGCCTGGCTCCTGCATACCGGCCGCCTCCTGCGGAGCGCAGGGCTCATCTTGGGCAGAGCCTGAGTGCGCCATTTCGACCGGAGCGGCAGGCAGCGGCCCGCCGATCTCAACGGCGTCGCTGTCCCCGCCGAGGTCTGCCGAGTCATTCAAGCCCATGGCAGCGCCGATACCACCACCGGCGGCAGCAAGCTCTGGCTTACGAGCCAGCCCCAGCCCGGGAGCAGCCGCGCCTGGCGCGACCTCGGGCGAGCGACCAGGCAGCCGCCGGAAGCAGGCGACCCGCTCACGTCCGGCGGATGCCATCCCGGAGCCTGCAGCGCCTGCCACCGCGATCACCCCTCGATCGCCGGACCGCAGCGCGCCGCGCCGGGCTCGACGCCTGGCTAGCCGGGCTGGCACACGACACAGGCATCCTCTTCCGGATAGGCAGGACAACAAGGCGGACCATCCTGCTGAAACCCGCGCTGCCGGCCAGCTGCCCGAAAGACAACAGGACAGAAAATCAGAGCGGCTGCCTCGTCCACCCCACACTACGCGGAGCCGGGGGCGGCTCGGACGCTGTCAGGCGCCAGGTCATCCAGATAGCTGCCGGATTTGCCCGCACCCGCCGCAGACCCTTGAGCTTTCCCCAGCTTCCCAGACTGATGTGCCCTGGGTTTCCCGGAGCCGGGTTGCCGGATTCTGGTCATGCTACGGGCTGGCTCGACGTTCGAATTCAATCGGGGTGAGCATGCCCAGCGATGAGTGACAGCCGCGCCGGTTTCGCCGGGACCGATCCCGGCGTGCCGGCGCGGGGGTCAGTATCCGGCCCTCGCTGCGGTCGCCCGGGGGTCTGCCCGCGGGCAAGGCCAGCCGGATCCATCACGGCCTCGGGCGGGCTGGCCGTCACACCAGCCGCGCGGGCAGGCTCACCGTTGAGAACCTCGCAGCATCACCACGACCGTCGCGCTGCGCCTGTGGTCACCCTCTGGCACCGGGAGAACCCCTGGACGGCCACCCGGTTTCCACCCCCCGTGCATTCCGTGACAGGCTGGCCAAAGCAAGTGGCGAGCGCGGCCCCCGGCCATGGCGGGGCGCGACATGCACAACCAAGAGGTCAAGATGGCGCAGGGCACTGTGAAGTGGTTCAACGGCGACAAAGGCTACGGCTTCATCGCGGTCGAGGGCGGCCCGGACGTATTCGTGCACTTCAGCGCGATCGCCGGTAGCGGCTACCGCGGCCTGGAGGAAGGGCAGAAGGTCGAGTTCGACATCACCCAGGGCCAGAAGGGACCCCAGGCGGAAAACGTCAGGGTCACCGGCTGACGCACCGGCAGGGACGACGCCGACGCCACCGAAGATCACCCTGGCGACGAGCGAACGGCTACACACAGCGAAGGGCTGGTGGCGGGCATGTCTCGTGGCGGGGTTGCCGGGTCATAGGTTGCGCAGGGAGATCTCGTCAGACTCGGCGATGTTGCCGGCCTCGACGACTCATCAGCGAAAGCGCGTGCCGAGGGCGGCGGCATTTGACGGTGATCTCACGCTCCGTTACGGCCGTCCGGTGTGACTTGGCACGCGTACCCGCCGCTATGGGCGCCGATCTTGGTCGTCTCTGTCGCGGTTCCGGGCGCGCTGAACTGTTTGTTCTGGTCGCTCTGGCCCGCCCAGCCCGGACCTGGCAGGTGGCTAGCCACGGGAGGCCCGCACGATCACCTTGCC
>DASQVO010000272.1:0-4664 GCA_035640715.1 Streptosporangiaceae bacterium
CTATGTCGTGATGATCCAGGCTCCGAACGAGCATCAGCCGGGCCTGCAGATTGAGGTCGCTGGCCTGCCGGTCGACCTGGCCCAGCGGCTGCTCGCCGAGCTGGACCAGCTGCGCGCCGAGCTTAACGTCTACCGCGGCCACCTGCTCGATGTGTCGCTGGATCCGATGGGCCGGGTGGTCCTAACCTTCGCCGGCCCGCCCGGTATCGGCCGCGATGACGTCGTGCTGCCCGCCGCCGTGCTGGCGCGGGTCGAGCGGCATGCCCTCGGGGTAGCCGGCCACCGGGAGGCGCTGCTGGCCGCTGGGCAGCACCTCAAGCGGGGCCTGCTGCTCTACGGCCCGCCCGGCACCGGCAAGACGCACACCACGCGCTACCTGCTGGGCCAGATGAGCGGCTACACGCGCCTGGTCCTTACCGGCCGCTCCTTGGTCGCGGTGGGCGCGGTCACCGATCTGGCTCGCGCCCTGCTGCCTGCCGTCGTCGTGCTCGAGGATGTCGACCTGGTCGCCGAGGAGCGCTCGCTCGGCCCGGCGTCGAGCCCGGTGCTGTTTGACCTGCTCGACGCCATGGACGGGGCGGCCCCGGACGCCGACCTGCTGTTCCTGCTGACCACCAACCGCGCCGACCTGCTGGAGCCCGCCCTGGCCGCGCGGCCAGGGCGGGTTGACGTCGCAGTCGAGATCGCCCTGCCGGACGCCCCGGCCCGGGAACGGCTTCTGACGCTCTATGGCCAGAACGTGCCCCTGGCGCTGACGGACGAGGATGTGAGCCTCGCCGTCGAACGCACCGACGGCGTCACGGCGTCCTTCCTCAAGGAGCTGATCCGGCGCAGCGTGCTGGAGGCGCTGCACGACGACCCGGCGCTTACCGCCGTCACCGGAGTGCATCTGGCCCGTGCGCTCGACGACCTGCTCGATGCGGCACAGGCGGTGACCCGCACCCTGCTCGGTGTGGGCGTCGACCCCGCCGACCTGCCAGTAGGCGGCGCACTATCGCCGGGCCCGGGCCGTGGTGGCTGGATGGCCTACGGCCGCCGGGGAATACCGCGGCGCTTCGGCCAGTACGGCGGCTGAGCCCGGACTGGCCTCACCCGGGCTGGCTGCTGTCCTTCAGCGATCCCCAGCCGTGCCAGCGGTCGATGCTGATCCAGGCACTGACCCTGCGGCGATCCCGCTCCGGGTATTGCTTGCCGAGATAGTGGCGGGCCAGGCGGTCGATGTCGGCCAGGTCCGTGTCCTCACGCATCTCGGTGACGCGGCCGCTGATGCTGATGTGGGTATACCAGTCGTCGGCGTCGAGCACGGTGAGGGCGACCCGGGGGTCGTTGCGCATGTGTTCCAGCCGTTTACGGCCCTCATCCATGTTGACCAGCACCCGGCCGTTGTCCCAGAGATACCAGGTCGCCGTGGACACCGGCTGGCCGTCCGGCCGCAAGGTCGTGATGACGGCCGGATTGGCCTTTGTCAACATGGCGACTGCGGCTTCGGGGAGCGGTGGTTTCGACATACCGCGCCTCCTCCGTGAACTGCTGCTTCGCGTCCAGCTGGCATGCTGCCCGCCCCTTTCCGCCGCACACTGGCCGCTCACTGAAAGCAGCGGCCCCGGCCACCACCTCAGCCCAGCCAGTCAAGATCGCGAAAGATCGAGGCTGGTGCTCTTGCTACAGCGCTCCTACACTGGCTTCTATCTCCCTCTCATTATCTGAGTCCACTGGCCGCAGGAGATCGCGGTGACCATATCGACGGAGGCATCCTCCTCGGGCCGGGGCCGAACGCCGCAGGGCACAGTTGTGGTCGTCGACCCAAACCCCCTCAACTGGCTGTTCATCACCTGGAACACCGCCGAGGAGCCGGTGCGCACTGATACCAACGGCCGGCTCGTGCCCGCCGTCCTCACCGGCTTCCGCTGGCTTGACGGCGGACGAGTTCTAGAGATCGACGTTCGCGAACGCGTGCAGTTCCAGGATGGCGAAGCGCTTACCGCCGAGCATGTCAAGCGTGCCTTCGACGAGGTACAGCGCTGGCAGGTGCCCCACCCGCCGGGCACCTACCTCAACTTCCACCCGCAGGCGTGGGCTGAGGTGGCCGGCCCCCATCGGGTCCGATTCCACTTCCCCGAACCCGACGGTCTGGCGATGGGCAAGTTCCGGGGCATGCACGTCATGAGCTCGGAATTCTGGAAGCGGCTCGGCTTCGGCTACGACCGGACCGGCAGCGGCGAAGGCCACTGGTGAGTGATCGACGCGGCGGGCCCGTGGGGCACCGGACCATTCACCCTTACCGAGGGTTATTCCGCCATCTCTGGCTACAGCATCGCCTTCATCTGCGCTGAGCCGTTTGCGGCGACCTGGCTAGGAGCGCGTGAGCACCGCACGGAACGGGTCGTCCTTGAGGCGAACGACCGCCACTGGAACACCGAGCGGGGCCCCCGTCTGCAAAAGGTGATCTATCGCAACGATCTCAGCCCCGCCGACGCGCTCGCTGCCGTATGCGACCGCGAGGGCGAGGTCGACATTGTTAGCGAGGTCAGCCCGGCCGACGCCCGGAGAGTTATCGAGTCCCGGCACGCTCGGATCGTCGCGATCGATGCCATGCGGATCCTTGTCGCCGTGATCAACCGGCGGCCTGAGGCCGCGCCGCTGGACGACGTGCGGGTCCGGCAGGCGCTCAACTACGGCCTCGACCGTGACCGCCTGGTGAGAGAGGTACTGCAGGGCTACGGCACCCCACTGGCCGGCATGACGCCGCCGTGGGCGAAAGGTTACCCGGAGGGTCTGCAGCCGTATGCCTTCGCCCCTGAGCGGGCGCGGGCGCTGCTCGCCGAAGCGGGATGGCCACCTGATCGCGCCCTGCGGCTGGCAGCACCGCCGCCGCTGGTCGGCATCGGCAGGTGGCTCCAAGCGGCGTATTACGAGTCGCTGCGCATCGACGTCGAGCTGCTCCAGCCGTCGGAGCAGGAGTTCAAGGCGTGGGAACGGGCGCTGGTGGAGAAGAAGCTGCCGCTGCCGTGGGACATGCTGGTGCATGCGTGGTTCGACCTCACCGCCGACGCGCCGCCGGCGGTCATGCACCGGGAGTTCTTCCACACGGTCGGGGCATTCCGGGCGGGCCCGCCGGTGCCGGAGTTCGACCAATTGTTCGCCGAGTACGTCCAGCAGGTCGACCAGCGCAGGCTGGAGGAGATCGGAGCGCGGCTGGACCGGCTGGCGTACGACGGGGCACTCGCTTTGTTTCTCGCCAGCCCCCAAGCCCTGTACGCGGTGAACGAGCACGTCTCGTTTGTCGCGCACCGGACAACCTTCGAACTGGCCGAGACAGAGGTGTCGGAACAGCACTGGTCGCGGCGCTGACGAGCGGGGACGTGCCTGGGTGCTGCCGTTGGCAGGGTGGTTAGATGTGGATTAGCTGACAGGGAACAGGTGCAATCCGCAATATGCTGGCTTACCGGGAAAAAGGTCTTTCTAGAAAGATAATTCCGTTATTTCCGCCGGAAAGGTCTTGACGTCTACTTCCGGCTAGAAGGTATTGACGAACGCATCGTGTCCTCATAGGATTTATTGGGTAAAAGCGCCCACCGTGACGGTGATGCGGGGGCGGAGGCGTATGGATAGCCACCTCCATGGATAGCCACGGATACCAGACGCGCTCCGAGCGTGAGTGATACTCCGCCGACTTCGCTGGAGCCATTCCTCGCTTTACGTTCTTCGCCGCGCATAAATGCCGCGCATAAAATAAGGAGGGGCACGTGGCTCCTGAAAAAGCGCATGAGCATGAGCACGAAGAGGCACCCCTCACCGATCTCGGGCGGATCGAGGCCGTCAGGGATGCAGGTGTCCACCGGGCAAGCGAGCAAGAGCGCCCATTCTCGCTGCACCTGGTCGGGCTGGGGAAGGCCGGTGCGGCGGTCATCACCCAGCTCCTGAAGAATCGCCCGAAGGGCTTCCTCACCGATCCCAGGACCCGCTTCACAGCGCTCGCCGTAGACATCGGCGATCAGGACCTCCGCGCGGTACGGGACGCCGCGACCAACCTTCCCGGTGACCGGGCCCAGGTGCGCACGGTCGCGTTGCCCGTGCCGGAGCGCGAGGACCTTATGGCGAGCCTGCGCCGGTATCGCGAGTTCCTCAAGAGGGAGTACCCGCGGTACTACTGGAACCCCAACTTCGAGCCGTGGCTGCCCTCGGACATTGAACTGCCGCGGGCGGGGGATCACTTCCCGCGCACCGTCGCCAAGGCGATCTACGGGGTCGAGTACTACCAGGGTGGCGAGATCGCCCGCGAGTTGGAAGCGTTCGCGGAGAGCGTCGACGCTAGCGAGGCCGCGCCGATGGTCTGCGTGATCTTCAGCCTGGCCGGCGGCACCGGCAGCGGGATGGTGGTCGACCTGGCCCGCCACCTCGCGACGGTGAAGCTCGGCCGGCGGCCGCTGGTCGTGGGCATCGGGATCCTGCCGTGTGCCGGCGACCCCGCCGAGACGTACGACGGGCGGCTGTTCCCGGTGATCAACGAGCTCGACTGCATGATCGACACCGAGAAGAACAAGGGCGTCATGGCCGTCTGGGGCGACCTCTACAGGAACCCGTTTACCAGCGGCTTCTTCGTGGTCCCGCAAAACGCGGTGTACGAGCTCACCGGCGACCTCGCCGCCACGCACGGGTACGTG
>DASQVO010000273.1:0-5406 GCA_035640715.1 Streptosporangiaceae bacterium
CTGCGCGGCGTAAGCGGAACGTGAGCCGGCCCGGCAGACCACGTAGACCTCGCGGTCGCGCGGGACCTGGTCCACCTGGCTGCCCAGCTGGCCCAGGGGTATGTGCAGCGCGTCCGGCGCGTGCCCGGCCACCCATTCCTCGTCCTCGCGGACATCCAGCAAGAACGCCCCATCCGGCAGCCCAGCCGCGGGGATTTCAGGCACGGGGTTGGCTGGATTCATCGTCACTCTCCTCGCATCATTCCGCGCTGATGCGGCTCGTCACCACCGCCGCCGCGCCAGCGGCCGCCGCTCCAGCAGCCATTACATCGGCCGCCGTCATAACTTCCGGTAGCCTTCGCAGCGCTGCGCTGGCCATTGACGGTACCCCAGCACAGCCCGGCGGGTGCCGCTGGCCAGAAGCTGCTACCGGGAGCTTACGTAACTCTTCCGCCGTACTCTCTGCCGCTCGACTCCGGCCGCCGGGAACCTGGCCACTATCCCGATCGCACCGCTTGAGAAAGGGCCGCCTGGTTGCGCTGGACCGGATGAGGTACCGGTCAACGAGCATTTCCCCACCCGCGACGTGCCCGGTGAGCGCGGCGTACGAATGCGTTACATCCCGCTCTCCCCGTAATCCACCAGCTCTCTTCCGTGATCCACCAGCTCTTCTCCGTGATCCACCAGCCCTGCGGCTTGGCGCACTTCCAACAGTTCAGCCGATGATCACTGCGGCTTAACCCTGCCGTCCCGCCCGCTTGTTAGCGTCAGCCCGCGCCCGGCAAGTCCCGATATGGGGAGAATCGTGCGGCGCAGCCGGACAACGGCGGAAGGTGGATGAAATACGTGAAGCTTAAGAAAATGACAGTGGGCGCGATGGCGCTCGCGGGGGTCGCCTGGATGGCAACACCCGGCGTCAGCTCGGCGAGCAGTTCAGCGCATGCCGCCGTTCCCCACTATCAGCACATCGTCGAGATCATGATGGAGAACACCAGCTATCAGACGATCATCGGAAACAGCAACGCTCCGCAGCTCAACGCATTGGCCGGCAAGTACGGCCTAGCCACGAACTACTTCGGCGTCACCCACCCCAGCGAGCCGAACTACGTGGCCAACATCGGTGGTTCTTTCTTCGGGATACAGGACGACAACCAGTTCTACTGCACGCCTGCAATGGCCACCGGCACGGACCCGAACTGCGCGCACACCACGGTGAACCACACGGTGTCCAATCCGAACATCGCCGATCAGCTGACCGCGGCCCACAAGACCTGGAAGGGCTACTTCCAGAGCCTCCCCCCGACTCCTGCCCCCGGGAAACTCGTCACCAGCGGCACCGGCGCGAACGGGCCCTACACCTTCAAGTACCCAAGCAACGACATCGCCCTGTACGCCTCCAAGCACAACCCGTTCATCAACTTCACGGGTACCCAGGGCGCGCTGGCCAATATGGTCCCCGACACCCAGCTCGCCACCGACCTGGCCACCTCCAAGCTGCCCAACTTCAGCTTGGTCGTCCCCGATCAGTGCCACGACATGCACGGCACAGGCGGCTGCACGGACACCAACTCGCTGATCGCCGCTGGCGATTCGTACGCAGGCGCGACCGTCCGCTCGATCATGGCCTCGCCGGTGTGGAAGCACGGCAATAACGCCATCGTGATCACCTGGGATGAGGACGACTTCTCGGACGCCGGTAAGCCGGGGACGGGCTGCTGCGGCGCCGACCCGGGCGGCGGCCACGTGGCCACCATTGTGATCACCAATCACGGTGATGACCACGTAGTGGACAACACCGCCTACAACCACTACTCGCTGCTCCGCACCATGGAGGACGCCTTCGGCCTGCCCCACCTGGCGCACGCTGGCGACAGCGCGGTGCGGCCTATGACCCCGCTGTTCCACAACAACTAGGCACTGGCCCCCAGCCGCTGCCCTCAGGCCCGGCTTCGCTCCACACGGCGCGAAGCCGGGCTTTCCGCGTGATCACGCCTATGGTGGCCGATACCCAACCGCAAGCGGCGGCGCCGGCCTCACCCTCCCGGCACGGCGAACCAGGGGCTGTCCGGTCCCAGCAGGTAACGGTCGGCTATGTGATTGAGCACCCGCCGCGCCTGCCGGAACCGGTCCGCGACCTCGGCGACGACGCCCAGCCGCGCGGTCTGCACGGGAGCCAGCGCGAGAGCCGAGCGGTACCACCGGGCGCCGAGGTGTTCTAGCAGCTCAATGTCGCCGGCGGCGGCCAGGTGCTCCTGCTCGCGCGGCGGCACCTGCGCGGCGCGCAGCAGCCTGGCCGCGCTCACCGGCCCGAATGCGTGTCTCGCGACATAATCGGGGAACACGCCCGACAGGAAAAGCGCCACGTCGCCGAGCCTGCGGTAGACGCCCGGCCGGGATTCTTCGGGAACGGCGTCGAGGAGCCCGGCGAGCCGTACCGGATCCAGCTCGCTGAACCGCCGCGTCCCCGACCGGCCGCCGGCGCTGAACCGGTACCGGCCGCTGGCCACCCGGGTGAACGACGCGAGCAGCTCGGTGAGGAAGAGCCGGCGGGCGGCCGAGCCGAGGAAGTCACGCAGCTCGGGTGCGTCGAATACCGGCACCCGCTGCCGCGACAGCGACCGCTCCGGAACGTAGCCCACCGACGCGAGGTCGGCGGCCGCGCGGTGGACGGCCACCGCGAACGCCAGGAACGGCGACACGAGGACCGCCTCACCGGCCGCGATCGCCTCGGCGCCGAAGACAGCCTCGAACACCCGGGGGTCGGCGAGCAGGGCCGCCACGGCGTCCGGGTCCCGCCGTAGCCGGGCGGCCCCGGCCTCCGCCGTAGCGTCGCCGGCCGGCGCGTTCCCGGCGATCGCGGCGAGCAGCCGCAGGTCCGCGTCGGTGACATGTTCCGCGTAGTCACTGCCAACCGAGATACCGTCCATACCTAAACGCTACGTCGCGCAAAGCGTCACGCAAGCCGGCGGAGATCCGGCTATTTGTGATGACCGGCCCGCCCCTGTGGCCCTGCGCGTCAGGGCGCTCGCTGGGCCGGTCATGTCTTTGCCGTCACCGCGACCGGAGCCGGCTGGCGATCTTCCTCCCTGATCCCGTACCTGGCATACAGCCGGCGCAGCGGCCCAGGCGCCCACCAGTTGGCGCGGCCGAGCAGCCGCATGGTAGCGGGGACCAGCAGCACCCGGACGATGCTCGCGTCGATCACCAGCGCGATGATCATCCCCACGCCGGTCAGCTTGATGAACGTGATCCCCGACGCGGAGAACAGGCCGACCACGATGACCAGCAGCAGCGCGAGGCTCGTGATGACGCCGCCGGTTCGCTGCAGGCCGCCGGCCACCGACGCCCTGTTGTCCCCGGTCTGGTCGTACAGCTCGCGGACCCGGGACAGCAGGAACACCTCGTAGTCCATGGACAGGCCGAAGATGATCGCGAGCATCAGGATCGGCATGGTCGGGTCGATGGTGCCCGTCGGCGTGAACTGCAGCAGCCGGGACAGGTGGCCCCACTGGAAGATCCAGACGATCACACCGAACGTCGCCGACAGCGACAGCACGTTCATCACGATCGCCTTGACCGGCAGCACCACCGAGCCGAACGCCAGGAACAGCAGCACGAAGGTGGAGAGGACCACCATCAGCGCCATCCAGGGCAGGGTCGAGCCGAGGCTGGCCAGCTCGTCGACGAGCTGGGCGGTGGTCCCACCCACCAGCACCGTCGCGCCGGCCGGCGCGGCCACGCCGCGCACCCCCTGGACAATCTGGCGCGCCGCTGTCGACACCGGGCTCGGCTGGTAGCCGATATCGACCCGCGCGCTGTTCCCGCGGACCGCGGTGATCTCGGCGCCGGTCACGCCTGGCACCCGGTCCAGCCGCCCGGTGTAGGCGGCCAGGGCCGCATGCCCGGCGGGGCTTCCGGCCGGCCCGGGCAGGGTCACCACCACCTCGATCGGGCTGGTTGAGTTGGCGGGGAAGTCGCGGTTCAACGCCTCGGTCACCTGGCGTGGCTGCGCGGCGGCCGGGAGCGCCCGGGCATCCGTGCCGCCCCAGGAGATGCGCAGGAACGGCGCGCCCAGTGCGAGCAGCGCGATGGTGATCACGACGACGAATGCGACCGGGCGGCGCATCACCCCGTGCGCGAGGCGATACCACGCGCCGGCGTGCTCATCACCCTCGCCCGCCGCGGCCAGGGAGGCTGACCCGGCTGTCCCGGCTGGCCGCAGCGAGCGCCGCACCCGCAGCGCGTTGACCCGCGTGCCCATGACGGAGAGCAGAGCGGGCAGCACGGTGAGCGCGGCGACCATGTCGACGGCGACCGTCGCCACCCCGCCGTAGCCCATGGACCGCAGGAAGACCTCGGGGAACAGCATGAGGCTGGTCAGAGCCACCGCGACGGTGACGCCGGACACGGCGATGGTGCGCCCGGCGGTCGCCACGGTCCTGGCTACCGCGGCCTCGGTGGTTGGCTGCCTGCGCAGCTCCTCACGGAACCTGACCACCATGAACAGGCCGTAGTCGATTCCGAGGCCCAGCCCGATGATCGTGGTGATGTTCACCGAGTAGATGGACACGGTGGTGAACAGCGTCAGCAGGCGCAGCACCGTGAACGACCCGAGGATCGCGGTGACGCCGACAGCCAGTGGCAGGCTGGCTGCGGCCAGACTGCCGAAGATGATCAGCAGCAGGATCAGCAGGACGGGCATGGAGAAGCCCTCGGCCTTGCCGATGTTGGCGGTCACCTCGCCATTGATGGCCACCTCGGTGGGGACGGTGCCGCCCACCTGGGCGGTCACTCCGTGCGCGGCCAGGCCCGGTGGGGTGAAGTCCGCCTTGATGGCCCGATAAGTCTTCTGCCGCGCGGCGTCGTCGGCGCCGGCCAGCTGCAGCACCGCGTAGGTCTCGTGCCGGTCGGCGCTGACCAGGCGCGCGCCCGCCGCGGGCCCGGCGGTCCAGTATGTCGTCACCGACGGCACCTCGCTGCGCGGCAGGCTCGCCAGTGCCCCGGTCACCGCAGTGCGGTAGCCCGGGTCGCTGACCGTCAGCCGGGCGCTGCGGTAGAGCACCACGGCGTCGGCGGCATTCCGGCCGAACGCGCTCGCCGCAGCGTCAGCTTCCCGCTGGCTTTGGCTGTCGGGTGGCGTGAAGCTGTTTCCCGAGGTCAGCGCGCCGAACACCCGGGTTCCCCACGCCGCGGCGATCACGATGCCGACCCCGGCGATCACGAGGGTCAGCCACCGCCGCCGGTAGATGACCCGTCCCCATCCCTCGAACATCAGCCCCTCCCGAGCTAGACGAGTAATTCCTTATGGGTTCATCAGTGGTCGTAGTCGGTCAGGGAGCGCAGGCCGGTGGTCGTGGCGGACCAGTTGCGCCAGATGCAGGCGGCCAGGGCAAGCAGCCGCTGGGCGATACGGGTGAAGACCCCGGC
>DASQVO010000274.1:0-4313 GCA_035640715.1 Streptosporangiaceae bacterium
GGGCCCGGATGCTCGACTGGGCCGAGCGTCACGCGCTGGGGCACTGGTACGGCTTGGGAGGCACCGGACCGGCGGTCTATGACTGCAGCGGTCTGGTGTACCGCTCGGCGCACGAGCTGGGCGTGAACATGCCGCGGACCACTTACCAGATGCTTTCCAGCCCGCTGCTGTACCGGGTGTCCCGGCCGCAGCGCGGCGACCTGGCGTTCTTCGGCACTGAGCACGTCGAGTTTGTGGCCGTCCTGCCGCACACCACGTTCGGCGCGCACGGCAGGGGGACGCGGGTTGGCTGGCGGTCCTGGAATGCCGGGTGGCACCCGACGATGTACTTCCGGATCAGGTAGAGCGGTACCGGCGCGCACTCGCTAGCTCGCTGGCGTACGGCTCCGTGGCCAGGGCGGTCACTTCTACCGGCCGTCCGGTCCGCGGGGAGTGCACCATGCGGCCGTCGCCGAGCGCTATCCCGACATGGTGGATGTGGCCGCTGGGCCGCTCGGCGAAGAACACCAGGTCGCCCGCTGCGAGAGCGTCGAGGCTGGCCGGCTGGCCGGCCTCTGCCTGGTCGTGTGCGTCGCGCGGCGCGATGATCCCGTGCCGCCGGAGCACAAGCCAGGCCAGGCCGGAGCAGTCGAGCCCGAACCCGGCGGCGCCACCCCATAGATAGGCCAGCCCCGCGAAGCTCATCGCGCTGCGCACGATGTCCGCACCGCGGGCCGGGACGTCCCCGGTGGGCGAGAGAGCCCGGGCTGGCAGGCGCAGCCGGTGCCCGCTGCGGGTACTCGCCCAGGCATGGCCGTCCCCGGGGCCATCCCCGGCGGGCACGTCCCCGGGCGGTGCCGGGCAGTAGACGCGGGTCCCGAAGCTCACCTGGACCGGGAGCCGTTTCCCGGCCACGCCCGTCAGCACCGTCGGTGCCGCCACCACGTACCGTTCGGCCGCGGTGACCGGTGCGCACGTGGCGAGCTGCGCCACGGGAACCCACCCCGGGTAGCCTCGCGGGTCCAGTGACGAGGGCTGATCCGGCAGGATGACCCGGGCCCAGCCGTCCAGCTCTTCCTGGACGAGGACCAGATCCCCCCAGAGCGCCTGAGTCACGACGCGGCCGACAAGCCCGAGCCGCCGTTCGTGGCTGAGTGAGCGGATCCAGGCGGCCATGTCCGGGTCAGCACCCAGCACCGGCACGTCGGCGGGCGCCGGCGCGTCGGGGGAGGACCAGACGGTAGCGACGGGCACGCCGACCGCGGCCTGCCTCACCCCTTCACCGCCCCAGCCATGGAGCTTACTGTCTCAGGCCGCCCACGCCTGCGACAGCCGGAGCAACCTGGGCGGGGTGGCGGCCGGCCCGGGCAGGATGAGCGGACCGCCACCCGGCGTGATCGAGCCGAGAATCGCGGAGTGCCGCGCGCCGGTGGCTGAGCAGCCGCCGCCGTGAATCTGCAACGATCTTTGACGTCATGAAGCAAAATAGTAACATTTCCCCATTGTCCAGAGCCGGGAAGGAGGGCCGCGTGCCCGCAAAGCCGCAGCCGGGGGAGCCTGCACTGCTGACGCTGTCCCCGGCAGCATCTCGCACCGAGCAACGCAATCCGCGGACCGCTGACATCGACCGCCTCCCGACCGAGGAGGTGCTGCGGCTGCTCAATGCCGAGGACGCCACCGTGGCCGGAGCGGTCGTGCCCGCCCTGCCGGTGCTTGCCGCAGTGGTCGATGGCGTGGTGGAGCGTCTTCGCACCGGCGGCCACGTGCACTATTTCGGCGCGGGCACGTCAGGACGGATGGCGGTGCTCGATGCCGCCGAGGTGGTGCCGACTTTCGGCCTCGAGCGCGGCGTCTTCATCGCCCACCAGGCCGGCGGCGACCGCGCCATGGGGGCCGCCGTCGAGGACGCGGAGGATGACGAGGCGCTTGGTGCGGCGGAGGCAAGCGGGGTGTCAGCGGCCGATACCGCGGTCGGGATCACCGCCAGCGGCCGCACCCCGTACGTTGCCGGAGCGCTGCGCGCCGCGCGATCGGCCGGCGCACTCACGGTCCTGATCAGCAGTAACCCGGCGGCACCGCTCGCCGCCCTTGCGGAACATTGCGTGCTCGTGGACACCGGCCCGGAAGCCATCGCGGGCTCCACCCGGCTGAAGGCGGCGACCGCGCAGAAGATGGTGCTCAACGCGCTGTCCACTGCCGCCATGGTGCGGCTGGGGCGTACCTACTCCAACCTGATGGTGGCGCTGTCCGGGACCAACTCCAAGCTGCGCCACCGTCAGCTAGCGATCTTGCGTGAGGCCACCGGTGCCTCCGACGAGGCCTGCCGCGCGGAGCTGGCTCGCTGCGCCGGCGACCTCCGCCTCGCACTGCTCTGCCTGCTGGTGGGCCTGGAACCCGAGGCCGCAGCCGTCACGCTGGCCAGCGCCGGGGGCAGCGTGCGGGCTGCGCTTTCCGCAACCGGGCACGGAGATCACGATGAACGGTAACCAGCCACGGCCCAGCGGCCAGCAGGAGCCGGCCCAGGGCGCCGACATCCTGGTCGCTATCCGCTCGCTGCTGCCGAACCTAGCGCCGGTGGAGCAGCGGGTAGCGCGGGCGGTGCTCGACGACCCGTTTGGCACCGCGATGCAGCCGATCTCGGAATTGGCCCGCGCCTGCGGCACGTCCGCCACCACCGTGGTGCGCTTCTGCCGCGCGATCGGGCTGCGCGGGTACCCGGAGCTGCGGATCGCGCTCGCCGCCGCGGCCGCCCACAACGGGGCGAGCGCCGTCGCCGAGCCGTCGCATGACATCATGCCGGGGGATGCTCCGGCGACGATCGCTAAGAAGATCGCGCTCGCTGACGCGAAGGCGGTCAGTGAGACCGCCGAGCACCTCGACATTGGAGTGCTGGTGCGGGTCGTCGAGAAGCTCGACGGCGCCCGGCGGATCGACCTCTACGGCGTCGGGGCCAGCGGCTACGTAGCCCTGGACCTGCAGCAGAAGCTGCATCGGATCGGCAAGCCGGCGTTCGCCTGGCCCGACCCGCACATGGCGATCACCTCGGCCGCGCTGCTCGGGCCCGGCGACGTCGCCATCGCGCTGTCGCATACTGGCACCACCGTCGACACGATCGACGCACTGCGGGAGGCCCGCAGCCATGGCGCCACCACCGTGGCGGTCACCAATTACCCCCGCTCGCCCATCTGCGCCGCGGCCAACTTCGTGCTGCTGACCGCCGCACGGGAGACCGCGTTCAGGTCCGGCGCCATGACCAGCCGGATCGCGCAGCTCACGGTCGTCGACTGCCTGTTCGTCGTGCTGGCCCAGCATGACCTGCCGGCCAGCCGGTCAGCGCTCGAGCGGACCTTTTCGGCCGCCCAGGCCAAACGGACCAGGCGCGGCCGGTGGCGGCAAGCACTGTTAGCAGGCCCCGCACCAGCGCCAGAAGCGAGGCCGGGCCGTTTGGATCACCGCGGGCATTGCTGCGCTCCTGGTGCCGGCAAGGAGTCCTGAGCTGGTCAGCAGCAGCCCTCGCGGGGGATCCACAGCAGACACCAGGCAACTGGCGGCAGCTGGGCGGTGCTCAAAATTTCCTCTATCAGTTCAGAAATTTTGCTTAAAAGTAAATTTCTTGCCCATGCAGGCAAAATCCGTTACGGTCGCCGTGTCGTCGGCTCCAGGGGCGGCGCGTCACGGTGGACAGAGGATGGAGGACTGGCGTGCTGGACATCGGAGACCGTCCTGGCCGGTACGTCCAGCCCATGGTCGAGGCACGCGGCCTGGTCAAGCGCTACCGCACAGGGGCCGGCAGCGCCTTCACCGCGGTCGCTGGCATCGACTTCGCCCTGCACCGCGGCGAGTGCTTCGGGCTGCTCGGCCCGAACGGCGCCGGCAAGTCCTCCACCATGCGGATGATCAGCTGCGTATCGAGGGTGACAGAGGGCACGCTGCGTGTTCTCGGCATGAACCCGGCGAGGGAAAGCACGCGGATCCGGTCGCGGATCGGCGTCGTCCCGCAGGACGACGCGTTGGATCGCGAACTTACCGTCACGGAGAACTTCCTCATCTACGGGCGGTACTTCGGCCTGCCCCGTCAGGCGATCCGCGAGCGCACCAGCGCTCTGCTGGAGTTCGCGCAGCTCCAGGAGAAGGCGGCCGAGCGTGTGCAGGCCCTGTCCGGTGGCATGCGGCGGCGGCTGACCATCGCCCGTGCCCTGATCAACAATCCGGAGCTCATGCTGCTCGACGAGCCGACCACCGGCCTCGACCCGCAGGCCCGGCACGCGCTGTGGGAGCGCCTGTTCCGGCTCAAGCAGCAGGGCGTGACCCTCATCCTGACGACGCACTACATG
>DASQVO010000275.1:0-6191 GCA_035640715.1 Streptosporangiaceae bacterium
CCGCCCTAGGCCGCGACGGCCTCATCTTCCTCGGCCGCCTGCGGGACCGGCATGGGCACCCGCGTGCGGATCAGCGCGATGATCACGATCAGCGTGGCCACGTCGAGGATCGCCGCGAGCAGGAAGGCCGTTGCCATCCCGTGCGCCAGTACGTGCTGCGCCTGGAAAGCCGGCGTGGCGCCCGCGAGCGGATGCCTGTCCGCATTCCTGCTGGCGGTACCGAACACGGCGACCAGGACGGCGAGGCCGAGCGACCCGCCCACCTGCTGCATCACGTTCACCATGCTCGACGCCGAACCGGAGTCCTCCGGCCGCACCCCGGCGAGTGAGGCCGTGGTCAGCGGCACGAACACGGCCCCCATCCCGGTCCCTATGAGCACCATCGGGCCGATGACGCCGCTCCAGTACCCGGTGGCCGGCGAGACCCGTGAGAGCCACGCCATGCCGACGATGACCGGCACCATCCCGGCGATCATGAGTCCCTTGGCGCCGATCACCGGCATGAGCCTCGGGGCGGTCCGCGACACGGCGAACAGCATGACTGTCATCGGCAGGAACGCGATACCGGCCCGGAGAGGGCTGAAGCCGAGGACGTCCTGCACGAACTGAGTGAGGAAGAAGAACATGCCGAACATGCCGGCCACGAGAAGCAACCGCGCGACGAACGACCCGGACCGGCTGACGTCCGCGAACAGCCGCAGCGGCGTGATCGGCTGCGGGACCCGGCTCTCGTTGACCAGGAACAGCGCGAGCAGCACCGCCGCGGCCCCGAACGCGCCGAGCGCCAGCCCGTCCCCCCAGCCGCTGGACGCGGCCCGGATGAACGCATACACGAGCGACGCCATGCCGGCGGTGGACGTGACCGCCCCGGCCAGGTCGAACCGGCCCGGCTGGCGCGGCGTCTCGGCCACGAACAGCGGGGCGACGATCACCGCGATGATGCCGATCGGCACGTTGATGAACAGCACCCACCGCCAGGACAGCCACTCGGTGATCACGCCGCCGAGAACCAGCCCGAGTGACGACCCGCCGGTCACGACGCCGACGTAGATGGACAGGGCCCGGGTCCGCTCGCGGCCCTCCGGGAAGCTGCCCACGATCAGCGCGAGCACCGCGGGCGAGGCGAGCGCGCCGCCGACGCCCTGGACGGCGCGGGCTGCGAGCAGCATCCCGGCCGAGGTAGCCAGGCCGCCGACCAGTGAGGCCACGGTGAACAGGCTGATCCCGGCGATGAAGACCCGCCGCCGGCCGAGGATGTCGCCGGCCCGGCCGCCGAGCAGCAGCAGGCCGCCGAACGTCAGCGTGTAGCCGTTCATGACCCAGGACAGGCTGGTCGCGGTGAAATGCAGGCTCTGCTGGACGTGCGGCAGCGCGATGTTCACGACCGTGGCGTCCAGGATGACCATGAGCTGGGCGGCCAGCACGATGGCGAGGGCGATGCCGCGATGGCCGTAGCCGCGCCGTGGCCTGCCCCGCTCACGCGGCGCTGCCCGTTGTGACACGGGGGAAGAAGACAAAACGACTCCATGTTGCGTTTGAGCCGGCGGCATGACCGCCGGGCGGATCACGGCGCCGTGCCGGAATGCCGTGCTCCACTGCGATTTGAGATGGTATGCGGGGGCACTGACACTTCCGGGCCGGCAGCGGCTGGCTGGTGAGATGGCTTCCCGCCGCCGGCTGCTGGCGTCCCCCGCCGGTGATTTTGTTCTGATAGGTGAAGTTCCGCTGGCCAGGCGGTACGATCGGAGAACCGGAGGTTCACTCCGTTTAATATACGGAGGGTCCCTCCGTATTGCAACCCATTAAGTTGATGCGGATGACTGACCCGATGACTGACACTGGCACGGCCGCCCAGCCCGCGGCCCCCCCCATGCGGGCCGACGCGCGGCGCAGCCATGCGCGCCTGCTCACGGCGGCGACCGCGGCCTTTGCCGAGCACGGTGCCGACGCACCGCTGGAGGACATCGCCCGCCGTGCCGGAGTCGGCATCGGCACGCTCTACCGGCACTTCCCCACCCGGCTCGACCTGCAGGAGGCGGTCTTCCGGAACCAGGTCAACGCCGTCTGCGCGCAGGGAGAGGAACTGGCCAGCGACCCGTCGGCCGGCGACGCGTTCGCCGGGTGGCTGCGGGTGCTCGCCACCTATCTCGTCACCAAGCGCGGCCTGGCCGGCGCCCTGATAGCCGCACGGGGCAGGGATTCGGAAGTGATCAGCTCGTGCAGCCAGGTGATCCGCGGCACCGCCAGCCGGCTGCTGGAACGGGCACAGGAGGCGGGAGCCGTCCGTCCCGACCTGACCGCCACCGACGTGATGATGCTGGTGCACGGTGTCGTCGCGGCGACCGAGCGCACCCCCGAACAGGCGGACAGGCTGCTGTCGCTGATGCTGGACGGCCTGCGGGCCAAGGCCGGGTCCTGACCCGCCTGCGGCGGTGACCTGCCTCAGAGCGCTGGCGGCCTGTTCTCATATGGCGTGCTGAGCACCACCGTCGTGCGGGTGGAGACCCCGGCGACGGCCCGGATTTCCTGGAGCAGATCCTCCAGGGCGGCCGGGGAAGAGACCCGTACCTTGAGGATGTAGTTCTCGTCTCCCGCGACGCTGTGGCATGCCTCGATCGCCGCAACCCGCTCGAGCCGCTCCGGCACGTCGTCGGGGGCGGCCGCGTCGAATGGCTTTATCGATATGAAGGCGGTCAGCGGCAGGCCGATGTCGTCGGCGTTGCAGAGAGCCACATATCCCCTGATCACCCCGGTCTGCTCAAGCCTGCGGACGCGCTGGTGCGCCGCCGACACCGACAGGCCGGTCTGCCTGGCCAGCTCCGTGAAGCTCATCCGCCCGTCAGCAGACAAGAGCGAGACGATCTTGCGGTCGATCTCTTCCACTCCGTCACCGTAGCGCCGCGTTCCGGGCACCGTAGCGCCCTGCCCAGCGCGGCGGCCGGAAAAGATAAAAGATAACGGAACGGTCTCGCGATTTACGCTCCTGTAACGTCCGCGGCCGCAATCTTAACCAGCGCCTATCCCGCGGTTACGCTGCGGACCAGTACAGACACCACCGGGCCGGCTGGCGGCCCCGTTACCCGAGGGAGCACCATGGCCCAGATCATCCTCGACCGGATCGACAAGATCTACAGCGGCGGCGTGAAGGCCATCGACAACCTGACGCTAGAGGTCAAGGACGGCGAGTTCATGGTACTCGTCGGGCCATCGGGATGCGGCAAGTCCACCGCGCTGCGGTCGATCGCCGGGCTCGAGGAGATCAGCGCCGGCACGATCCAGATCGGTGACCGGATCGTTAATGACCTGCCGCCCAAGGATCGGGACATCGCGATGGTGTTCCAGAACTACGCGCTCTACCCGCACATGACGGTTGAGCAGAACCTCGCCTTCGGCCTTCAGCTCCGCAAGACGCCGAAGGACGAGATCAAGCGCAGGGTCAACGAGGCCGCCAAGATGCTCGGCCTCGAGCAGTACCTCAAGCGCAAGCCCGCGGCGCTGTCCGGCGGCCAGCGGCAGCGGGTGGCGATGGGGCGCGCGATCGTCCGTGAGCCGCAGGCCTTCCTCATGGACGAGCCGCTGTCCAACCTCGATGCCAAGCTGCGGGTGTCCATGCGGGCGTCGCTGAACCAGCTGCACGAACGGCTCGGGGTCACCACGGTCTACGTGACCCACGACCAGGTCGAGGCCATGACACTGGGGAACCGGGTCTGCGTGATGCGCGACGGCAGGCTCCAGCAGGTCGACACGCCGCAGACCCTCTTCGAGTCGCCGGTGAACCTGTTCGTCGCCGGCTTCATCGGCTCACCCGCGATGAACTTCGTGACGGCCGATCTTGTCCGCGACAGCGGCCCGGCGGTCACCTTCGCCGGGTATCGCCTTGACATTCCCGCCTCGGTCATCGACGCCAAGCCGGGACTCGAGGACTACTTCGGGCGCAGGATCATCCTGGGCATCCGGCCGTCCGACTTCGAGGACGCCAGCCTCGGGGATGGCAAGTGGGCGCGCATGCCGGTAACCGTGGGCGTGACCGAGGAACTCGGCAGCGAGATCCACGTGATCTTCACGATAGACGCCCCGCCGGTCCAGCACGCCAGTATCAGCGACGCGGCAGCCGGGGACGACGGGGACGACGAGAGCGTCGCCGCCCTCGTGGGCGGCAAGTCATTGTGGACCGCACGGGTGTCCGCGCGTTCCGCGGTCAGGCCCGGGCAGCCGGTTGAGCTCGGGGTGGACACGTCCAACCTGCAGTTCTTTGACTCCGACAGTGGCCTGTCGATCGGGCATCCGCAGGCGACGGCTGCCGCGGCCGAGCCGGCGCACGCCTGACAGAACGCAGGGCGGCAGGCCCGCAGGGCCTGCCGCCCTGCCTGCCCGCCCCGGGCAGGCAGGCACGAGGCCCCGCACTCCCGGGATTGAACCCGGCCGCCCCGGCGTTGCAACCGCAATCAGCTGGTCTCAGCCGGGTGCAGACAGTGGGAGAATCAAATCATGCAGCGGGATCCGGAAGACCTTTACGAGCTGGGCGCGGCCGTGCCGGATCTGGACGGCGTCCCGATGCTCCATTACCTCGAGGGCTTCATGGACGCTGGCGCGGCCGGCCGCCTCCTCGCCGAGCACCTCATTTCTGCCTGCGAATCCGAGACGATCGCCACGTTCGACGTCGACCGGCTCATCGACTTCAGGTCCCGGCGGCCGATGATGATCTACTCCGTTGACCACTGGGAGGACTACGACCGGCCGGAGCTTGCGGTCCGCCTGATGCATGACTTGTCGGGCAGGCCGTTCCTGCTGCTTGCCGGGCCCGAGCCGGACCACGAGTGGGAGCTGTTCGCCGCGGCCGTGCGCTCGCTCGCCGACCGGCTGGGAGCGGGGCCACTGATCGGTTTCCATGGCATACCCATGGGCGTGCCGCATACCAGGCCGCTGGGGGTGATCACCCATGCGACCCGCGCGGAGCTCGTCACCAGCCAGCAGCGGATGCCGGGCAAGCTGCAGGTGCCCGGCAGCGCCAGCGCGCTGCTCGAGCTGCGCCTGGGCCAGGCCGGGCGGGACGCCCTCGGCTTCGCGGTCCACGTGCCGCACTACCTGGCGCAGGCCGCCTATCCCGCAGCCGCGACCGCCCTGCTCGATGCGGTTACCGCCGCGACGGGCCTGGACCTTCCCGGCGGCGCCCTGCTTGAGGCGGCACAGCGCACAAACGCCGAGATCGACCGTCAGGTCTCGGAATCCGCTGAGGTCGCTGAGCTGGTCAGCGCGCTGGAGCGGCAGTATGACGCGCTTGCGGCCGGTCAGGACATCGCGGGCGATGGCGGGGACGGCCTTCTCGACGGCGGGGAGATGCCCACCGCCGACGAGCTCGCGGCCCAGTTCGAACGCTTCCTGGCCGAGCAGCAGGGACGGGGCGACACTCCCCCGGACCGCTGACGGCCCTCCGCAGCCGGCGGCTGCGGTTTGAATACCGCTCACCGCATCTTTTCAGAAGTTCGGAACAACCCTCACTATCCTGGGCAGGACAAGCGCCTGAGGCAGGCGGCGATGAAGCCGGCGTTGCCAAGCCGGCCGCGCTGGGATTGCCGTGCAGCGATCCGGGCAATGATCTCTCATGGCCAACTACACGCCCTGTGCTAGACGGCGTGGCCGGCTGCATGGCAGCGGAGGTGGAACGTGAGCATCGGCGCGGCGCTGGCCGATGCGCGCCGCCGGTCGGGCCTCACTGTTGGTGAGGTCAGCCGCCGGACCCGCATCCGGGAAACAATCGTCCGGGGGATCGAGCGGGACGACTACTCCGCATGCGGTGGTGACTTCTATGCTCGCGGCCATATCCGCGCCATCGCCCACGCCCTGAAGGCTGATCCCGGCCCGCTGATTCAGGAGTACGACGCGACGCTGCGGACCACGGAAGAGATCACGGAGACGGTCGTCTTGCACCCGGACCCGGACGCGCCGGCCGGGACGCTCGAGCGGCACCGGGTGGTATGGATCGCAGCGCTGGGGCTGATTGTGCTGGCCATCCTCGGCTGGGCCGTGTACCACTTCGCCTCGGCCACGGCCGCGCCGGGCGGCGCGGTCGTGGCCGAGGCCGGCCACGCCGTGACTCACCACCAGGCCAGGGCGGCTGCCCGCAATGCCGGGCACGGCATGCCCCGTCCGGTGCCGGCAGCCACGCACAGCACGGCTGCCCCTGTCCCCCG
>DASQVO010000276.1:0-2977 GCA_035640715.1 Streptosporangiaceae bacterium
CTGGAAGCCAGCGTTGACCTGGTCCCGGTGCCGGCCGTCCGGGCCCTGACCGTGGTGGGCTATCCCGATGCCTTCCTGGCGGCGGACGCCGCGCCCGGATTCCTGGACCTGGCTCCGCTGACCATCGAGGGCATGGACGTGGCGCTGATTGCCGCGCTGCGTGCGGCCCGGCCCACCGACCAGCGGTACAAGCTGCTGCCCGATGGTGCGGGCTGGCTGTTCATCGAAACCGGCGGTGCCACCGCCGCCGAAGCCGAGGCAGCTGCCCGGGCGATTGCCGAACGCGCCATGCAGCTCGGCGGCGCCAGCGAGATCGTCACCGATAAGGCGGCGATGCGAACCCTGTGGGGCATCCGCGAAGCCGGCGCCGGGATCGTCACCCGCGGGGCCGACGGCAAAGAGGCCTGGCCCGGCTGGGAGGACGCCGCCGTGCCACCCGCCCGGCTCGGCGCATACCTGCGCCAGTTTCAGAAGCTGCTCGACGACCACGGCCGCCGTGGCGCTTATTACGGGCACTTCGGCGACGGCTGCGTGCATGTCCGCATCGACTTCGATCTGCTCAGCGCACCCGGCATCGCCGATTTCCGGCGCTTCATCGAAGAAGCAGCCGACCTGGTCACCGCGCACGGGGGCTCGCTGTCCGGCGAGCACGGCGACGGCCAGGCCCGTGCGGAACTGCTGCCGCGCATGTACCCGCCGGAGATGATCGATGCCTTCACGGACTTCAAAAGCATCTGGGACCCGCATGACCGGATGAACCCTGGCGCGGTGGTCAGGCCCCGGCGGCTCGATGCTGACCTGCGTGTCTACGTCGACGGCCCGCGCCGGCCAGACCGTGCCCGGCTGGCCTTCGCCCAGGATGGCGGCAGTCTGGAGGCGGCCACCCGGCGATGCGTAGGCGTCGGCGCGTGCCTGTCTGCCCACGGTGGCGTGATGTGCCCGAGCTACCGGGCAACGGGGGATGAGCAGCACTCGACCCGCGGCCGGGCGCGGCTGCTGTTTGAGTTCGCCAGCGGCCGGGCCGGCGTCGACGCGGCCCACGCCGACGACGTCGCCGGAGCCCTCGACCTCTGCCTGTCCTGCAAGGGCTGCAAACGTGACTGCCCCGTCGGCGTCGACATGGCCGCCTACAAGAGCGAATTCCTGGCCCGGCGGTATGCACGGCGCCGCAGGCCGGCCTCGCACTACTCGCTGGGCTGGCTGCCGTGGTGGCTGCGGATCATCAGCGGGACACGCACTGCCGCGCTGGTCAACTGGGCAGCGAAACGCCCGGCGCTGGCCTGGTCGGTGAAGCGGCTCGGCGGAATCGCCGCGGAACGCGACATCCCCGCCCTGGCTGGTGAGTCGCTCCAGACCTGGTTCGCGCGACGCGGCCCGCGCCAGGAACCGGACGGGCCGCGGCTGCTGCTGTGGCCCGACACTTTCACCAACTACCTGGAGCCCGGCATCGGCCGGGCGGCCGTGACCGCCCTGGAAGCCCTGGGCTATCGGGTGGAGATCCCGCGGCGCGCCGTATGCTGCGGCCTGACCTGGATCAGCACAGGACAGCTTGACCATGCCAAGCGCGTCCTGACCCGGACCCTGGCGACGCTGAAACCCTGGCTGGACGCCGGGGTTCCCATCGTCGGGCTCGAGCCCAGCTGCACCGCCACGCTGCGATCGGAAGCCACCGAGCTGCTGCCGGGCAACCCCGCGGCGAGGCAGGTCGCCGCGGCCACCCGCTCCCTGGCCGAGATCCTGCGGCCGCATGCGGACACGCTGCGCGCCCACGCCGCCCAAGGGCAGGACGCGATCGTGCAGGTCCACTGCCATCAGCACGCTGACCTCGGATTCGACGCCGACCGTGAGGTGCTGAATGCGCTCGGCGTCAATGCCGAGGTCCTGGACTCGGGCTGCTGTGGGCTGGCCGGCAACTTCGGCTTCGAGCGAGGCCACTACGGCATATCGCACGCCTGCGGCGAACGCGTCCTGTTCCCCGCCATCCGGGCTGCCGGCAGCGCCGTGCGCCTCATCGCCGACGGATACAGCTGCCGTACGCAGATCCGGCAGGCGACCGATGGCGAACCCGTGCACCTTGCCCACCTCGCGGCCGCCGTCATCGCCCGGCCCGAATAGCGGACAGCGCCCTGGCGAACCGCACGGACGGCTCAGCGCGTCGCCTCGCGGCCGCGGAGGCAGGCCACGATCGCCCGCACCACGGGCGCTGACAGAGGCTGGCGTCTTATTCAATAGTTCGCATTATTCAAACGACCCGCGGTGATTGCTTCCGCGCCATTAATGTCATAGCGGATAAAGACCATCCGGGACACGGGCGCACATATCGAGCTGCTTGGCGCCGCACGGTGAGGGTTATTCAGATATCAGCTAGCGAGCACGGGCCAGCGGCCCGTGCGAGTGGCGCAGCGAGAAACGCGGCATTGAATCTGAATAACCCGAACTTCCGAATAAGACGCGGTACGTGCGTTTATGCCGGTGTAGCGGTGACGTGCGACCTTCCCGATACAGGCCTTCGGGATGGCCGTCAGGATCCCTTCCTTCGTGAAGTGCCCGGGCGGCGATCCTGGCCGTTCGCCGTGGCCGTAGAATACTTGCCGGGCCGATTTACTTCACCGAAAGACAATTTCCTGACATGATGTCATCGTCATGAGCTGACAGGTGTTCACCACGCGATGCGGCCGGGCGGGGGCGGCTGGAGACGACTGGTGGTCGGGGGGCAATATGGGCGCACGGATCCGGCGATGACGGCTGACGTCGGCGTGCCTGCCGGGTCCCGTGCCGTACTGGTCGGGGTGTCGGCCTACGAGTATGCCGAGTTCCCGCCGATCCGCGCGGCCCGCAACAGCCTGCAGGCGATGTGTTCCCTGCTGTCTGACCCGGCGCTGTGCGCCTGGCCGGCCGAGCGGATCACGGTGATCGCCAACCCGATCTCCGCTGACGGCCTGGCTACTGAGCTTGCCGATCTGGCCAAGAGCACGAC
>DASQVO010000277.1:0-3952 GCA_035640715.1 Streptosporangiaceae bacterium
GCAGCCCGCGATCGGCCGCGCGGTGCGCTGGCTGATCGGGATGCAGTCGAAGAACGGCGCCTGGGGCGCCTTCGACGCGGACAACACCAGCGAGCTCGTCGCGAAGCTGCCGTTCTGCGACTTCGGCGCGGTCACCGACCCGCCGTCCGCGGACGTCACCGCCCACATCGTCGAGGCGCTCGCCGCCGAGGGCCTGGCCGGGAGCAGGGCCGTCCGCAGGGCAGTGGTGTGGCTGCTGCGCAACCAGGAACCCGACGGCTCCTGGTTCGGCCGGTGGGGCGCGAACTACATCTACGGGACCGGCGCGGTCGTTCCGGCGCTCATCGCCGCCGGCGTGCTGCCGTCCAAGCCGGCGATCCGCCGCGCGGTCGCGTGGCTGGAAGCCCACCAGAACCCGGACGGCGGATGGGGCGAGGACCTCCGGTCCTACGACGAGCCGGCGCTGGCCGGGCGCGGCATCTCCACCGCATCGCAGACGGCCTGGGCGCTGCTGGCGCTGCTGGCCGCGGGCGGAGCCGATGAGGCGGTGCAGCGCGGGGTGCGCTGGCTGGCCGCCACGCAGCGCGCCGACGGTTCCTGGGATGAGCCGCAGTTCACCGGCACGGGTTTCCCTGGCGACTTCTACATCAATTACCACATGTACCGGCTGGCCTTCCCGGTCAGCGCCCTTGGCCGATACCTGCGGAGTGACGCGGGCCACGGGGGTCCGGGGGTTTCCCCCGGACAGGCACCGGGCCCGCCCCCCGGGCAACCACTGCGAGGTACGCGATGACCGAGCCGATTCACCCGCCGCAGTACCCGCCCGGCGGGCCGCCGGGGAGCGACGGCCGGTTGCCGCTGCTGGTCTGCGCGCCGCTCCGGGTCGAGGCGCGGGCTGTCAAGCGCGGCCTCCGCGACAGCGCCAGGGCCGCCAGGCCCGTTAGGCCCTCCGCTGGCGCGGCGGATGCTTCCAGCGTGCTGAGGACCGGGTATGGCAGCACCCGGGCTGCGAACCGGGCCCTCGAGGTGCGCCAGATCCCGTTCGGCATGCTCGCGATCACCGGCACCGGCGCGGGCCTCGCCCCCGGCCTCAGCCCGGGTGACCTTGTCGTCGCCACCGAGGTCGCCGGCATCGCCGGGCACGGTGACGCAGGCGGCGGTGAGGGCGGCCGTCCCGACGGCACCGCGGTGAACTGCCCGTCCGCACCGCTGCTGGCCGGCGAGCTGCGCCGGGCGGGACTCCGGGCGCGCGCGGGCAAGGTGGCCACCGTCGGCCACCTGGTAAGGAACGCCGAACGGGAGCGGCTGGCCGCCGCCGGCATGATCGCCGCCGACATGGAGTCGGCACCGCTGGCCGCCGCCGCGGGTGACCGCCCGGTGGCGGTCATCCGTGCCATCTCCGACACCGCGGACCGGCCGCTGCTGCGGCCGGGCGTGCTGACCGGGGGCCTGTCGGCACTGCGGTCACTGCGCGCCGCCGGGCCCGTGCTGGACCGGTGGGCCGCCGCGTGCGGCCCGCGGCGGGTGCTGCTCGCCGGGCCCCGGTCGTTCTGCGCCGGGGTGGAACGGGCGATCGAGATCGTCGAGCGGGTCCTGGACCAGCGCGGATCACCGGTGTACGTGCGCAAGCAGATTGTGCACAACACCCACGTCGTCGCCGATCTGGAGCAGCGCGGCGCGATCTTCGTGGACGAGCTCGACGAGGTGCCCGACGGGGCGCCCGTGGTGTTCTCCGCGCACGGCGTGTCGCCGGCCGTGCGGGCTGAGGCGGCGAAGCGGGAACTGTCCGTGGTGGACGCGACCTGCCCGCTCGTCGCCAAGGTGCACACGGAGGCACGCCGGTTCGCCGCCGACGGCTACCTGGTCGCGCTGATCGGCCACGCCGGCCACGAAGAGGTAGAAGGAACGCTCGGCGAGGCGCCCGAATCGATGGTGCTCGTCGAGACGCCCGAGGATGTCGCCGCGCTGCGGCCGCAGGATGACCGCAAGGTCGCCTACCTCATGCAGACGACACTCGCCGCCGACGAGGCAGCCGGGGTGGCCAGCGCACTGATCGAGCGCTTCCCCGGCGCACGCGGGCCGGGCAGCGACGACATCTGCTACGCCACGACCAACCGGCAGCAGGCGGTCCGCGCGGTCGCGGCCGAGGCCGACCTGGTGCTGGTGGCCGGCTCGGCCAACTCGTCGAACTCCCGGCGGCTGGTGGAGACCGCCGAGCGGGCGGGGACACCCGCCCATCTGATCGACGGCCCGGAGGATATTCAGCTCGGCTGGCTGGCCGGGGTGTCCACCATAGGGCTGACCGCAGGCGCGTCGGCGCCGCCGGCCGTGGTCAGCGAGATCATCGACGCGCTCGGCGGGCTCGGTCCCGTCGAGGTAGCCGAGCGTGTCACCACGACGGAGTCAATCCGATTCAGCCTGCCCAAGGAGGTACGGCGTCAATGAGCGTGTCACTACGCCAGAGCATGCGTATCGGGTCCTACCTGATGCGCCAGAAGCTGGCCGGTAATAAGAAGTTCCCTCTGCTCCTGGAGCTGGAGCCGCTGTTCGCGTGCAACCTCAAGTGCGCCGGCTGCGGGAAGATCCAGCAGCCGCATACCGTCCTCAAGCAGCGGATGCCGGTCGAGCAGGCCATCGCGGCGGTTGACGAATGCGGCGCGCCGATGGTGTCGCTGGCCGGCGGTGAGCCGCTGATGCACCCGCAGATCGACGAGATCGTCCGCCGGCTCGTGGCCAAGAAGAAGTTCGTCTTCCTGTGCACGAACGCGCTGCTGCTGCCCAAGAAGCTGGACAAGTTCACGCCCTCGCCGTACTTCGCGTTCGTGGTCCACATCGACGGGCTCAAGGAGCGGCACGACGAGTCGGTCTGCAAGGAGGGCGTGTTCGACGAGGCCGTCGCGGCGATCAAGATGGCCAAGGCGCGCGGTTTCAAGGTCAACACGAACACCACATTCTTCAACACCGACACCCCGCAGACCATCATCGACGTCCTGAACTACCTGAACGATGACCTGGGCATCGACGAGATGGAGATCTCCCCGGCCTACGCCTACGAGAAGGCGCCGGACCAAGAACACTTCCTCGGCGTGAACGAGACGCGGGAACTGTTCCGCAAGGCGTTCGCAGACGGGCGGCGGAAGAAGTGGCGGCTCAACCACACGCCGCTGTTCCTCGACTTCCTCGAGGGCAAGACCGACTACGGCTGCACCGCGTGGGGCATCCCGTCGTACTCGCTCCTCGGCTGGCAGAAGCCGTGCTACCTGATGTCGGACGGCTACGTGAAGAGCTACAAGGAGCTGATCGAGACCACTGACTGGGACTCCTATGGCCGCGGCAAGGACCCGCGTTGCGCCAACTGCATGGCGCACTGCGGCTACGAGCCGTCGGCCGTCCTGGCCACCATGGGCTCGCTCAAGGAGACCATCAGGGCCGTACGGGGCGCCTGACGCCTCCCCGGCTCGCACGCCCGGGCGCCCGCGTGGCGCCCGGGCGTCTTGCTGTCCTGAGTTACCGGATCGTGTCCTAGATCGGGGATTTCCCGCAGAGGGTCCGCAGCAGTCGTTCAGAAACGGCCGTCAGGATCGGGTTCGTGTTCCAGACCTTCAACCTGATCCCCACCCTGTCCGCGCAGGAGAACGTGGAGACGGCGCTGGTGCCGTTGGGGATCGCCGGCTCGGAGTGCAGCGCGCGGGCGATGAAGGCGCTGGCGGATGTGGGGCTGGGCGACCGGGCGGCGCATGTGCCGTCGGAGCTGTCGGGCAGGCAGCAGCAGCGGGTGGCGCTGGCCCGGGCGCTGGTGAAGGAGCCGAAGGTGCTACTGGCCGATGAGCCGACCGGCAACCTGGACGAGGACACCCGGGACGAGATCATGGCGCTGCTGGAGAAGTCGTGGCGGGACCATGGCCTGACCATGGTGGTGGTCACCCACGACAGCTCGGTCGCCCGCCGGGCCCAGCGGATCGGCGTGATGAAA
>DASQVO010000278.1:0-2227 GCA_035640715.1 Streptosporangiaceae bacterium
CGGCCCGGACCCGCCGCGCGTCCCCGGCGGTGACGCCCCCGGCCGCGTGGTCCGACGGCGCGGGCTCCGGCGCTCCGCGGCGCGGGAGCGACAACCCCCCGCTCTCTGGGTCGCGCCCGCGGGGAACCTGCTCAGAGCGCCACGGCCGGATTCAGCGCCGTGGTCACCCATCCGCCGTCCACGGCGAGGGTCTGCCCGGTGATGTAGGCGCTCTGCGGGGAACTGAGGAAGAGGACGGCGGCCGCGATGTCCTCGGGTTCGCCGACCCGGCCCAGCGGTACGTTCTCCAGGTAGCGGCGCGCGACGGTCTCGTTCCCGGTGATCCACGATCCGAGGCTGGTGCGGGTGGCGCCCGGGCTCACCGCGTTCACCCTGACCCGGCCGCGGCCCCATTCGGCCGCCAGGGACCTGGTGGCGGCCTCGATCCCCGCCCGGAGCGCGCTGTAGACGCTGACGCCGGGCATCCCCAACTGGCCGAGCCCCGAGGAGATGTTCACGATGCTGCCGCCGTCGCGGGCCGCCATCCGCTCGGCGGCTAGGCCGCTGAGGAGAAGCGGAGCACGCAGGTAGAGCGCCCAGCTCACGTCGGTGTCCGCGACGGCCAGCCGGTGGGCGGGACCGGTCGCGCCGCCCCCGCCCGCGTTGTTCACCAGGATGTCGATCCCCCCGGCGGCTTCCTCGGCCCGGTCCACGATCACGCGATGCGCGTCCGGCCTTGTCAGATCGGCGGCGATGACCACAGGGTCGTTCGGAAGCCCGGCCGCGACCTCCTCCAGGGTGGCGGCCGACCGCCCCACCAGCAGCACCCGGGCCCCGGCCTTTGCCAGCGCGCGACTTGTCGCCGCCCCGATCCCGCGGCTGGCACCTGTGACGACGGCGTTCCGACCGGCCAGTTCGGGCGTACTGGACGTGGAGGTTACAGACATGGGACTCCCCTTCGGCGTTCGGCGAAGCGGAGGCCTGGCAACCGCTTCCCCGCCAGTCTCGGGCGGCGTCGTACGGCGAGCAATGGCGTCTTCGGCATCGACTCATTCCGCAGCGGCATGGACGTCCACCCGCGGCGGCTGCGAGGGGTTCGGCGGGCGACGAAGCCGGAGCCGGGACAACGAAGCCCGGAGCAACAGAACCGAAGCCCCGGGGCGGCGGAGCCGAGTCCCGGATCCAGGCCGACCAGGGCGTGTATCGAATGTGCTGGTCACAGCCACTCGTTGAGGACCGCGACGAGGACGGTCGCTTCGTAGCGGACGGCGAGCTTCTCCTAGCCCGGCTTTCCTAGATAAGTTGATCTTTGGTGTGTTTTCGCTGGTTGGAGCACATGTGGATCTTTTGGTTCCTATGACCTAACGACGGGATCGGCCGCCAGCGCACGCTCCACCGCCACATTCGCGAGCGCCCCGTTGCCCTGCTGCCAGGCAGTGAAGGCAAAGAGTCGTTAGTTTCAGGTCGCGGCGCAAGGCGATGCTTGTCAAGCACGACGCGTTGACAAGTCTTGTCAACTGGGTGTTTGCCCAGCTTACGGAAACAGGAACCAAGATCACTTTACAAGGCCGTGCCTCGCGCGGAGCCCCTCCTCTTGGCCCGCCCCGGCACTGGCCGCGTTGCGGGCATCGGGCAACTACGAAATGACCCGCAGCACCTAAGCCAAGAACCGCCGTTCGGCGCGCCGGTCCCAGCAGGCTTACGTGATCTTCACAACCTCCGTGGCCGTGGGCGGTCACAGACCCTCCGCGAAAACGCTCTAGCCAGGGCAGATTCTCGGCACCGGCCCCGATTGGGAACATATTGGGAACCGGACCGGCCGGCGAGGCGTCTTCCGCAGTGCGAGCGCATCGGTGATACGGCGCCTCTGCGCTCGGCATGACCGCTGGGACGCATCCAGGCAAGCCCGCCGGAACGCCGCTCTCACGGCGGCATCGCCGATTCGGCGCACTGGAAAGGCAGGCCCCAAACTGAGACCGCCGGCCTGGAGCCTCATTCGCCGGACGGTGGCCCGGGACTCGCCACGATGCCGTCGCTGGGTTATGAGTCAGGCGAGCGACGTCTATGAGAGATTGTTCACTTGATTAAACGTCATGCCGTCCCCCCGAGGCGCAGGCAGCTGCCGAGGGGCAGGGCGATCTCTACGGCGGTGCCCGCACCGGGCGGGCTGTGCAGCGAGATCTGGCCGCCGAGCGCCTCGGCCCGGTCCTTGAGCCCGACCAGGCCCGAGCCGCCGGTGACATCGGCG
>DASQVO010000279.1:0-5901 GCA_035640715.1 Streptosporangiaceae bacterium
GCTGCCAGCGGCAGAGCTGGTGAATTTCGCGATGGACCGAGGCGACATCGTGATCCGGACCGCATACAGCGGCAAGCTTGCCGCCGCCGTCGCCAATGCGGTGGTGGCGTTCGAGGCCGATGACGTGGATTACGCCAGCCACACTGGCTGGAGCGTCACCGTCGTGGGACGGTCGCAGGAAGTCGCGGATGCCGGGGAGGTCGCCCGGCTGCGGGAGATCGGCATCGGGACATGGGCGCCCGGCGAGCGAGACCATTTTATCCGCATCACACCGGGAATCGTGACCGGACGGCGGCTCCAGGCCGCCGGACGGCCCGAACATGCCGCCGGGCGGCCCGAACGTTAGGCAGAAACCTTCGCCGCTCGAGGAGCTCGGCGGCTTGCTCGGCTGCCCGGGCATGAGCTTCCCCAGGTGACTCACTGCCTGCCGCCCGGTCTCCGCGCTGGCCGCCGTCAAAGCCGGACGTGAGAATCCACCACCACCTGCTCGTTTCCGGAACCGGGATAACCGGTACAAGTACCACCCCACTCCTGCGGCGCCGGACCGCATACAGGCCAAAGGCCACGATCAACTGGCGTAAGTCCCGAGATCTCGCTGCCGCCGCTTATGGCGGCTATAAGGTATTCGATCAGCTCAGCGGGAAACCTCGAGCCCGCGAAGGGCTTACACCCACCGCCGGAACGGGTCCGGCCGGAACCACTGGTTCGCGAACGAGAAAAATGGGTGGAAACGATGTCAGAACTGCAGGGAATGTCGGCCTTGGTGACCGGCGGCACCAGCGGCATCGGCCGGGCGGCCGCTGTCGCGCTCGCCCGCCTCGGTGCTCACGTGGTGATTTCCGGCCGCGACGAGATCCGCGGAAAGCAGGTGGCCGAAGACATCCGCCCGGCCGGAGGCCAGGCGGATTTCCTGGCCGCCGACCTGCGTGACGAGGCGTCTGCCCGGTCGCTGGCCGTGCGGGCCAGGGAACTGACCGGTCATATCGATGTGCTGGTCAACAACGCCGGTATCTACCCCTTCGGCCCGACCGACCAGACGAGCGAGCAGGATTTCGACGCAGTGTTCGCACTCAACGTCAAAGCACCGTACTTCCTGGTCGCCGAGCTCGCGCCAGACATGGCCAGGCGCGGCCACGGCGCGATCATCAACGTGACCACGATGGTCGCCGAGTTCGGCCTCGCGGGAATGAGCCTGTACGGCGCGAGCAAGGCCGCGCTGGTATTGCTCACCAAGTCGTGGGCAGCGGAGTACGGGCCGCACGGCGTCCGGGTCAACGCGGTCAGCCCCGGCCCCACCCGCACCGAAGGCACCGGCGCGATGGGTGAGGATCTCGACCAGCTGGCAGCCATGGCACCAGCCGGACGTCCCGCCACCGCGGAAGAGATCGCAGAAGCAATTACCTTCCTGGCCACCAACCGGGCCAGCTTCGTCCACGGCGCTGTCCTGCCCGTCGACGGCGGACGCATCGCCGTCTGATCTGGCACCACACCACCGTTCGGTCCGCCCCACGACCCGCCGTCGTGGGGCGGACCTGCGTGGCGCGTCTCCTCCCAGGCAGCGGCACCTGGGAGGGTCTACTGGAGTGGATATGCTGCCTTGATGTGGAGTTGCGGGAGCTGCGCGCGTTTGTCGCAGTGGCGGAGGAGGGCGGGATATCCGCCGCAGCGCGCCGCCTGCACGTGAGCCAGCCCGCTCTTTCACAGACAGTCAACGCACTGGAGCGCGAGCTCGGCGTCAAACTGCTGGAGCGCAGCAGTACCGGGGTACGGATCACCGAAGCGGGAACAACGCTGCTGGCCGAAGCCCGCGCGATCCTGGCCCGGCACGACCAGGCCCTTCGCGCCATGGCCGGGTACACCTCTGACGGAGGATCCCCTGGTCCGGCGCACCTGGGCCGTGTGGCCCGCCAGTTCCCGCCGCCGCAACCTCGGGCACCTCATCACCGCCCTTGCGCAACCTGACGCTCCATAAGACCCGTGGTAGTGGGCTGTGCGGCCGGTCATCGCCTGGCCACGGTTGCGGCCGCGGCTTGCTGCCGTCGCCCCGGCTGTGACGCGCGGATCGGGGCCAAACCCATCCCTGCGCACCATGCCTCCGCTCAGCTCATCCGCGGTATCTGCGGGGCCGTTACCCGCGACTCGGCCGCCGAACCATCGTTCGGCGATAGAACAGAACTGCCCGGAAAGTGCGCTGCCATGCATCCGCCGCGTGAGATGCGGCAGCGTGGTTTGTGAACAGTGTGCCGAGGTAGCAAGTAGGCCATGAATAGGCCGTGAATGGGTGCATCGCTGTGCGACGTACCAGCTTGTGAGGGTGAAGTGGAGCTGCTGAATGTCTCGGCGCCGGCGCGGGAGCCTGACGGCGGAGCGCTCTGCGCCGTGGTATCGCTGGCGGGCCGGGTCGGTATCGGCGACTGCGCATGGTTCCGTGAGCTGCTCGAGCTGCAGACCGCGCAGGAACCGGACCGGATCGTGATTGATCTATCTCAGCTCTCGTCCCTGGACTGGTGGGCCGCGCTCATCCTATTGTGGGCCGGCCGGGTCGTGCATCGGCGGGGCGGGACGCTGGTACTGGCGTCCCCCCAGCCCGCGGTGGCGCGGGTACTTGCTTCCGCGGGCGCTGAACAGGTGGTCTCGGTATATGACAGCCTCGGCCGTGCCAGCGCCGACCGGACGGTTAAGACGGTCAAGACGGTCAACCAGTATGCTGCCCGGTAGGACCGCGCAGCCGGGCGGCCGTGCTGACCAGCATCTCCTCGGCCTCAGATACCGTTGCTTCACCGTCCCCTGAGTGGCGAAAATTGGCGCAGTTTATCCATCAGCAGCTGGCGGCGCTGCAACTGATCGCCCGTGCTGATCCGCAAGAAGAGGCCGCCGGGAGAATTCGGCCATCAGCCGTCGCGAATGACCATGCTGATGCGCCAGCACCACAATCGCATCTTCGGCACATGGGCAATTTCCCCACGCCCGCCATTCATCCTGCCCGGGCAGGCGAACAGCGCCCGCACGGGCGCGTGGCCACTATATAGGCTATATAGCCGGTGCGGGTGCTATGCAGGATTTATTGTGAAATATGAGGGATTTGTGAATGAAGGTAAAAAATCATTATGCGATCGTTTGCCGGAGTGGACTGTTGTTTCCGGTCATTTTAGGGTGGCAGGGTCGGTTTAGGTGCTTAGCCGACGTGGCCGTAGCCGCCGCCTGCTCGCCGTTTGTGTCCTAGGCCTGCGGTGGCCGTTCGCGGGGGCCAGGGAGCAGGCGATGGGTGATCAACTGACGGTGTCGGTGTCGTCGGTAGATGGCTGCATGGTGCTGACGCTGGCCGGTGAGCTAGATGTGAGCACAGTGGGCCGGTGGCGGGATGTGCTGGCCGGGCTGGTGGAGGCGGGACCGGACCGGGTGGTGGTGGACCTGTCGGGCCTTCGGCTGATGGAGCCGCGGGGCGTGCATGTGCTGGTGGAGGCCCAGGAGGCGCTGATGGCGCGGGGCGGGTCGATGGCGGTGGCGTGCCCGAATGGCATGGTGGCCGGGGTGCTGGGGCTGACCGGGGCGGACCAGCGGATTCCGGTGTACGGGAGCGTACGGGCGGCGGTGCGGGGGAATGTGCCCTGGATGGCGTAGCGGGCGCGCTCCACTGCGTCCGTCATGTGATCTGCCATAGGCGCGGTTTGCGGGATAACGAGGATTTTCTCGCTTCGCGACATAACTGTCGCGATTCGGGTAGGTAGAACGCGTGAACGCCCGGCATGTGCTTGCGATCGATCAGGGGACGACCGGCACCAAGGCGGTGGTCGTCTCCGGTGACGGCCAGGTCATCGGCAGTGCGAGCACCGAGTTCCCGCAGTACTATCCGCGCCCTGGCTGGGTCGAGCATGACCCGGAGGAAATCTGGCGCACCGTCACCGGGACGGCAGAGCGGGCGCTGCGGGACGCCCGGGTACGGCCGGGTGAGCTGGCCGGGATCGGGATCACCAACCAGCGGGAGACGACGGTGGCCTGGGAGCGGCCAACGGGCTGCCCGGCGCACCGCGCGATCGTCTGGCAGGACCGCCGCACCGCCGGGATGTGCCGCCGCCTCACCGAATCCGGTACCGGGCAGCTCATCCATGACAAGACGGGGCTGCTGCTCGACCCATACTTTTCCGGGACCAAGATCGCCTGGCTGCTCGACCACGTGGACGGCCTGCGCAAGCGCGCCGAGGCCGGGGAAATCTTGTTCGGCACGATCGATTCCTGGCTGGTATACAAACTCACTGGCGGCCGGGTGCACATCACGGACTGCACCAATGCCTCGCGCACCTTGCTGATGGACCTGGCCGAGGTGGCGTGGGACGACGATCTGCTCGGGCTGCTGCACATCCCGCGCCAGGTGCTGCCGGAGATCCGCCCGAGCGCACAGGTTTACGGCGAGACGGACCGGGGCGCGTTCCTCGGGGCGGCCGTGCCGGTGGCGGGCATCCTCGGCGACCAGCAGGCTGCGCTGTTCGCCCAGGCCTGCTTTGAGCCGGGGCAGGCCAAGAACAGCTACGGTACAGGGTCGTTCGTGCTGGAGAACACCGGTCATCAGCCTCGTCTGGGCTCGGAGAAGCTGATCGCCACCGTCGCCTACGGGATTGAGGGAGAACCGGTCGAGTACGCGCTCGAAGGCTCGGTCTTCGTCACCGGCGCCGCGGTGCAGTGGCTCCGCGACGGCCTGGGCATCATCGGTACAGCAGAGGAGACCGAGTCGCTGGCCGCGAGCCTGGACGGCAACGACGACGTGTGGTTCGTGCCGGCCATGGCCGGGCTCGGCGCTCCGGATTGGGATCCGCGAGCCCGCGGCACTCTGCTGGGGGTGACCCGGGGCACCACCAAGGCGCATCTGGCCCGCGCGGTGCTGGAAAGCGAGGCTTACCAGACCCGCGACGTGGTCGACGTGATGTGCGCCGAGTCCGGCGAGCAGATCACTGAGTTGCGGGCGGACGGCGGTGCCGCCGTCAATGGGTGGCTCATGCAGTTCCAGGCCGACATCCTGGGCATCCCCGTGGACGTGCCGGAGATGACCGAGACCACCTCGCTCGGCTCGGCGTACGTGGCCGGGCTGTCCACCGGAGTCTTCGCCGACCGCGGCGAACTGCAGCGCACCCGCCGCACCGGACGGCGCTACGAGCCGCAGATGAGCCAGGACCAGCGGGACGGGCTGCATGCCCGCTGGCGGGAGGCGGTGAAACGAGCGAGTCACTGGGCTCGAGAGGAGGCGTAAGCGGCGATGGCGGATCTGGCTGGCAGGGTGCTGCCCCGTACCACCCCGTTCGCCCGGCTACGGGCTGGCCTGGGCGGTGAGATGCTCGCCGAGTTCTTCGGCACCTTCATTCTGGTGCTGCTGGGGGACGGCTCGGTCGCCGTCGCCGTGGCCGGGCTGCCCGGATCCGGCCGCCAGGTGCTCAAGCTGGCTCCGTTCGGGCCGGCGAACTGGCTGATCATCGCCTGGGGGTGGGGATTCGCGGTGGTGTTCGGCGTGTATGTGGCGGGCGGGGTCAGCGGCGCGCACATCAACCCGGCCGTCACGCTGAGCTTCGCGCTGCGGCGGGGCTTTCCCTGGCGCAAGGTCGTGCCATACTGGCTGGCCCAGGTGACCGGGGGGTTCTGCGGCGCGGGCCTGGTGTACGGCGTGTACTTCTCTGCCATCAACTGGTTCAATGCCACGAACCACATGACCCGGCCTCATTCGATCAGCACGTTCGCGATCTTCGCGACGTACCCGGCGCCCTATTTCCACAGCGCGTGGGCAGGCCCGTTTGTCGACCAGGTGGTCGGTACCGCGATCCTGGTCGCGCTCATCGCCGCGCTGATCGACAACCGTAACCAGGCGCCGAAAGGTAATACCGCGGCGCTGATGATCGGCCTGGTCGTCGCGGTGAT
>DASQVO010000280.1:0-11057 GCA_035640715.1 Streptosporangiaceae bacterium
CGGCGGCGGCACGTGCTGATTGAGGTAGCTGCGGGTGGCCAGCACCTCGAGCCCGTCGGCCAGGCCGCCGAAGGCGTAGGCGAGGGCCGCCTGCCATAGCCGTGCCGCGAGGCCGGCCAGCGCGATCCCGGCGCCCGTCGCGATCGTGCCGATCAGGGCCGCCGCCACGAGCCAGCGCCCCGGCAGCCGTCCGCCCGCGAGCGACCCGGCGACCATCCCGGCGGTCCACGATGCGACGAGCACGGCGTAGCCGCCGGATCCGGCCCGCAGGACGCCCTGCGCCAGGACCACCTCGGCGACAACGGCGAGGTAGGCGAAGGCCACCATGATCCCCACCACGACGACGAGCAGGCCAGCGGTCCGGTCCGCGCGCAGGAACATCATTCCCGCCCTGAGCTGCACGGATATCGATTCCCGTACCGGCGGCTCGTCGAGGGCGGGAAGGCGGGCAAGGTGCAGCATCGCCAGGCCCGCAGCGCCGGCCGCATAGGTGGCGGCGTCGCCGAGCAGCGCGAGCCGGGCTCCTCCGGCGGCGCTGAGGAGGCCTGCGAGCAGCGGCCCAGCTGTCATACCGCCCCAGGTGGCCGCTTGGAGGTAGCTGTTGGCGCGGGTAATGGCCCCGGCCGGCGCGAGCCGCGGGACAATCGCGCCCAGGCCCGGCTGGAGCAGAGCTGCGCACAGGCCGAATCCGGCGGCCAGCCCGAGCGTGCCGGCGGTACCGGTCACCGCGGTCAGGGCCATGGCCACCACCGCCGCGCCGACGGCCGCCGTAGTGAGAACGGGCTTCGGGCTGAACCGGTCGAGCAGCATGCCGGCTAGCGGGGCGAGCACCGCCACCGGGATGCTCACGGCCAGAAAGACCGACGCCACCGCCCAGCCGGCGTGCGAGCGCTCGTATATGCGGCTCGCGAGCGCGACCATCGCCAGCCCGTCACCAGCTGAGATCATGAACTGCAGGGTGACGGCGAGCGGCAGCGCCCGTGCGGAGGCAGCTCGGTGCCCGGTGCCGGCCAGCTCCCCGGGGGGCGCCGCAAAGGCTTCCTTATCAGCCGAACCGGAGGTCGTGGCAGCTCCTCGGATGCGCGAAGCGACGCGCCAGGGAACGTCTGCCCGCCGCGCCCCCACACTAGCGGGCACGCCCGCCACACGGCCGGAGGCGGCATGGGAGAGGGTCGGACCGGCAGCGCCGGCATCATCTGCGTGCTCGGGGACGCCCACCTCGACGTGGTCGTGCGGCTGGACGGCCCGGTGGCGGAGGAGACCGACACGCCGGTGCGCACGTCGGTCGGGGCCGGCGGGCAGGCCGCCAACGTGGCCGCCTGGGTGGCCGAACTGGGCGGCCGGGCGCGGCTGATCGCGGCCCGCGGCAACGACCCGGCGGCGGACCTCGTGGCCGCCGAACTCGCCCGCCGCGGCGTCGAGCTGGCCGGGCCGGTGCTGGACGGCCGGACAGGTGTGGTGGTCTCGCTGTCGGACGGCGGACGGTCCCGATCCATGCTGACTGACCGGGGGATGGGCCCGCGGCTCGAGGCCGGCGCGATCGACCCCGGCTGGCTGGTCGGCTGCGACTGGCTGCACCTGCCTGCTTATAGCCTTGTCTCCTGGCCGGTCCGCGGCGCCGCCCTGGCGGCCGCCGGCCGTGTCGCGCACCGGAGCATCGACCTCTCCTCCACCGCGGCGGTGCGGGCCTACGGAGTACAGCGGTTCCGTGAGCTCGCGGCCCGGCTGCGGCCGGACGTCGTCTTCGGCACCGAAGCCGAGGCGGACCTGGTCGGTACCATCGCCGGGGCCGAGATGGTGGTGAAGCTGGGCCCGCACGGTGTCCGCATCGGCGGCCGGCTCTATCCGGCGCGGCCGGCCGCGCCGGTCGACTCGACCGGCGCCGGAGACGCGTTCGCGGCCGGCTACCTGCTCGGCGGCGTGGATCTAGGGCTGCGCGCGGCGGCGGATGCCGTGTCGAAGATAGGAGCGATGCCGTGACGGAACCGACGGTGGTGGCCGAGGAGGTCGCCGAGGCGTGCAGGGCGGGCGGCCCGGTCGTCGCGCTGGAGACCACGCTGGTCTCGCACGGGTTCTCCGACGGGCAGGGCCTGACGGCGGCGGTCGAGGCGGAACGCCGGGTACGCGAGGCCGGCGCGACGCCCGCGACGGTCGGGATCGTCGACGGCACCGTCCGCGTGGGCCTGACCAGGCCCGAGCTGGAACGCTTTGCGGAAGCGGGATCGTCGGCGCGCAAGGTGGGCGCCCGTGATCTCGCCGCGTGCCTTGTGCAGGGCGCGCTGGGCGCGACCACGGTGGGCGGCACGCTGGCCGTCTGCCGCCGGGTCGGGATCCAGTTCATGGGCACCGGCGGGATCGGCGGCGTGCACCGTGATTTCGCCCGGAGCCTCGACATCTCCAGCGACCTGCTGCAGATTGCGCGGACCCGGGTGGCGGTCGTTGCCTCGGGCGCCAAGTCGCTGCTGGACGTCGGCGCGACCGCGGAACTGCTCGAGACCCTCGCCGTGCCTGTCCTGGGCTGGCGCACGGAAACGCTGCCGAGGTTCTACACCGCTGAAGGCGGGCCGCCGGTGTCGGCGGTGGTCGGCGGGGCGCCCGAGGTGGCCCGCATCTGCGCCGCGCACTGGCAGCTCAACGGGGCCGTGGGCATCCTGCTGGCCCGGCCGCCGGTGGAGAGCATCGATGTCGAGCCGCTGATCGACGAGGCCGTGCGGCAGGTCCGCGGCCGGCGGCTGTCTGGGCAGGCGGTCACCCCGGCCGTGCTCGCCCTGGTGCACGAACTCAGCGGCGGCCGCAGCGTCGAGGTGAACCTGCAGCTCATCGTCGACAACGCCGGCCTCGCGGCCGAGGCCGCGGTCGCCTACGCCGCGCTCGGCGACGGCTGAGCGCGGCCGGACAGCGGCGGTAGGCCGACCGGTCCTGTATTAGTGATCTCCCATCGGGTACGTAGGATAAAGAAGGGGTATCCGGCGGGGGGGCGCAATGAAGGATGATGAACAGCAATACGGGGCACCGAGCAGGCGAGATTTCATCGCGGGGGTAACTCTTGGCGCGGCCCTGGGTTCTGCTGGCATCTACGAGCTCATTGACACGCTTGTCAGCCCGCCCGCACGGGCCGCTGCCGGAGCTGATAAACTCTTGCCGCCGGAACAATATGCCATTCCGAATCCGCGGCGCATCATGGAGAACGCCTCGGGCGTTGCCAGCAAGACTGGCACGATCCCGGTCCTGGTCCCGCCATTGCACAATCATGTCATCACGGCCAAGTTGAAGGTCCCGGCGAACGCAAAAGCCTTGCAGGAGGCGCAGCATCTCCTGGAATCCGTCATCCAGGGCCTGGAAGAGCGCTTTCCTCCCCCTCCCAGCGGCCTGGGTGTGGTGGTCACCTGGGGGCTTCCCTACTTCCAGCACTACATCCCACGTCTCGAAAAAGGCTCAAGTTGTTTTCGGGCGGGGACGCGCTACCCCGGGTATCTGCCGGTCGACCTGATCACCTCCAAACAGCGGGGCCATACTGTCTATGCGCTCCAGGAAGCCAGGACGTTCCCCAGTGACCAGCCCCCGGCTGGCTTCGGGCCGGTCCGCCTGGAGCAGAATGATCTGGCCGTGCTGCTGCGCAGTGACTCACTTGCCAACATCATGGCAGGCACGAATGCCCTGTTCGGGACGGGACGCGGCCAGGCGGGCAGCCTGTTCAAGGTCACCAGCATCCGCAGAGGCTTCACCGGCGGCGGTGAGACTGGGAAGGAGGGACTCGCGCGCAAACTAGCATTGGCAGCCAGCATCCCCGGCGCGACGTCGATCCCCTTCAATTCCCCGATCTTCCTCGGCTTCACCACCACTATCCAAACCGCGGAGAGTTCCATCCCCGTTTCGAACTTCGAGACACTCCCCGGCTGGACAGACCAATGGCCCAACGGTTATTTCAAGCAGGGCACCATCATGCCTCTCTCGCACATGTTCCAGGACCTGGCTACCTGGTACGGGCACGGACGGGAGGGGTCGCAAAACTTCCCCACGTATGCCGACCGCGCCCGGGCGATGTTTAAGCCCGGCCTTTCGCTTGCCCCGGGATCAGTGACCGCGGATCCCCCAGCCGAAAGCGAAGCCAACATCTTTCAGAATGTCCGGAAATACCGAGCGTACGGCCATAATGGGAGCATGCAGCCGACGAACCGTTTGCAGACAGCGACGAGAAGCAACTACGGCCATACTTACCCGGCTAACACACCCGTATCCAATCGCGGTGATTTCGCCACGCTGGACAATCCGTTCTACTACACTTCCGACCCGGCCGGAGATCATTACAGCAGCAAGAAAGCCGCGGGGCTGCATTTCCTGCTCTTTGCGCCGACGGCTGAGACGTTCAATCGTATTCGCCTTGCGATGGATGGTTACTATCCCGACGGCAAGACCGTCAGCTTCTCCCCGCGCTCGCCCAAAGCGGGCCTGAATTCCGTTGTGCACACGACTCACCGGCAGAATTTCCTGATCCCACCTCGGCGTCACCGCTCCTTCCCGCTGGCGGAGTTCCTGGCCTGACAACGACCGCCGGGGAGTTCGCTCTCAACTAGTCAGCGGAAGCGCAGGCGCGGGGGAGGATCGCGGCGAGGAGCGAGCCCATCTGGCCGGCGCTGGCCCGGCCTGCGGCGATCACCTCTTGGTGGCTGAGCGGTGCGCCGCTCAGCCCGGCCGCGAGGTTGGTGACCAGCGAGATGGCGAGGACCTCGGCGCCGAGGTGACGGGCGGCGATCGCCTCCAGGACGGTCGACATCCCGACCAGGTCGGCCCCGAGGACGCGGAGCATGGCGATCTCGGCGGGCGTCTCATAGTGCGGGCCGGGCAGCGCCGCGTACACGCCCTCGGCCAGGGACGGATCCGCCTGGCGGGCGAGGTGCCTCAGGCGGGGGGAGTAGAGGTCCGTCAGGTCGACGAAACGGGGCGGGTACGGCTCCGGGGGCGGCGGCCCGGCCAGGGGGGACCGCCCGGTGAGGTTAAGGTGGTCCCGCACGAGCACCGGCTGGCCGACGCGGAAGCCGTCGCGGATCCCGCCGGACGCGTTGGTCAGCGCGACCACCCGGCAGCCGGCCGCCACGGCCGTGCGGACGCCGTGCACCGTGGCGGTGACCGGGTGCCCCTCATACAGGTGCGTCCGCCCGAGGAAGACGAGCAGCCGCAGGCCGGCGGCGGCCATTGACCGCACCGTGCCCGCGTGGCCGGCGACCGTGGGCGGCGCGAAGCCGCCGAGATCGGTCACCGGAATCTCGGCGACGGCCGCGCCCAGCGTCTCCGCGAGGGCGTCCGCGGCGGGGGCCCAGCCGGAGCCGAGGACGACGGCCGCGTCGTGCCGGGCCTGGCCGGTCAGTTCGGCCAGCTTGGCTGCGCTCGCCGCGGCCGCCGCGTAGGGATCTGCCGTGACGGTTGCCTCCGGCTGGCTCATGCTGTGTTTCCCGCTCATACCTTGATGTAGGGCTGCCCGTCGGCGGCAGGTGGCCTGACCCGGCCGACCAGCCCGGCAACGGCGATGATCGTGGCGACGTAGGGTGCCATGAGCAGGAAGTCGGACGCGATCGGCACGTTGATGGTGGACAGGACGGACTGTAGCTCGAAGGTGAAGCCGAACAGCAGCGCCGCGCCAACCGCGCCCAGCGGCGTCCACCGGCCGAAGATCATCGCCGCCAGCGCGATGTAGCCCTTGCCCGAGGACATGTCCTTGCCGAACGAGCCCACGGAGCCGATCGTCAGGAACGCGCCGCCGATCCCGGCCAGCAGGCCGGCCAGGATGACGTTGCGGTATCTGGTCAGCAGCACGCTGATGCCCACCGTGTCCGCCGCGGCCGGGTGCTCGCCGACGGCCCGGACGCGCAGTCCCCAGCGGCTGTGGAACAGCCCGACCTGGACCGCCGCGATCGCGATGTAGGTGAGATAGAGGAACAGCGTCGAGTCGAAGAAGACCGGGCCGATGATCGGGATGTCCCCGAGCAGCGGGATCTTGATCGGCAGGTAGGTGGACGGAGAGTTCAGCGTGTTGGCGTAGGGGACCAGGAGCTTGTCGTAGAAGTACCCGGTCAGCCCGGACACGAAGACGTTGAGCACCACGCCCAGGATGATCTGGTCGGCCAGGTACGTGATCGCGAAAACGCCCAGCAGCAGGCCGACCAGGCCACCGGCCAGCGACCCGGCGATGAGCCCGAGCCACAGCGTGCCGAAGGCGCTGGCCACGATGGCCGCGGCGAACGCGCCGAGCAGCAGCTGGCCCTCGATCGCGATGTTGATCACGCCGGAGCGCTCGCACAGGCAGCCGGCCAGCGCGCCCAAGATCAGCGGGATCGAGTCGGCCAGCGTCCCCTGGAACTGATTGATGACGTTGAACGTGTTGGCCGACCCGGCGTAGGCCCAGCACAGCAAGGAGATCACGAAGAAGGCCAGGACCAGGCCGATGCTGACCCGCCGCACAATCTTGCCCGGGTCGACGGCGGCCCGCAGGGCGCCGATGGCGATCGAGGCGGCGCCGAGCCCGTACGCGGTTTCCGCCGCCGGGACCCGGAGGTTCGGCACCGTCACCTTCGCGAACGGCTGCGAGAACGCGAACGTCGCGTCACCGTGGTGGGCGTACCGGCCGAAGACCAGGATGTCGGCCAGTCCCAGCACGAGGAAAGTGGCGGGCGCGAGGAACCGGCGGCTCACGCTGAGCGGAATCCGGGTCGCGCCGGCGAGCGTGGTCATGCGCCCCATCCCTTCGACAAGACCTGGCCGGTTCCGCCGGCCCGGGCCGTGCGCAGCCGGAACATCGCCTTGATCAGCGGCGGGGCGGCCACGAACATGACGATCAGCGCCTGGATCACCTGGACGATGTCGACCGGCGTCCCGGTGCTGGCCTGCATCAGCGGGGCCCCGGCGTGCAGCGCGCCGTACAGCAGCGCCGCCAGAACCACGCCGCCCGGGCGGGCGCGCCCGAGCAGGGCGACGGTGATCGCGTCGATCCCGTAGGTGCCGTAGCTCTGGAAATTGAGGCTGAAGTCGGTGCCCTGGATGACGGTCGAGGCGGCCAGGCCGGCCAGCCCGCCGGCGATCAGCATGACCAGGATCCAGGTGCGCTCCACGCTCATGCCCGCACTGCGGGCCGCGTTCGGGTTGGCGCCCACGGTGCGGAACTCGAAACCGAGCGTGCTCCGGCTCAGCAGCCACCACACGCCCACCGCGCAGGCCAGTGCGAGCAGGAAGCCGGCGTTGATCCGCAGGTGCGAGCCGGCCAGCAGCGGGAGATGCGCATCACCCGCGATAACCGGGCTGATCAGGTTACCGTTGGCGCCGGGGCGTTCTAGCGCGCTGGTCCCCAGAAGGTAGGACAGCAGGTACTGCATGATGTAGTTGGCCATGATCGTCACGATGACCTCGTGCGCGCCGGTCCTGGCCTTCAGCACGCCCACGATCCAGCCCAATGCCGCGCCGCCCACGAAGCCGCCGATCACACAGATCACGACGTGGATGACCGGCGGCAGGCTCACCCCGAAGCCGAGCCAGGTGCCGAGCATCGCGCCGCCGATAAGCTGGCTCTGCCCGCCGATGTTGAACAGGCCGGCGCGGAACGCGACGGCGACCGACAGACCGGCCAGAATCAGCGGCGTGGCGCTGACCGCTGTCTCGGAGAGCGGATTGAACACCGCGCTGACCGTGCCGTCGTGGAAGGCGACCGACAGCGACTTCTGCTGGAATAGTGCGGCCACCGTGTGCGGGTTGACGATGGCACCTTCGAACATGGCCACGTAGGCGCCGGAGGCCGCGTCCCACGCCTGCGCGATCGCGTTGCCGGGGGCCGAGAACAGGTTGCCCCAGGCGTGCAGCACGGTGTTGTTGGTGAAGGCGATCAGCAAGCCGCCGATCACGATCGCGGTGAAGATCGCCAGGATCGTGACGACAACGGAGTTGCCCTCGAGGATCGCGTCCAGCAGTGCCCTGCTGAAGGATTGCCGCTCCTGTCCGGTACCCGTCTCGTCGGCGGCCACGGACGGCGGGGTAGGCGCAGGGGCCCGGTCGCTCAAGTTGGTTTCCTGACGGTCAGGGTGGATTCGCCGTCGTCGCCAGGCGCGGCCGGGTCCGGGGCAGTCGGCAGTGGCTGTGGTCCGTCAGCCGGCTGGTCGGCGGCATCGTCGGCCAGCCGCGTGCCGACTTCGGCGGCTAGCTGCGCAGCGGTTTCGCCGCGGGTCGGCGGGGTGCCTCCGGCCCCCGCCATCAGCAGGCCGAGTTCCCCGACCGGGACGTCCGGGGGCCTGAAACCGGTGATTTTCCCCTCGTAGATGACGGCGATCCGGTCGGCGAGCGCATAGATCTCGTCGAGTTCCGATGAGACCAGCACGACCGCCACCCCCTTGTCCCGCTCCTCGATGATCCGCCGGTGCACGAACTCGATCGACCCGACGTCCAGGCCCCGGGTCGGCTGGCTGGCCAGCAGCAGCCGCACGTCACGTCCTATCTCGCGGGCCAGGATGACCTTCTGCTGGTTGCCCCCGGACAGCGTGCCCACCGGCGCCGAGATCGACGTGGTCCTGACGTCGAACTCGCTGACCCGGGTCTCCGCCGTCTCGCGGATCGTGTTCAGCTTGAGCGCCAGGCCGGAGGCGAACGGGGCGCGGTCGTAGGTGTCCAGGATGACGTTCTCGGACACAGAGAAGCTGCTGACGAGCCCGTCTTCCTGCCGGTCCTCGGGGATATAGCCGATGCCCGCCCGCAGCCGCTCCCGGGGCGAGGCAGCGGTGATGTCGTGGTCGTCCAGGCGGACGGAGCCGGCCGTCACCGGGCGCAGCCCCATCAGCGCCTCGCACAGCTCGGTCTGCCCGTTGCCCTGCACGCCGGCCAGGCCCAGGATTTCGCCTGCCCGCACCTGGAAGGACAGGCCGTCCACGACGGCCTGCCCGCCGGCCGTCTCGTGGTGGGCGTGGCTGCCGGCCACGGTCAGGTCACGGACGTCCAGCACGACCGGGCCGGGCTTGGCGACCGTCTTGGTGACCCGGAGCTGCACGGACCGGCCGACCATCAGCGAGGCCAGCTCCTCCTCGCCGGTGTCCGGCGGCCGCTCGCCGACCACCTGGCCGCGGCGCAGGATCGTCACCGTGTCGGCGATCGCCTGTACCTCCTTGAGCTTGTGCGAGATGAAGACGATGGCCCGCCCGCTGCCCCGCAGCTCCCGCATGATCCGGAACAGGTCCTCGGTCTCGCCGGGCGTCAGCACCGCCGTCGGTTCGTCGAGGATCAGCACCTGCGCCTCACGGACCAGCGCCTTGAGGATCTCCACCCGCTGCTGCACGCCGACCGGCAAATCCTCGATATTCGCGTCCGGATCGACCCGCATCCCATAGCGCTCGGACAGCTCACGCACCTTCCGGCGCATCCGGCGCCGGTCCAGCAGCCCGCCCGCCCGGGTCTGCTCCATACCCAGGGTGACGTTCTCGGCGACCGTGAACACTGGCACCAGCATGAAGTGCTGGTGCACCATGCCGATGCCGGCCTTGAGCGCGTCCTTCGGCGACTGGAAGACCACGGGCTTCCCATCAACGACGATCGCACCCTCGTCGGGCTGGGTAAGCCCGTAGAGGATATTCATCAGCGTGGTCTTGCCCGCGCCGTTCTCCCCGAGCAGGGCGTGGATCTGGCCCGGGGCGATCGAGAGATCGATGTGGTCGTTGGCCACGAGGCTGCCGAAGCGCTTCGTGATGCCCTGCAGTTCGAGGTTCACCCGTGCGCCTGCCTCACGTCGACGGTCCTGCCGCGTGATAGCGGCCGGCCCGGGACGCACGTCCGCCCGGGCCGGGATAGTCCACCATCAGGCCTGACTCCGCACGTGCTCAGGCAGGGCTCTTCGTCGCCGGCTTGATCTTCCCGCTGATGATGTCGGCCTTGACCGTGGCCAGCTCGGACTGGAGCTTGGACGGGACCTTGCCGGCGAAATCGTGGTATGGCGACAGGGCCACGCCGCCATTGGCCAGCGTGCCGATGTAGTTGCCGCCCTTGAAGGTGCCGTTGGCGGCGGCCAGGACAGCCGTCTTCACCGCGGTCTGGATGCCCTTGGTCACGCTCGTGATGAAGTACTTGCAGTACTGCGGGGCGCTCACGCAGCCGTCGGTATCCACCCACATCATGTTGACCTTCTGGCTGCCCGCGGAGGCGTCCGCGTCCTGGACCGCCTTGGCCGCGCCCAGGCCGACGTTGCCGGCCACCGGGAAGATGATGTCGGCGCCCTCGGTGATGAACGTCTGCGTGAGCTGCTGGCCGGCGGTCTGGTCGGTGAAGTTCCCGGTGAAACTGCCGTTCTGGGTGGACTCGTTCCAGCCGAGGACCTGCACGTGGGTGCCGTGCTGGGAGTTGTAGTACTGGACCCCGTCGTAGTAGCCGTCCATGTAGATGGTCACGGTGGGGAGCTTCTGGCCGCCGAAGGTGGCCACCTTGCCGGTCTTTGTCATGCCGGCGGCCAGGTAACCGCCGAGGAAACCGTCTTCGACGGTGTTGAACAGCAGGGCATCGACGTTGCTCAGGGGCGATGTGTAGGCGTTGTCCACGATCGCGAACTTGGCGTTCGGATTCGCCTTCGAGGCGGTCTGCGTGGCGCTGGCCATCAGGAATCCGACCGTGACGATGATCCCGCACTTGCTGCCGATGAACGTGTTGATATTCGGGACGTAGTCGCTTTGCGTCGTCGACTGAAGGTACGTGACCGCAACCTTGCCATGGCTGGCCGTCTTGGCCTGCTGCATGCCCTGCCACGATGACGCGTTGAAGGACCGGTCGTCGATACCGCCCGTGTCGGTGACCATGCAGCCGAGGAACTTGCCAGGGGGGGCCGACACCGAGATGGAAACGCTGCTGCTCGACGACGTGCTGACGCTCGAAGACGGGCTGCTGGGCGCGGATGTGCTGCTGCCGCAGGCAGCGGCGAGCAGGGCCGCCACCGTAAGCGCGGCGCTGGCCGGAAGGGTCTTTCTCACTGGATACCTCCTGTTTCCGGGGCACCATTGCCGCCTGACACCGGGGCGGTCATCGCCGCCCGAGCGTTACCGCTCACG
>DASQVO010000281.1:0-2564 GCA_035640715.1 Streptosporangiaceae bacterium
ACTCGCTGCACCCGCCGATCGCCGCCGTCATCATTGGAACGGTCGGCACCATCGTGAGCCGTACCCTGACGGGCGCGCTGCTCGCCGGCGTATATGTCCTCCTCTACATCGACCTGCGGATGCGCAAGGAGGGCCTGGACATGGCCCTGCGGACCGCGGCGGACGGCGAGCGGCCCGCCGGCGACGAGTTCGCCACCGTCTGGCGGCCGCCTGCCGGGTCGGCGCCGCCGGCTGGGCAGGCGTCGCACGGGCCGTCCCAAGGGCAAGGCACAGGCCCTGGGCGATGGTGATCGCCGCTTGGGCGCTACGCCCGGTGAGCGGCCGGCCGGCACGTCCGTGGATCGGCCGGCAGGCAGCACAGCAACTGGCGCGCAGCGAGTTGTCGAAGGCGGTCTATCATCCGCACAGATCCTTCACCCAGTGGCTGCTCGGTGCGATCGGAAGCCTGCTGAACAGGCTGTTCAATGTCGGCGCTGCCTCCGTCCCCGGCGGCTGGTGGGCGTTTGCCGCCCTTGCGGCAGCCCTGGTGGTTGTCGTGGCCACCATCCTCGCCAGGATCGGCCCGCTAGCACGGTCACGCCGCCGTGCCCCCGGCGCGCTGTCCGGCACCGCGCCGCTGACCGCGCGTGAATATAGGCAGCGCGCGGAGCGGTTTGCCGCGGACGGCGATCATTCGGCCGCGATCCTGGAGTACCTGCGCGCGATCGCGGCCGAGCTGGAGGAACGAGGTGCCCTGGTCCCGGATCCAGGCCGCACGGCGGACGAACTGAGCGACGAGGCAGGCCGCCTGCTGCCGGCGCACGCTGGCGACTTCGCGTCCGCTGCACGGCTCTTCGATGACGTCTGCTACGGCGGGCGCGACGGGACGCGGGAAGGATACGAGCGGCTGCGTGATCTCGATGCGGCTATCCGTGAGCCCGTGGGCACCCCGCGGCGTCTGGCGGTGCCCACATGACGACGACCGTCTCCAGCCAGACAGCCGCCCCGCCCCGGCCGGGGCCACCACCCGGAACCGTCCCGGCGCCCGGCAGGCCGGCAGCCGGGAATGCGGCACGGCGGTGGCGCGGACCGCTCGCCGTCATCACGGTGATCATCATCGGCGGTGCCGTCATCGCACTCCTGCAGCCCTCGGCGGGCACGAGCGGCTACCTCGATCCCGGGGACGCACACCCGTACGGCGCGCGTGCCCTCGCCGCCGTGCTGGCCCAGCGCGGCACGACCGTGACCCGGGTGTCTTCCGTGGCCGCCGCGGCTGCTGCGGCCACGTCAGGCAACGGTCCCGCCACCCTCCTCATCACGAGCCCTGAGCTGCTCACCATCGGGCAGTTGCGGGCGCTGGCCCGGATCCCGGGTGACCGGGTGATCGTGGCGCCGGACCCGGCCGTGCTGGCCGTCCTGGCGCCAGCGGTTCACCAGATACAGGAGGTGCCCGGGCAACTGCTGGCCCCTGCATGCGGCCTTCCGGCCGCCCGGCTGGCCGGCCTCGCCGACATGGGCGGGATGGCGCTGAGCACCACCGTGGCAGGGGCTCAGCAGTGCTATCCCTCCGGCGGTTATCCGTCACTGGTCCGGTATGCCGCCGCCGGCGCCGGCATCACCGTGCTCGGCACCGGCGCGCCGCTGGCCAACTCCGATCTGGCCAGCGGCGGCAACGCTGCGCTTGCGCTGAACCTGCTGGGCGGCCGCCCCAGAGTCATCTGGCTCGTGCCCGGCATCGCTGCGCCAGCCGGTTCCGGCGCCGCCGGTCAGGAGCCGTTCACCAGCATTGTCCCGTGGCCTGCCTACCTGGTGATCATCCAGCTTGTGATCGCCGCGGCGCTCGCCGCGCTCTGGCGGGCGCGGCGGCTCGGCCCGGTCGTCATGGAGCGCCTTCCGGTCGTGGTGCGTGCAGCGGAAACCGTGGAGGGCCACGGCCGGCTTTACCACGCGCGCCGCTCCCGCGACCGGGCTGCCGCGGCGCTCCGCGATGCCGCCCGCGGCCGTATCCTGCGATCGCTGCGGCTGCCCGGCAGCACGGACGCCACGGCTGCCGCAGCGGCGCTCGCCGCCCGCGGCGAACGGTCCCCGGAGGAGATCATGGACCTGCTGGCGGGTCCCGTTCCTGCGGACGACGCCGCGCTCGTCGCTCTGGCCGACCGTCTGGATGCCCTGGAAAGACTGGACGCCCTGGAAAGAAAGGTACGCATCCCGTGACCGCCGAAACCCCCTCTCCGGTGCGGGACACCGCCACCGGCGTGTCGCCTGCGGCTGTCGCCGGCAGCCTCCCGGAACCACCGGGGGCGCCGGGCGCCGACGATTCCAGGGCAGCCCTGATGGCGGTGCGCACCGAGATTGCCAAGGCCGTCGTCGGGCAGGACCAGGTGGTAACCGGGCTGGTGATCGCGCTGCTCTGCCGCGGCCATGTCCTTCTTGAGGGCGTGCCAGGCGTGGCAAAGACCCTGCTGGTGCGCGCACTCGCCGCGTCGTTGTCGCTGCAGAGCAAGCGGGTCCAGTTCACGCCCGATCTGATGCCGGGAGACGTCACGGGCTCACTGGTGTATGACGCCAAGACGGCGGAATTCGAG